>NZ_JBZEGG010000005.1:0-205366 GCF_058313095.1 Pseudogemmobacter sp. TB195
GCTCTCTCCTCAGGTTTTTGACCGTGGTCCGGAAGACCATAGCGCAGGTGGGTGAGGAGCCGTCCACACCAGCACATGATCTCACCTCGCTGTGTTTCCGCATGAGAACAATCAAAGAACCTATCTGATTCCTTTCGGGCGGTCTATCTGTCCGATCTGGCCTGGATGCGTGGGTTCAGGCACGGAGGACGGACCGGACATAGGCATCAGGGTTGAGGATGGAGCCGATTTGTTTTGCCATGCGGTCTTCGAGGCTCAGAAGCCCCCACAGCCCGAGCCGGTTCGCAGCGCTTGCCAGAATGTCCTGGCTTATTCTCAGCATCTTTCCGAATTCAAACGCGATGCGGGTGGCGTCCTGAGCGGTGGATGGTTCGGGATAGAAAGCGCTGACCTCGGTCAAGGCCGTCCAGCTGGCAGGTGATCCGGGTTCCTTCTTTCTTTTTTTTGTTTCTGACTCTTGCTCTATGTGGCGGACATTTCGTCCGTCAGAGGCGGGCGTTTGGTTGGTCGACGCCGCGGAACATGTGTCTTGTGTGGCAGGGGCTTCTTCCATGGGTTCAGCCCTGTCGTGGTCGAGGGTATTCTCCGGGTGGCAAGCGGAGTGCGCTGGCCCCGCATTCGGCGGCAGGCGGGGCTCATCCCGCCTTGCCTGAGGATCCTGCGCTGACTGAGGCGGGATATCAGAAGAGAAGACCGTGGTCAGCCGGGCGAGCGCTGCACGCGCCTCACAAAGGGTAAGCGTTGTGCGACGCACCAGGTTGCGCAATCCGTCGATGAAGACGGTGAGGGCCGCATCCAGATGCAGTTCGGCGCAGGCCGCGCGGAGCCTGAGGATCTGCGCCCGCAGCCCGCGCAGCTCATCTGCTTCTTCGCGGCGCCGCCGGGCAAGCGCGAGCAATGCGTCGGATTGCGCGAAGAGGGGGGAGAGATCGAGCCCGAAGGCGCCGATCGGTTTGCCATGCCGCATCACCGGGAAGCGTTTGCCATTGGCGCTGTCACGGCGGAGGATCAGGCCGGCGGTTTCCAGCGTCTCTATGTGCCGACGCAGCTGACGGTCGGTGAGCCCCCTGGCGCGGAAGCAGAGGGTTTCGTTGCTGGCATAGATGGTGAGGAGGGTGGCCGGTGACACGAGGGTTTCGCGCCCATCCGCGCCCTGGCAGGGCAGGCAGCTCAGCAGAGCGTCCAGGACAACAACCGCCCCTTGCCGAATGCCGAGATCGCGGCCGCAGGTATTGACCGCGGCCATGATGTCACGCCGCGAGATCGGCCGGAACGCCGGCTGCAGGGTGATCGACCCCATCCCGGGAAGCGACTGCTCCGCGGATTTGGCACAAGTTTCCTGTGCCCCGGCCGCAAGGACCGTGGATGTGATGTGCTTCATGCGATTTCAGACGGCAAACGAAATCCGTTCACCGAAATCGGTGTTGCGCTGATTCGATTTTGGGGGTACCTAGTAAGTGCTGAAGTTACAGGGACCCTTCGTTAGCTCACCGCTTTCGGGGGGTTTCTTTTTGCCTGAAGTCTGCTCCTTTTCTCGTGATTTGCCTGTGGGGTCGATTTCGCCGATTGACCATGGTCAATCTTTATAAATCAATGAGTTACCTGTTTCAGTCTGTGCGCTGGACCAATCAGAATAAAGCTGGGCCAGCTGCGCCTCTACATAGCGGAGGAAGGCACGATCCTGTTTTCGATCTGCGCGCAGAACCAGATTTCCGGTCGCCAGATGGCAGCTGACAGAACCCGCAATGACGGTTCGCTGGGGCGCCGGGCGGGATCGTTGAGCTTTGGGCTCGTCATTGAAGCTGCCCGAAGACAGGGCGCTGATGACCGCTTCCAGCCGTTCTGCCGCTGATCCGCTTTCCGGGACGATGCTGACCGCTTTTTTCACGACCTTGTCGCTGGCGCCCTTGATCAGGTCGCGCAGCTCCATCCAGGGACGGCGCCCGATGCCCTGGGCCGCTCCGATGCGCTGAATGAGCTGATCAGGGATGTCGCGCACAACAGTCCGCAACCGGCTGAGGGTGCTTGAATCGATGGCAAGCGCCTGGCAGATGCGCTCGGCGGTGAACCCTGCCTCCTCCAGCTTGGCGGCGAAAACAGCCTGTTCAATGAAGCTTCGTTCGAGCCTTGCGGAGTTCTCAAGCGCCTGGGACATGAGGGCCTCATCGAGGCTCATGTCCCTGATATAGGCAGCCACCCTGATGCCGAGGGCACGGCAGGCGGCAATCCTGCGCCTGCCATAGACCACTTCGTATCTGGGTCCCGCGCCCCGGCGATGGCGCAGCATGACCGGAAGTTGCTGGCCTGAGGAACGAATCGACTCAACCAGATCGCTCAGCCCGTCCCGGACGTCGAACCGGTCTGCGATTTCGGAATCGGCGATTTCTGCGGGATCGACATCCTGGGGGGCCTGCGCGGAAACACTCGACAGAACATCTGCCATCGACTTCAGGGATTTCGGGCCGTCCGCATTGGGGGCAGGGGAGGGCGCTGCGACCTCTGCTGTCTTATCGCCGCCTTCAAGGCTTTTCCGGAGGCTTTGAGCCAGGATGTTATTTCGCATCGGACACCTCCCGGCCCCAGGCCGCCTGAATGAGCTTCTCGATATCGTTGGAAAACCCGGTCGCAGAATCCAGCGCCCGTTCGAAGGTCTTACGGTTTTTGACCGAAGACAGATCGACCTCAAAGATAGTGCGCTGTGACAATCCCGCCTCGCTGACGGCCGATGACTTCACGAAGGGGGTCGGTATCACGCTTGTCCCGAGAAGCTCGCGTATCCACTCCGCAAGATCCTGTTGGGTGCTGATCGAAGTGTCGAACCGGGTAAGCAGATAGGCGAAATTGTCAAAGGCGCCGGCGGCGCCGTTGGTGTGCAGCACTTCCATGACACCAGAGGCCATCATGAGGAACTGGCTGGCCGAGGCCAGATCCACCCGCTCGGGGGTGATCGTCATCAGGAGGGAGGTGGAGGCACAAACCGCCGACATTGTCAGGTAGCCGAGCTGCGGCGGGCAGTCGATCAGAACGATGTCGTAATCATCTTCGACCTGGCGCAGAGCATCCCGGATACGGTTGAAAAAGACAGGTTGCTCGCCCCGGCTGAGCGCCGTTGGCGTCTCGGTTTCGAACTCGGAGAGCAGGATCCCGGCCGGAACCAGATCCAGCCCCGGGAAATAGGTGCGTCGCAAGACAGTGGTGATCGACACACGCGTTGTATCGCCATCATTGTAGCGGATCGCATCATAAAGCGTACCGCCCTGGCGGAAGTCGATTTCGGGCTGATAGCCGAAGAATGTCGTCAGCGATGCCTGTGGATCGGCATCCACCACCAGCACCCGATAGCCGCGGAGCGCAAGCCGCATGGCAAGGGTAACGGTCGTCGTGGTTTTCGATGATCCGCCCTTGAAATTCACGGTGGACCAGATCTGCAGCTTGTCGCCCTCGCGGCGACCGGGCAGGAACTGAAACGGGTCTTTGGCGGTCTGGGCCAGAATGCGGCGGATGTCGATGATCGAGGCCGCCGTATACTGGCGCTTGCCGCCGGAGCCCTGCTCTACCTCGGGGATTTTGCCGTCGAAATGGGCCTTGCGCAGATAGCCATCGCTGACCCGCAAAAGTTCTGCGACCTCGGAAGAGGTAAAGCTGCGAAGTGTCTTTTCTTCTTTTGGCGCCAGGAACAGCTTCGACATACGCTCCAGGGCCTCCGAAAGGAGGTGGGCATCTGCCTTCAGTTTGTCGTGAAGAACAGGTAGGGTCATGGTCCGCTCGTGATCTGTCGCAGGTTTGCGTTACTCGGTGAAGCAGGTACTTTATCCTGCCCCAGAAACGCACTTTGCGATCATTTCTTACTTTTGTCGTTACACGTATGCCTGCGCGGTTCTCAGTTCTCAAGAAAAATCGTTCGCGGGTATTTTGTGTTGGGCTTGAGCAGGCCTGCCAGATTTTGATTTCTTCCCCAGGTGACCGTTGAGTAAATTTATTCAATGTATTGTTTTAAAAGTATTTAGTTATGCACAGGCTGGGGGAAGGGGGCTCTGTGCTGACTTCTTGCACCCGGAGTGAGCCCCGCAGTCACGGTAACGCAAGGCAGGCCAGTTTCTACCCAGGGCGTGTTCCGGAAAACACCGAGGCGATTCTTGTCACGGCCTGATTTGGAATGCGAATCCCTCAATGATCCGGCGCAATCACGTTACCGGGGTAGATGGTCCGGCTCACGCGAAGCCACATCCAAAGCCCGGAGAAGATCCTCGCGGCCCGGCAGTTCTGGCGGAAGCCGGTCCGCCTGAAAGCGCAAATCCGCTGGAACAGTTCCGGGCCGGGCTTTGCTATGCCGGTGTTTTTCAGGTTTTCATGGAAACCGTATAGAGGTCCGATAATGCAAGATTATGGGATGTTATGCAAAAGTGACGGATGCGGCGGATATGTCGAAAAAAAACAACAAAAACGCCGTGATATTCTGGAGCTCCGGTATGTTTCTTTCCCTGAACCCGCCGGATGGCCGCAGCCTCGCGCTGGCGCGCATGGGCGGACCCTCAGACCCGTCTCCGACCGATGGCGGGTGGGTCTTCGGCCAGCGATCGCCGTATAGCTGCCCTGGCATCATGCGTTGTCGTGTCACGGGGCACGTTCCGGCGGGCGGCCTTTGTCGTCCTGCGCTCCCGGGGCCGGCACCGGGGCGCCGTTTCCTCCATGAACAGACTGGATAAGCGCTTAAGACGTTCGGCCTGCGGGCCATAACGCGCCCACCATTCCAGGCGTTGCTATATTGACAAGTTTTGCGAATTCATAAAACGTCATGTCAAATAATGAAACGATCTTTCGGATCGGCAATACGGGTTTCAATGATGAGCTATGCAGCCTACAGCGAAGATCAGCGTATGGTGGCCCAGGGTGTGCGTGCCTTTGTCGAAAAAGAGCTGACGCCCCATGAGGATCTGATCGAAAAGGCCGATAAGGTCCCGGAAGATCTGTTCCGTGAGCTGAAAAAGAAGGCAATAGATGCCGGATATTACGCGCTGAACATGCCCGAAGAGCTGGGCGGTGGCGGCCTTGGGCAGCGGCTGCGCGCGGTGGCGGAGATTGAGTTCGGGCGCACCACAAGGGCGCTTAACATCATCTGCAACCGCCCGGCGCCGATCCTGAAAGCCTGCACCGGTGACCAGATCGAAACCTATCTGAAACCGGTGATCCGCGGCGAACGCTGGGAATGCTTTGGCCTGACCGAACCCGGCGCAGGCTCTGACGCGCGCCAGATCGCCACCAGGGCGGTGCGCGACGGCGATGATTACATCATCAATGGCGAAAAGATCTTCATCACCATGGCGATGGTGGCGGATTTCATCATCCTTTTCGCCGTCACCGGCGTCGATGACACTCCGAAAGGGCCGCAAAAGCGGATCACCTGCTTCCTCGTCGACAAATGCCTGCCTGGCGTGAGTGTCAGCCCGCTGGAGCTGGTTGGCAACCGGGGTTTCAAATCCTGCTCAATCGCGCTGGAGGATGTCCGCGTGCCGGTCGCCAATATCATTGGCGAAGAGGGCGGCGGATTTGCCATTGCGAAAAGCTGGATCTTTTCGGGCCGGGTGATGCTTTCGGCCAATATGGTGGGCCTGGCCGAGCGCGCCATGGGCATCGCCGCGCAATATGCCAATACGCGCCGTGCTTTTGGCAAGACCATCGGCCAGTTCCAGGGCACCTCGTTCAAACTGGCCGATATGGCGATGGAGATCGAGGCGACCCGCCTTCTGGTGCTGAATGGCGCCGCAAGGATGGAGGATGGGCTGATCACCCAGCGGGAGGCCTCTATCGTCAACCTCTATGGCTCGGAAATGGCGGGGCGCGTGACCGATAACGCGCTGCAGATGCTGGGCGGCATGGGGGTCTCAAAAGAATGGCCGATTGAGCGGATGTGGCGCGATGTCCGCGTTGAGCGGATCTGGGAGGGAACCTCTGAGATCCATCGCGACATCATCTCGAAAGACGTGCTGCGGGAGTTCCCGGCATGAGCCGCATCAGAACCGAAATCCGGGGTCAGGTGCTGGAGATTGTCTTTGATCATCCGCCCGCCAATGCCTTTGACCAGCAGGCCAGCCGCGATTTCGACGCGGCGCTGACGCTGTTGAATGAAAGCCCTGATCTGCGCGTGGGGATCGTTTCTGCGGCAGGGGGGAAGATCTTTTCGGCGGGCTGGGATCTGAAGGCGGTCGCGGCGGGCGATGATGGCGAGGATTTCGGCCCGAACGGGTTCATGAGCCTGAACCGCCAGGATATGATCAAGCCGGTGATCGCAGCGATTGACGGGCTGGCAGTAGGCGGCGGCTTTGAATTTGCGCTTTTCGCGACACTGGTCCTTTGCACGGAAAAGACCGAGTTTGGCCTGCCAGAGCTTCAACGCGGTTTCATCCCCGAAGCGGGCGGGCTGTGGCGCGCGCATCGCCGGCTGCCGGTGAATATCGCCTCCGAGCTTTTGCTGACCGGGCGGCGGCTGACAGCGGAGGAGGGGCATAAATATGGCTTCGTCAACCGGATCACCACCTCTGAGGCACTGATGGATGAGGCCCGCGCCCTGGCCGCGCAGATCGTCTCGGCCGCGCCGCTGGCGGTTGCCGCGCTGCTCGAGGTGACGCGCGAGGTCGAGGGGCTTTCGGATCGCGAGGCTTTTGAAAAGCTTTACTCCGGCCTGCCCGCGCGGGATCGCATCCGGGCCTCGGAAGATTACAAGGAAGGTCCGCGGGCCTTTGCAGAAAAACGCGCACCACGCTGGACGGGGAAATAAGATGGATTTCGAGATTAGCGAAGAACAGCGGCTGATGCGCGACAATCTGCGCAGCTTCCTGACGCGTGAATGCCCGATTGAATATGTGCGTGAATGTGACGAGGCCGAGCGCTTCCCGACCGAGCTTTACGACAAGCTGGCGGCGGCGGGCTGGCTCTCGCTGCCGATCCCGGTCGAATATGGCGGCATGGGTGGCAGCTGCACCGATCTGGTGGTGTTTCTGGAAGAATTCGCCCGCCATTTCGAGGCCGGTGCCAATCTCTACTATACGACCGTGGTCATCGCGACCGATGCGCTGACGCATTTCGCGACCGAAGAGCAGAAGAAAGAGCTTTTGCCGAAACTGGCGCGCGGCGAGATCCGTTTCGCGCTCTCGCTTTCCGAGCCGGGCTCGGGGTCTGATGCCGCCTCGCTGGTGACACGGGCCGAGCTGGACGGTGAGGAATGGGTGATCAACGGGCAGAAAATGTTCTGCTCTGCCGCCCAGGTGGCGGATTACATCCTGCTGATGACCCGCACCGACCCCGAGGCCCCGAAGCATAAGGGCATCACCATGCTGCTGGTGCCGACCGGCACCAAAGGCATGGAAATCCGGCGGCTGAAGAAGCTGGGCCTGAAGCCGATGGATCTGAACGAGATCTTCCTGACCGATTGCCGCATCCCGAAAGAGAATGTGATCGGCGAGGTGAATGGCGGCTGGATGAATGCGCTGAAGACACTGGATTACGAGCGCTGCTGCCTGACCGGCGTCAATGTCGGCGCGGCGCAGTCGGTGCTGGAGAAAATCCTGCAATATACCGATGAGCGCAAGCAGTTCGGTCAGAAGATCAACAGCTTCCAGCTGACCAAGGCGAAGCTCGCCGATATGGACATGGAGATCGAGGCCGCGCGGCTCCTGCTCTATCGTTCTGCAAACCTCGTGGATCGCGGCATTCCGAACAACAAGGAATCCGCGATGGCCAATCTCTTCTCGTCCGAGATGTATGTCCGCGCCGCGCTGAACGGCATGCGGATGATGGGCGGTTGGGGCTATCTGATGGAATTCGACATGCAGCGCCATTTCCGCGATTCAAAGCTGGCGGAAATCGGCGGCGGCACGTCCGAGATCCTGCGCATCATCATCGCGAAAGAGCTGACGAAATGACAAAAGCCCCCGCACTTCGCCTGGCCACGATCGCGGTTCACGCCGGTCACGACCCTGCGGAGGCAATGGGGGCGGTTTCGCCGCCGGTCTATCAGACCGGCACCTTTGTCGCGAAAGACACTGCCGAGCTGATGGCAATCAACAGCGGCGAAAAACGCGGCTATGTCTATTCCCGGGTGCGCAACCCCACTGTTCTGGCGGCGGAACAGCGGGTTGCGGCGCTGGAAGGGGCGCAGTCCTGCGTGCTTTACGCCTCGGGCATGGCGGCGATTGCGGGGGCATTGGCACCTTTGCTGGAAGCCGGCGACGAGCTGGTGGCACTGCCCGATATCTATGGCGGCACCATCCGCTATTTCCGTGATGTGCTGCCGCGTCAGGGCGTCAATGTGGTCTGGGCGGCGTCGGGCGCGGTGGCGGATGTTCTGGCCGCGGTGACAGAACGGACGAAAGCGATCTATGTCGAGACCCCGACCAATCCGCTGCTCAGGGTTGTTGATCTGCGGGCGATCTCGGAACTGGCGGCGGCGCGCGGAATTCCGGTTGTGGTCGATGGCACGCTCGGCGGGCCGATGAACCAGCGGCCCTTGCAGCTTGGGGCGGCGCTGGTGGTGCATTCGGCGTCGAAATACCTCAACGGGCATGGCGATCTTTTGCTGGGGGCGGTTTGCGGCGGCCGGGATCTGACGCGGAAGCTGCGCAGCAATCAGCAGGCTTCGGGCGCGATTGTCGACCCGCATGCCGCCTGGCTTTTGCTGCGCGGCATGACCACCTATGCGCTGCGCATGGCGGCCCATAATGCCGGTGGCCAGAAAGTGGCTGAATTCCTCGCCGCGCATCCCAAAGTCGCAAAGGTGCATTACCCTGGCCTCACCTCCCATCCCGATCACGCGCTTGCCCTAAGCCAGATGACCGGATTTGGCGCGCTTTTGTCCTTTGAGGCGCAGAGCCCCGAGGCCGCCCGCCATGTGGTGGATGCGACCCGGCTCTTTGGCATCGGTGCCTCGCTTGGCGGTGTGGAAAGCCTGATTTCCCAGCCTGGCAATACCTCGCATTACTCGGTGCCGCAGGCGCAGCGCCTTGCCATGGGGATCAGTGAGAGCCTCGTGCGCATCTCGGTCGGGGTCGAAGACCCTGAAGACCTGATCGCCGATCTTTCCCAGGCGCTGGAGGGCTGCTGATGTCGATCCTGATCAGCGGGGGCCGGGTTGTCACCCCCGAAGGCGTGCGGTTTGCCGATGTGCTGACCGAAGGCGAAAGCATCCGCGCGGTGCTGCCGCCGGGCGAGGGACGCCTTGTCGCGCCAGAGGCACGGGTGATCGATGCGACCGGCCGGATCGTTATCCCGGGCGGGGTCGATCCGCATGTGCATCTGATGGTCGGCTTCATGGGCGTGCGTTCGGTCTATGATTTCGGCTCGGGCGGGATTGCGGCCTTGCGCGGCGGCACCACGGCGGTGGTCGATTTCGCGCTGCAAAGACGCGGTGGCTCGATCCTGAAGGGGCTGAGCCATCGCCGGGGCCAGGCCGATGCCAATGTGACGGTGGATTACGGGCTGCATGTCATCGTCACCGATGTGAATGCGCAGACGCTTGCCGAACTGCCTGCGCTGCGCGCGGCGGGGGTCACCACGCTGAAGGTCTATACTGTCTATGAGGAAGACGGGCTGAAGCTGACCGATGGCGCGCTTTATGCGCTGATGGAGGCGGCGGCGCAGAATGACCTCTCGGTGGTGCTGCATGCCGAGAATGCCGATATTGTCGAACGGCTGCGGGCCGAGGCGGTTGCGGCAGGCCATGAACATCCGCGCTATCACGCGCTGACCCGGCCGAAGATCGTGGAGATCGAAGCCGTTTCGCGGGCCATAACCTTCTCCCGCGCCACCGGCTGCGGCGTTCATATCCTGCATCTGGTGGCCGCCGAGGCGATTGATCTGGTCGCCCGCGCCCGGGCCGAAGGCGTAAAGATCACCGCCGAGACCTGCACGCATTATCTGGCGCTGACCGAAGAGGCGCTGGAGCGCGAGGATGGCTATAACTACATCCTGTCGCCGCCGCTGCGCGATCAGGCAAATCAGGACGCGCTGTTCCGGGGGCTTGCGCAGGGCGGTCTCAGCCTCGTGGCCTCGGATGAGGTCAGCTACAGCGCTGAGGCCAAGCGCAAAGGCCTGCCGTCTTTCACCACCGTTGCCAATGGCACCACCGGGATCGAGTTCCGGCTGCCGGTGCTCTGGACCCGCGGCGTCGATCAGGGCCGGTTGTCGCTGATGCGGTTTGTCGAGCTGTTCTCGACCCTCCCGGCGCAGATTTTCGGCTTTGAAAAGAAGGGTGTTATCGCCCCGGGCTATGACGCTGATCTGGTGCTGATCGACCCGGTGACGCGTCACACCATCACGCCCGCCAGCGATTACGGCGATATTGGGTATAACCCCTATAGCGGGCAGGAACTGACCGGATTTGCCACCGCCACGATCCTGCGGGGGAAGCTCGTGGTCGAGGATGGGGTCTTCCTCGGTCACGAGGGACAGGGACGTTTTGTCATGCGGGCCTCGCCCCGCCGCCCGGGTTAAGCGATGGATTTCCGGTCGGATTTCGCGCGGCTGAAGGGCTTTGGGGCCGATCCTGACGGCGGCTGGTCCCGGCTTGCCTTCAGCGCGGCGGATAATCAGGCGCATGACTGGCTGCTGGCCGAGGCGCGCGCGGCGGGCCTTGGCGCACGCTATGACGCCTTCGGCAATGCCATTTTGCGCCTTGAGGGCAGGGGCCCCAAATTCCTGATCGGCTCGCATCTCGATTCGGTGCAGCGGGGCGGCGCGCTTGACGGCGCCATCGGGGTGCTTGCTGGCCTTTCGGTCCTGAAACAGCTGAAAGCCGAAGGCTGGCAGGGCCGCGCCATCGAGGTCATCGCCTTTCGCGACGAAGAAGGGCGGTTCGGCCCTTTCACCGGCAGCCGCGCCATGGCAGGGCTGCATGATGAGGCGGCCCTTGCCCGCGCGCGCGCAGCCGATGGCACGGAGCTTGCGCCGCTGATGCAGGCGGCAGGGTTTACGCCTGCCAATGCGCCCTATGATTTTTCGGATGTGGCGTTCTATCTGGAACTGCATATCGAGCAGGGCCCGGTGCTGGAAGCCGCAGGTATTCCGCTGGGGCTGGTCACCGCGATTGCCGGACAGGAGCGGCTGGCGCTGCGCTTTACAGGCCAGGCCGATCACGCCGGGACTGCCCCGATGGATCTGCGCCGTGATGCGCTGGCCGGAGCCGCGCGTTTTGCGACAGAGTTCCGGGCGATGATCCGCGCCGCCGGTGATCCGGATCTGCGCGGCACCATCGGCGTCTTCAGCGTTGCACCCAATCAGGGCAATGTGGTGCCGGGGGAGGTGCGCATGGGCCTTGAATTGCGCGGCCCGGATGGCGGGCAGTTGCTGGCCCTGCGCGGCGCGGTTGAAGAGCTGGCGGAAGCGGTCGCGACTGACGAAAAGCTCGGTCTGCGGATCCGCCGGGTCTATTCGGATCATCCGGTTCCGATGGATGCGGGCCTTGCCGCAGCGATGTCTGCGGCCGCGAAAGCCGAAGGCATCGCGACCTGCGAGCTGCTGTCCGGCGCCAATCATGATGCCGGGATCATCGGGCGCATCGTGCCCGCGATGATGCTGTTCGTGCCCTCGGTCGGCGGACGCAGCCATTGCCCTGAAGAAGAGAGCGACCTTGCGCATATCGAAGCGGCGATCCGGGTGATGCTTCGGATGCTCAGACAGGCCTGAACGGCCTTTTGACATCTCTGCAAGAACAGCATGTTCGTTCTGAAATCGGGCATGTTTGGGGATTTTCTGTCTAATCCCTTTTGACCCGTACAGCAGGTGCTTGTTTCATTATTAGGAACCTGATTTCATATATCAGACCCAAAGGACGTGAGCAGGAATGACGCCGAAGGCCGAAATCAGCGACAATACCCCTGCCGCTGCGCCGGGTTCAGAGCCATTGGCCTTCCAGACCGGGCTGCAATCGCCGCATTGGCCGGCCGGGCTTGCTGCTGATCTGCCGGTGACCGGCGAAAACCTTGCCGCTTTGCTCGAGCGCAGCGCCACGACCTGGCCGGAGCGGCCGGCGCTTTACTATTACGGCACCGTTTTGCGCTATGACGCCTTGCAGGCGGATGTCTGCGCGCTGGCCGCCTGGCTTATCGCTGAAGGGCTGCGCCCGGGTGACCGTGTTGTTCTTGACCTGCAAAATGCGCCGCAATTCGTGATCGGCTTTTATGCCGTGCTGCGGGCGGGCGGTGTGGTTGTGCCGGTCAACCCAATGAATACATCCGAAGAACTGGGCTGGATCGTCAGTGACAGCGGCGCCCGCATGGCGATTGTGGCGGATGAGCTGCTGGAGCGTTTCGCGGTCCTGACCGGAGCGGGCGCGCTCGACCGGATTCTGCGCCTGCGCTACCTGGACCGGGTGCCGGAGACATCTGATCCGCTGCCGGAGGTGATGCTGCGTCCCGCACCGGCAGAGGTTCCAGTGATCTCGGTCGATTTCGAGGCCGCAATCCGGGCTGGCCGGGAACTCAGCCTGCCGCCAATGCCGCCCGGGGGCGAGACGCTTGCGATCCTGCCTTATACGTCCGGCACCACTGGCCGACCCAAAGCCTGCTTTACCACCCATAGCGCTGCCGGCTTTGTCGCCGAGGCGCAGCGGGTCTGGTATCGCACCGATCACAGCTCGGTCATGACCTGCTTCATGCCACTGTTTCATGTGGCGGGCATGATTGCCTCGATGGCCGAGGCGATCTGTGCCGGGGCGGCGCTTGTGCTTCTGACCCGCTGGAACCCTGATGCCGTGCCCGGCCTCTTGCGCCGCCATAAGGTGACCTGGTGGTCTGCGGCGCCGACGATGATCGTCGATGTGCTGGGGTCGGAGAACTTCACCGATGATTGTTTTGCCTCGCTGCAGGTGCTGACCGGCGGGGGCGCCTCGATGCCGGCTGCGGTGGCCGAGCGCCTGTTCAGCAAATGGGGGCTGCGCTTTTGCGAGGGCTATGGCCTGACCGAAACCATCTCTGCCACCCATATCAACCCGCCGGATGCGCCAAAGGATCAGTGCCTCGGGCTGCCGATACAGAATACCCATTCGATTATTGTCGATCCCGAAACCCTGTTGCCAGTGCCGCAGGGGGAGCTGGGCGAGGTGTGGATCTCGGGGCCGCAGATCATGCGCGGTTACTGGAACCAGCCCGGCGCCAGCGCTGAAACGCTGGTGACGCTGAACGGCAGGACCTGGCTGCGCAGCGGCGATCTCGGCTATGTCGATGCCGAGGGCTATTACTTCATTGTCGACCGCATCAAGCGCATGATCAATGTCTCGGGCTATAAGGTCTGGCCGGCGGAATGTGAGATGCTGCTTTATCGGCATCCTGCGGTGCATGAGGTTTCGGTGATCTCGGCCCCCCATGCCCGCAGCGGCGAGACGGTCCGCGCCGTGATCGCGCTGAAGCCCGAATATCGCGGCAAGGTCGATGCCGATGAAATTATCACCTTCGCGCGCGGGCTGATGGCGGCCTATAAAGTGCCGAGGGAAGTGGAGTTCCGCGATGCTCTGCCGCGCTCGGGATCGCGTAAGATCGACTGGCGCAGCCTGTGGACCGAGGCCTGGAAAAAGACATGACCGAACAGATCTGGTATGAGACCTTTATCCCCGGCACGGTTCTGCAATCAGCGTCGCGGCTGATCACCGTGCAGGATATTGATGATTATGCCCGCCTGACAGGCGAGGATCATCCGGTTCACATGAATGACACCTTTGCGCGTGAGGCCGGGTTCGCGGGCCGTATCACGCATGGCCTGTTCAATCTGGCGCTGATCGAGGGGCTGAAGGCCGGGCTGGGCTGTTTTGACCGCTCTGTCACCGCATCGCTGGGCTGGAGCGACATCAAATTCTCTGCCCCGCTTTACCCCGGTGAAGAGGTGTATCTGAAGCTTGAATTCATCAGCCGGCGCGAGACGTCAAAGCCCGGACGCGGCCTCGCGACCGAGCGTGGTTATCTCGTCAAGACGGATGGCACCGAAGTGGTACGGGGCGATCATCTCATCTTTTTGCTGATGCAACCGGCAGGCGTTAGCGGAACAGAGGGTCAAGGCTGATGCATCAGATCCCGCTCCGGCTTCTTTCGGCGATCCCGACGCTGTTCGGAGTTGTGCTGGCCACCTTCCTGCTGACGCGCGTTCTGCCGGGCGATCCGGCGGTGATCTTTGCCTCGAACCCCTCGATGACCAGTGCCGATATCGAGGCGGTCCGCCAGAGCCTCGGGCTGGATCAGCCGCTGCCGCAACAGTTCCTGACCTATCTGGGGGCCATCGCACGCGGTGATCTGGGGCAGAGTTTCTCAACCGGGCAGCCAGTGCTGACCGAGCTGATCAACCGGCTGCCTGCCTCGGCAGAGCTGACGGTGATGGCCTTTCTGCTGGCGCTTGGCGTTGCCATTCCGCTGGGGCTAGCCGCCGCGCTGCGACCGGGGTCGCTGATCGACCATCTATCCCGGATCATCGCGACGCTGGGCGTCTCGATGCCCACCTTTGTGACCGGGCTTTTGCTGATCTATCTGTTCTATTTCCTGATCGGCGTCGCGCCTGAGCCGATTGGCCGGCTTGATCCCTTTATGTTCGAGCCTGACCGCGTCACCGGCTTTCTGACCATCGACGCGCTGATTGCCGGCGATCCGGAAATCTTCTTTGCTGCGCTGAAGCAGATGGTGCTGCCAGCAGTCACCATGGCGCTGTTTGCGCTGGCACCGCTGGCGCGGATGACGCGGGCGGCAATGCTGGAGGCGCTTGGGGCCGAGTTCATTCGCACCGCCCGGGCCTCGGGCCTGTCAAAACGCAAGATCGTGCTGACCTATGCCTTTCGCAATGCCATGCTGCCTCTGATCACGACCATGGGCATGACACTTTCCTATATGCTGGGCGCGAATGTGCTGGTGGAGCGTGTCTTCGCCTGGCCCGGCATTGGCAGCTTTGCCATGGACAGCATCATCAACCTTGATTACGCGCCGCTCCAGGGGTTCATGCTGATGATGGCGCTGATCTTCATTCTGATCAATCTCGCCACCGATATCCTTGCGGGGATCGTCGATCCGAGGGCCAGCAAATGAACGCCTCCCTCCTGAAAATCAGGCTGCGGGATGCCCGCTATGTGCTGGTGGAAAACCCGCTGAACATTCTGGCGCTGGTGCTTTTGCTTGTGATCCTCGGGGCCGCGCTGTTTGGTTCGGTGCTGGCGCCGCATGATCCACTGGCCACCAATTCGGCGCAGGCACTGCAACCGCCTTCGGCGCTGCACTGGTTCGGGACCGACCAGCTTGGCCGGGATATTTTCAGCCGGGTGCTGGTCGCCACCAGGCTTGACCTCACCATCGCCTTCGGGGCGGTGATCCTTTCCTGTGTGGCCGGATCGCTGATCGGCGCGATGATCGGCTATTGGGGCGGGCCTGGCGATGTGGTTGTGTCGCGGCTGGTCGATGTGCTGATGGCCTTCCCGCTTTTCGTGCTGGCGATGGGGCTGGTGGCGGCGCTTGGCAATAGTGTGATCAATATCATTTACGCCACCGCGATCATCAATCTGCCCTTTTATATCCGCCTGTGCCGGACAGAGGTTCGGGTGCGCCGCAACCTTGGCTATATCGAGGCGGCGAAGGTTGGCGGCTCGTCTGACATTCGCATTATGACGCGGTTTCTGCTGCCCAATATCGGTGCGCCGATTGTGATCCAGGCCTCGGTTAATCTGGGCTGGGCGGTGCTGAACGCGGCAGGGCTTTCCTTTCTCGGCCTCGGCGTCAGCCCGCCGACAGCGGAATGGGGGATCCTGGTGGCCGAGGGCGCGCGCTTCATGATGTCGGGCGAATGGTGGGTGGCTCTGTTCCCGGGGCTTGCACTGATGCTGACGGTCTTCACCTTCAACCTGACCGGCGATGCGCTGCGTGACCTGCTTGACCCAAGGATGCGGACATGAGCGCGCCCCTGCTTTCCGTCAGGAACCTGACCGTCGATTTCGCCACCCGCCATGGTGATGTGCATGTGCTGGATGATGTCAGTTTCGACATCGGTCGCGGCGAGATCATCGGCATCATCGGGGAATCCGGCTCGGGAAAGTCGGTCACCGCCTATACGATCATGGGCATTCTGGACCATGCCGCCCGTATCCGCAGCGGCGAGATCGCGTTTGACGGGCGCGATGTGCTGGGGATGAGCGCGCCGGAGCGTGACAGCTGGCGCGGTGCCGAAGCCTCGATCATCTTCCAGAACCCGCGCACGGCGCTGAACCCCATTCGCGCCACCGGCGATCAGATCGCCGATGTCATCGCACGCCACAGCCCCGCCAGCGCCGCCGAGATCCGTCGCCGGACACTCGATGCGCTGCGCGAGGTGCGCATCCCGGACCCCGAGCGCCGGATGAAGGCGATGCCCTATGAGCTCTCGGGCGGGCTGTGTCAGCGGATCGGGATTGCGATTGCCCTCGCCTGCCGGCCGCGGCTGCTGATTGCTGATGAGCCGACCACCGGGCTTGATGTCACGACCCAGGCGGTGATCATGGATCTGATCCGCGATCTGGCGCAGAGCCAGAGCATGTCGGTCGCGCTGATCACCCATGATCTGGCGCTGGCAGCCGAATATTGCGACCGCCTGGTGATCATGCATGCGGGCCATGTTGTCGAGACGGGTCCGACCCCGGAAATCATAACCGCGCCCCGCCATCCCTATACCAGCCGGCTGCTGCGCTCGGTTCCTTCAATGGTGGAGGATCTGAACGAGCTGCATCCGATCCAGGGATCGCTGCCGGATCTGCGCCGCAAGGATCTGCCGCCCTGCCGTCTGGCCGAGCGCTGTGACCGCCGTCTTGCGGTCTGTGATGCCGGGCGGCTGCGGCTGGAAGCCTGCGGCCCCGCGCATTCTGTTGCCTGCAGGAACCCGCTATGACCCCCCAGCTGATCGCCGCACATGGCCTGAAAATGCATTTCCCGCAGCGCTCCGGCAGGCTGTTTGCGCCAAAGGTGCATCTGCATGCCGTAGATGGCGTCGATCTTGAGATCGCGCCCGGCGAGGCGCTTGGCCTGGTCGGGGAATCCGGTTGCGGCAAATCCACGCTGTCGCGGCTGATCTGCCGGCTGCTTGACCCTACCGAGGGCCGCATCGAGCTGGAAAATGTCGATATAACCGCAAGCAGCGCCGCGCGCTTTGGCCGCTCGCCCGCGCGGCGCATGGTGCAGATGGTGTTCCAGGATCCGACGGAAAGCCTGAACCCGCGCTTTACAGTGTTTGATCTGATCGCGGATCCCGCCCGGACGCTTTTGCCGAAGGAAGGCGCCGGGGCCCTGCGGCGCCGGGTAGAGGATGCGGCTGATGCCGTCAGCCTGCCGCATACGTTGTTGCAGCGCTTTCCGCATCAGCTGTCTGGCGGGCAGAAAGCGCGGGTTGGTATCGCGCGCGCGCTGGTGGTCGAGCCGAGGCTGATCGTGCTTGACGAGCCGACCTCGGCGCTGGATGTCTCGGTACAGGCGACGGTGTTGCAGCTTCTGGATAAGCTGCGGCGCGAGCGTGGCATTGCGATGCTGTTTGTCAGCCATGATCTGAATGTCGTGCGGCTTTTATGCCAGCGCATCGCGGTGATGTATCTTGGTCTGGTGGTCGAACAGGGCACCACGGAAGAGGTCTATCACCGCCCGGCGCATCCCTATACCCAGGCGCTGCTTTCGGCGATCCCCAACCTGCGGGGCCGCAAAGGCGCGCGGATCAAGCTGGAGGGCGACCCGCAAAGCCCGTTCAATCCGCCACCCGATCGCTGCCGCTTTGCCGGTCGCTGCCCGGTGGAACAACCCGACTGCACCCGCGCCGCGCCGCAGCTTCTGGGTCATGGCGGCAGTCAGCTGGTCCGCTGCTTTCATCCGGTCTCTGCCGCCGCAGACTGAGCTTTCCCGGAGGGAAAAGGAAAAGGCGGCCCCAACCGGGGGCCGCCTTTGCTTTTGTCTCTCAGGATATCAGCCGCGCGAGAGAGGGCGCAGATCCAGCTGACGGTGGAAGGTATAGGAGTAGTTTTCGACCGATTTCGCCAGACCCACATCCAGCGTCGGATGCCAGAGCAGGATGATCGGAACCTCTTCCTTCACCAGCTCGATCATCCGCAGGATATCGGCATCATAGACCGCCTTATCGGTTTCGTAGCGGGTCTTGTCGACCAGCGCTTTGAATTCCGGGTTCTGGTAATTGCCGAAATTCCAGCGGGTATCGCCAAAATAGAAGATGCGGAAGAAGTAGTCGGGGTCCGCGAGATAAGAGGTCGATCCCTCGAAGTAGAAGGGGACCTTCTTCTCCTGCAAAAGCGTGCCAAGCTGGCCGGCCGGCACCTTTTCCAGGTTAACCCTGATACCGATCTTGCCAAGGCTTTCCTGGAGCAAAAGCGCAACAGGCTCGGCGACGGTGGCGACTGACAGCTCATAGGCAAAGCTGGTCTCGAAACCATCTGCCAGACCGGCCTCGGCCAGCAGGGCCTTGGCCTTGTCTAGATCGGTGGAATAGCCCAGCGGTTGCGGGAAGGTGGTGGTTTCCGGCTTGCCGGGCGTGCCGCCAAACAGCGGCTGGGCGCGGCCAAACAGGGCCGATTGCAGCATGTCATGATAGGGCAGCGCATAGGCAATCGCCTGGCGCACCCGCACATCATCGAATGGCGCTACGGCATTGTTCATGCCGATGAACTGGAAGTTCGAGGTCGGCACTCCGACAACCTTGATGTCAGGATTGTCCGACAGCGCGATCACGTCTTTCGGCGGCAGATCCTGTACCACATCGGCATCGCCCTTGATCAGCGAGGCAACCCGGCTTTCGGCGGTCGGCACAGTCTGCCACAGCACTTGCGCAAATCCCGGCTTCGGCCCCGATTTCCAGTCATCGAACCGGCTGAAGAGAATGCGTTCTCCGATCTGCGCGCGCTCGATTTTGAACGCGCCGCCGCCTGCGGGATTGGTCTTCAGCCATTCCGAGGCAAAGGGATCCTCGGCGGTCGCATGCTGCGTCGCAAGTTTCGAGTTGACGATGATCGGATAGGTCAGCGCGATGTTGGGCAGCGCGAAACGGTCGGGCTGCGGCAGGTCGACGCGGAACGTATGCGTGTCGACGACCACGAATTGCTCGGGCGTGGTCATCGAGCCGGTCGAGAACTGGGCCAGACCGATTGGCGAGGCGACGAGACGGTCAAAGGACCATTTCACATCCTCGGCGGTCACCGGCGCGCCGTCATGGAAAGTGGCATCTTTGCGCAGATGGAAGGTGATCTGCTTCTGGTCTTCCGACACTTCAAAGCTTTCGGCCAGCTCAGGCTGAATGTCGAAGTAATCGTAATAGAAGGTGCCATCCTCGCGCGGCTTATAGGCGAATTTCAGCAGCCGGTCATAGATGTTCCAGGTGATCTGCAACGAGTTGCGGTTCACGCCGACAGAGAAGCTGTCGAATGAGTTCGCGGCCCCCTCGCTGAGAACCCGCAGCGCCTCTGCCCTGTCCTGGGCATATGCCCATTTCGCCGGCAGAACCGCGGTTGCACCGAACAGGGCCGAGCTGGCCAGAAAAGCACGACGATTCATGATTGCTCCCGATGGAATGTGATTGCCAGTCTATCGACGTTCTGGGGAGATTATTCCACCAGATATAGCAGTTCACGCAAAACTTGGTTGGTTTGTTCTATTTATTGGGGCAAGGTCGGAATATTAATCTACCGCCTTGCCCATTCTCAGATCTGCTGACCGGCCCGGTCTGCCGGGTTCAGAAACCGACTTTATCGCCACCCTTTGTCGCCAGCATACGCCGTGCATCAGCCGGGGTCGCGACGGTCTTTTTCAGCCCTTCGATCACCGTGCGGATCATGCCGACCTGTTCGGCATTCGACTCTGCCAGCTTGCCCGGACCGGCATAGAGACTGTCTTCCAGGCCGACTCTGACATTGCCGCCCATGGTTGCGGCCATGGTGGCCATGTTCAGCTGATGGCGTCCACCCGCCAGCACCGACCACTGATAGGTGCCTGCGCCGAACAGGCGGTCGGCGGTTTCCTTCATGAACATGAGGTTCTCGGGGCCGGGGCCGATCCCGCCCAGCGTGCCCACGATCAGCTGCAGGAACATCGGCACCTGAACCAGCCCGCGATCCAGCATATGGGCGAGGTTGTAGAGATGGCCGACATCATAGCATTCAAATTCGAACCGGGTGCCGCCTTTGCCCATCACCTCAAGGATTGTCTCGATATCCTTAAAGGTGTTGCGGAAGATGGCATCGCGGGAGGCCTCAAGATAGCCCTCTTCCCAGTCCTCGATGAATTTGCCGCGATACTTTTCGGCCATCGTATAGGTGCCGAAATTCATCGAGCCCATATTGCACGAACACAGTTCGGGTGAGGCGGTCGAAGGTGCGAGCAGCCGGTCCGAGATCGACATGAAGGTCGAGCCGCCGGTGGTCATATTCAGGATGGCATCGCTCTCGGCCCGGATCGAGCGCAGAATATGCAGCCAGATATTCAGGTCCGGGGTCGGGCGATGGGTCTCAGGATCCCGGGCATGCAGGTGGATCACCGCCGCCCCGGCCTTTGCCGCCCCGATTGCCTGTTCGATGATCTGATCCGGCGTCACCGGCAGATATGGCGACATGGTTGGCGTATGGGTTGCGCCGGTGATGGCGCAGGTGATGATCACCTTGTTGCGGTCTTCTTTCGGGATCATTTGCGCATCACTCCGTATATTCCAGGCCGCCGCAGATCTGCATCACCTGGCCTGTGACCGGGCGACCGGCAGGGCCGGTCAGATACAGCACCATCTCGGCGATTTCGGCAGGATCGACCATGGTTTTCATGGAAACTGCGCGCAAAGCGATGGCCTCCATTTCCTCATATCTGATGCCACGGGTCGCGGCCCGGTCGGTGAAAACGCGTTTGATGCGGTCGCCCGCCACGACACCCGGCGCGATAGCATTCACGCGGATCTGATGCGGGCCAAGCTCGACCGAGAGGGCGCGCATCAGCGAGATCACCGCAGCCTTGGACGCGGCATAGGGCGAGCGCAGCCCGAAGGCGTATTTGCCGGCAACCGAAGCCATGCAGACGATCGAGCCGGAGGCATTCTTCTTCAGATGCGGGATCGCGGCATGGGCCATGTAGAACTGGCCATGGACATTCACGTCAAAGCAACGCCGCCAGGCTGCGGCATCCATCTCTTCCACCGACGCCGCAGGGCCGGCGATGCCGGCATTGTTGATCAGGATATCAAGCCCGCCCATCGCCCCGGTTGCACGGGCAACGAAAGCATCACATTGCGCCTGGTCAGCGACATCGCAGATCATGGTGCCGATCCCGGGCAGCTCAGCAGCGGCTTTGGCCAGCACCTCTTCGCTGATGTCGCAGATCCAGACCGCTGCACCCAGGGCATGATAGGCTCTGGCGATGGCAAGACCGATCCCGCTGGCGCCGGCGGTGATGATCACCCTTTGCGCAGACCAGTAAGTTGTTGCCGTCATGTCGTCTCCTTATCGTCGGTCCGGAGCAGCGGGTGATATGCCAGTCTGCCGTCCTGAATGTGATCGCTGTTAACCCGCAGCTGGGTCGATCGCGGCAAGCCCGCCATCAAGCACCGGCGCATCGCGTTCGGCGGCCCGCGCCGTAAACCGGATGCGGCCAGGCTCTGTGGTCCAGCAGGACAGGCGCAGCGTCTCGCCGGGGAAAAGCGGGCCGGTGAAGCGGGCGGTAAAGCGGCGCATCCGGGCGGCATCCCCGCCTGCGAAGCGGCGGAGCACTTCAAGGCAGGCGATGCCGAATGTATTGGCGCCATGCATGATGGGCCGCTCGAACCCAATTTTCCGCGCGGTGTCGGGATCGATATGCAACGGATTGCGATCACCAAGCAGGCGAAACAGCAGCGGACTGTCGCTGCGGGTGGGCAGGTCGTGGGTCTGGTCAGGCTCTCCCGCAGGCATTGCCTCGCTGGCGAAAGCTTCGCCCTGCGAGCCGCCAAAGCCGCCCGCGCCCATCACGAAGAAATTGGAATATGAGGTGAAGACGCGCTTGCCGCCCTGCCAGACCTCGCTGATCTGCAAGGCAAGCGCTGCCTTCCCCTCGCCCTTGTCGGTCAGGCCGCCGATCCGGGTCCTGACCGTCACCTCGCCCGAGGCAATAAAGGGGGCTTCCATCCGCAGATCCAGCCCGCCATGTACCACCTTTGCGATATCGACCCCGGCAGGCTGCATCCAGTCGTCAAAGAAACACAGATTCTGGCCAAAGCTCGGGACAACCTGCAGCCCGTCCTCGCGGATATAGCGGAAATCGCCTTCGGCCACCGCCCGGTCTGCGCCGCAGCACAGCGCGTAAAGCATGGCGTCGCGATCCTCATAGGAGAGGCTTCGATCCGCAATCGGTGTTCCAAAGATGCGGGAAGGATCCAGAGGCATTGGGGATTCCGGGCTGTTGCAGGCGGAGCCTTGCATTGTTCGAAAAAAATTGCAACAGGGGTTCAAATAGTGGAACGTTTTAATCGACCGCTGCATCAGTGCCGGTCGGGGATCTGAGCTCAGCCGCTGAAGGATGTCGAAATGCCTGCGCCCTTGCCCGAAGCCGTCATCGTCAGCACAGCCCGCACTCCGGTGGGCAAAGCTTATCGCGGTGCCCTGAATGACACCTCGCCACAACGACTGGCCGGCCATGCGATAGCGGCGGCGCTGGGGCGGGCGGGCGGGGCCGGGGCAATCGGACCTGAGGTCGCGGATGTGATCCTTGGCTGCGCGCTGCAACAGGGCGCAACCTCTTTCAATATCGGACGCCAGGCAGCGCTGGCCGCAGGATTGCCGGTGACGGTGCCGGGCATGACGGTTGACCGGCAATGCTCGTCCGGGCTGGTGGCCCTGTCGCTGGCCTGCCAGCAGATCCGGCTGGAGGGGCGGCGGATCGTCGTGGCGGGCGGGGTCGAAAGCTGCTCGCTGGTGCAGACGCCGCAGATGAACCTGCATCGCGCCCGTGACCCGGACCTCAGCGCCCGCATCCCCGCGCTTTACATGAGTATGATCGAGACGGCCGAGATTGTCGCGCAGCGCTATGGCGTTTCACGCGAGGCGCAGGATGCCTTTGCGCTGGCCTCGCAGCAGAAGATGGCGGCGGCCCAGGCGGCGGGCCATTTCACCGCCGAGATCGCTCCGCTCACCGTCCTGCAAAAGCGGACCGACCGGGACAGTGGCGAGGAGACGCTTGCCGAGGTCCACTTCTCGCAGGATGAATGCAATCGCCCGCAAACCCGTGCCGAAGACCTTGCCGCGCTGCCGCCGGTCCTGAAGGAGGGGCAGCAGATTGCGACCGGGGTTTGCGTCACCGCCGGAAATTCCAGCCAGGTCTCAGATGGGGCCAGCGCGCTTGTTGTGATGTCGGGCAGCGAGGCGGCGGCGCGCGGGCTGGCACCCCTTGGCACGCTGCGCGGCATCGAAATTGCAGGCTGCGCCCCGGATGAGATGGGGATCGGCCCGGTCTTTGCGATCCCACCGCTGCTGAAACGCTTTGGTCTTACGGTCGCGGATATTGATCTTTGGGAGATCAATGAGGCCTTCGCCGCGCAGGCTGTTTATTGTGCCGACCGGCTGGGGCTGCCTTTTGACCGGCTGAACGTCAATGGCGGGGCTATCGCCATGGGCCACCCCTATGGCATGTCGGGCGCAAGGATGAGCGGGCATATCCTGCTGGAGGGCCGGCGGCGCGGCGCGAAATGGGGCGTGGTCAGCATGTGTATCGGTGGCGGCATGGGCGCGGCCGGGCTTTTTGAAATCTTCTGATCAGGGCGCGCCATCATGCAAAAGATCCCGCTTTCCGCCAGCGTCCATGCCGAGATCCGCGATGGTATCTTGCTGATCATCACGGATAATCCGCCGGTGAACGTGCTTTCTGCCGATGTGCGGCGCGGGCTGATGGCGGGGTTTGATCTGCTGGAAGGCCGCGATGATCTGCGGGCCGCCGTGCTGCTTTGCGAGGGGAAAAGCTTCTTCGCCGGCGCGGATATGGCGGAATTCGGCGGTGAGATCGCGATGCCGGATCTGCCGGCGCTGATCACCCGCCTGTCTCAGCTGTCGCGGCCGGTGGTGGCTGCGATGCATGGCACAGCGCTTGGCGGCGGGTTTGAACTGGCGCTGGCGGCAACTGCGCGGGTGGCGGCACCCTCGGCCGGGATGGGCCTGCCTGAGGTGACGCTGGGTCTTTTGCCCGCCGGGGGCGGTATCGCGCAGGTGACGAGGCTGGCGGGCGCAGAAGTCGCACTGGATCTGGTGCTCTCGGGGCGCCGCATCGGGGCAGAAGAGGCCCGGCAGTCAGGGCTGATCGACCGGATCGCAGACGGGGATCTGCGCGAGGCGGCATTGGCGCTGGCCGGGTCGCTTCCTGCGCGGGTCGGGCCAAAGGCCGATCCGGACGCCGTGAGAAGAATTGCGGAATACCGGCGCAGGAATGCCGCGAAACTGGCCGGGCGTGACGCGCCTGAGGAAATCCTCCGGCTGATAGAGATGGCGGTGCAAGACCCCGATCGCGACCAGGGGCCAGAGGCGCGCGAGGCGTTTTTCCGGCTGGAACAGGGAGAGCAATCACGCGCGCTGCGCCATGTCTTTGCCGCCGAGCGACGCCTGAAAGACCTGCCCTTCCTGCCGGCTGAAACGCAAAGCCTGCCGGTCGCGACGGTGGGCGTGGTGGGGGCCGGGACGATGGGCAGCGGCATTGCCACGGTGCTGGCAACCGCCGGGTTCAATGTGCTGCTCTGTGATTCCATGGCCGAGGGGCTTCAGCGCGGTCTGCAGGCGGTCTCCGATAATCTTGCGGGTGCAGTCCGGCGTGGCAAGATGGATGACGCGGCCCGCACGGCGGCGCTGTCCCGGCTTTCGGGGCATGCAGAGCCGGAGGCGCTGGCCGGCGCTGATCTGGTGATCGAGGCGGTTTTTGAACGCCTTGACGTCAAGACCGCGCTCTTTGCCCGCCTTGACGCGATCTGCAAGCCGCAGACGATTCTGGCCAGCAATACCTCGTTTCTGGATATCGACGTGATGGCCGCTGCCACCGGGCGTCCGGATCGCGTGCTGGGGATGCATTTCTTCAGCCCCGCCCATGTGATGCGGCTGCTCGAGGTTGTGCGCGGCGCAAAGACCAGTCCCGAAGTGATCAGGACTGCGGTCGATATGGGGCGGCGCATGCAGAAAATCACCGTATGCGTCGGAAACTGCCACGGCTTCATCGGCAACCGTATCCTGCTTGCGCGGCAGAGGGCTGCGATGGATCTCTTGCTGGCGGGGGCCTCTCCCTATGATATCGACAGGGCAATGACCGGCTTTGGCCTGCCGATGGGGCCGTTTCAGATGGCCGATCTCGCGGGTCTTGACGTTGGCTGGGATCGCGACGGCAGCGCCGGGCGGACGCTGGAAGAGGTGTTCTGCGAAGCGGGCCGCTTTGGCATGAAGAACGGCCTGGGCTACTACGATTATGACGAAAAAGGGCGCGGCCAGCCCTCGGCGGATGCCATGGCGCTGATTAATGCTTTCCGGGCGCGCCACCCTGAGAAGTTGCGCGATGCCGCGCCTGAGGCGCTGCTGGATCACCTGCTGGAGCCGATGCTGGACCAGGTTGACGCCATCATCGCGGAAGGGATTGCGCTGCGGCCCTCAGACATTGATGTGGTCTGGGTGCATGGCTTTGGCTGGCCCCGCTGGAAGGGCGGCCCGGCCTGGCATCGCGGCCATCGCTGAGGGCGCGGCGCGGCTTACGACAGCGGCTGATGACCAAGCTGCGCCGAGAAGCTGATCGCAGCCCGGCGCACCACGTCTGAAATCGCCGCCAGTTTTTCTGGGCTCAACCTGTAGCTTGGCATCGAGACGCCGATGGTCGCATAGGCTTTGCCATCGGTGCCGATCACCGGCGCGGCGACCCCTGAGATTCCGTCGCGATATTCGTCCCGGCCAATCGCACAGCCAGCTGCCCGCATCCCGGCCAGTTGCGTCAGCAGCACTTTCGGGTCGGTGATGGTGTGATCGGTAAAGCGCTGCATCACCGGACCCAGTTCCATGACCTTCGGCGGCTCCTGTTGCATCAGAAACGCCTTGCCGAAGGAAGAGGCGTGCAGCGGCGACCGGCTTCCCAGTGGCGCAATGGCCTGAAGAGGCTGCGCGCAATCCACCTTTTCGATGATGATCACCTCCTGGACATCGGCCCGCGCAAGCAACGCGGTTTCATCCACGGCTGCGGTGATCGCCTGCAAATGTGGCCGTGCCATGATGCGGATATCGCTGCGCTGAAAGGCCCGCACGCCGACTTCCCACATCTTCACCGTCATCAGATAGCGGCCATTGGGCTCATCCTGGGTGACATAGCCCATCTGCGAGAGGGTTTCGAGCAGCCGGTAGGTGGTGCTTTTGTTCATCTCGATAGAGCGGGACAATTCCGCCAGCCGCACCGGCGCATCATAACGCGACAGATGCTCAAGCAGGGTAAGGGCTTTGCCGACGGTACCAGACATCTATACGCGCTCAAATCCGACTGAGGGAATTCATTCCTGAGGATGATTAGCCACAAGGTCCGGATGCCGACAAGCAGCTTTTACGGTTTGGCTTTTTGCTCGACCGTTTCAACAGGGTTGCCCGCCCGTTTCCAGTCGCCAAAACCACCGAGAATATGGGCGACCGGGGCAAGGCCCATATCCTGCGCCGTTTTCGCAGCCAGCGCAGAGCGCCAGCCCGAGGCACAGTAAAACACAAAGGTCTTATCTTCCTGAAAGACCGGCTTGGCATAGGGGCTTTCGGGGTCGATCCAGAATTCCAGCATGCCGCGCGGGCAGGAGAAAGCCTCGGGGATCTTGCCCTCGCGGGTCAGTTCGCGCGGATCACGCAGATCGACAAAAACCACATCATCGCGGCCGTAAAGCGCCAGCGCCTCTTCGGTGGTCAGGGTTTTCACCTGCTGATTGGCCTCGGCGACCATGTCTTTGATATGCCGGGTGATGGTCGATGGCATGCTGCATTCCTGCTGTAAAAGACGGGGACAGGCCGAAGCCGGGATCTTGTGGACGGTTGCCGGCCAGACTGAAAAAAGCCTAGCCTGGGGCGCATTATTCCGCAATAAAAATAGAACGACGTTTTGAATAATGAACCACCATCGCCGGTGCGTTGTCGTCTGGCCCCAGGTCCGCGCTTGTGCAGCCGGGCAGAAAGGTGTTTCGACAGGCAGCAGGCCCAGGTGAAAGAAAAGCGGAGCGGCACCGATGTCTGTCACCCTGAACCATTGGGGAATTGACCGTCCGATAGTGGAAGAGGGCCGCCTCACCGGTATGAGACCGGCAGAAGGTGATCCCTCACCCTCGCGGATCAGCGAAAACTTCGTGGGGTCGGTCAACGGCCCGATGCGGATCACGCAGCCCATGATCCGCAAGGGGTTTCTCGAGGGCGATGGAGGCGCAAAGCGCGGTGAGGACAGTTTCGTCGCCGTCAGCTGGGATGAGGCAAATGCGCGCGTCGCGAAAGAGCTGCGCGAGATCATTGCTGAGCATGGCAATGAGGCAATCTTTGGGGGGTCTTATGGCTGGGCCAGCGCAGGGCGCTTTCATCATGCGCAAAGCCAGATCCACCGGTTCCTGAACCTGCTCGGCGGCTATGTCCGCTCTGTCAACACCCACAGTCATGCCGCCGCCGAGGTGGTATTACCGCATCTGATCGGCAATCAGGATGGAATGGCCGACAATCAGACCCCATGGGAGCTGATCGTCGGCCATACCGAACTTTTCGTGGCGTTTGGCGGGCTCGCGGTCAAGAACGCCCAGGTCAGCGCCGGCGGCGTCAGTCAGCACAGGGTGCCCGATCAGCTGCAGCGCGCGCGCGCTGCCGGCACCCGTTTCGTCAATGTCAGCCCCCTGCGCGATGACACGCCCGCAGGCCTTGATCCGGAATGGCTGGCGCTGCGGCCAAATACTGATGTGGCGCTGATGCTGGCGCTGGCATATGTGCTGGAAGCCGAAGGCCGCGCCGATCATGCCTTTCTGGACCGCTATACCACCGGCTATGACCGCTTCCGGGCCTATCTGACGGGCCAGAGCGACGGGATCGCGAAAACCCCCGCCTGGGCTGCGGCGATCACTGGTCTTACGCCAGAGGTGATCACCAGCCTCGCGCGCGAGATGGCGCAGAAGCGCACGATGCTCTCGATGGCCTGGTCTTTGCAGCGCGCAGATCACGGCGAGCAGCCGGTCTGGATGATCGTGACGCTGGCCGCGATGCTGGGCCAGATAGGCCTGCCCGGAGGCGGTTTTGGCACTGGCTATGCGGCGGCGAACCGGGTGGGAAACATCTCTTTGCCTTTCGCCTGGCCTGCATTTCCTCAGCTGAAAAATCCCGTCCGCAGTTTTATCCCGGTGGCCCGGCTGGGCGATATGCTGGAACAGCCGGGCGCGGCCTTCGACTATAATGGCGCCCGCTATCACTACCCGAAAATCGAGCTGATCTGGTGGGCGGGTGGCAATCCCTTCCACCATCAGCAGGATCTGGGCAGGCTGCACCGGGTCTGGAAAAACCCCCGCTGCGTCATCGTGCAGGAGCCGTTCTGGAACGCGATCGCCAAACATGGCGACATTGTCCTGCCCTGCACCCTGCCCCTGGAGCGCAATGATCTGGGCATCACGAAAGGCGAGCCGCATCTTGTTGCGATGAAGCAGGTGGTGGCGCCTTTTGCCCAGTCCCGCAATGACTTTGACATTCTGGCGGGCATTGCCGCCGCCATGGGGATGAATGAGGATTTTACCGGTGGCCTGGATGAGATGGGCTGGCTGAACCGGCTTTACGGTGAAAGCCGCGAGGTGGCGGCGCAGAATGGCTATACGCTGCCAGAGTTTCACCGTTTCTGGCAGGATGGCGAATTTGCCTTTACCGCCACCACGCCGCCGCGCGCGTTGCTGCAGGCTTTCCGCGAAGACCCGCTGGCCTATCCTCTGGCAACGCCCTCGGGCCGCATTGAGATCTTTTCCGAGCGGGTGGAAGGGTTTGGATATGCGGATTGCCCTGGCCATGCCACCTGGTTCGAGCCGGGGGAATGGCTTGGCAATGCGCCGCAGAACGGGTGGGGCGATGCGCTGCATCTGATCTCGAACCAGCCTGACCGCAAGCTGCACAGCCAGCTTGACCTGGGCAGTTATTCGCGTGAGGCAAAGATCCGTCAGCGTGAACCGGCCAGGATAAACCCGGCCGAGGCGGCGCGGCGCGGCCTCGTATCGGGTCAGGTGGTGCGGGTCTGGTCAGAGCGCGGTGCCTGCCTCGCGGGGCTGGTCATTTCGGATGCAATTGCGGATGGTGTGATTCAGATATCGACCGGCGCCTGGCTTGACCTCTCGCACGAGGGGCTGGACCGGCATGGCAATGTCAATGTGCTGACGCGAGATCTGCCGACCTCCAGTCTTGCCCAGGGTCCGACCGCCCATACAACGCTGGTCTGGGCAGAGCCCTGGCTGGGCGAGTTGCCCCGTCTGGAGGCGTTTTTTCCGCCCGAGATCAGTGGCACCGACCAGCTCTCATGATCTGTGCCGGCGTCGGGAACGGTTGCTCGTGATGGGATTTGCGCCAGATCTTCCGGTTCTCTGTATCGACCCGGCGGGATCTCGGCCAACCGATCAGGCCGTTCCCGATCCAGCCCGTGGCCCCCAGGGTCGGGCGGCAGGGCAATCATCACCATAGCCCTGATCCAAACGTCTGGCTCGGCGAGGCCGAATTGGCAGATGCCCTTTTTCGCGCGCCGCTTGCCGAGCGACAAGATCGTGGCGGTCAGGGGCAGACCCGCAATCGCGCATCTGAAATCCGCCTCATCCTTGCCTTCTAGGAACAAGGCGGATCCCGGCCGGGTCCACGCGCTGTCGCTCGAGGCGGAGGTCTCCTGCGCCCATCCCTCTCGCGCCGGAACCGGGCCCGGGATGACTTGCCGCGTTGTCGCTACGACGACCAGGCGATCAAAGCTCTTGAGGCGAAATTCCTGATCTCGTCAGGCGAGGTTATCGAAGCTGTCCGGCATGTGACGGGAGATGGTCGGGATCAGGCGCGGTTTTTGAAGCGCCAGGACTCGTTGCCTGTTTCGATGAACTTGCAGTGATGAGGAAGACGGTCGAGAAGCGCAGTGGTCATCCTGGTATCGCCGAACACCATCGGCCATTCGCCAAATGCAAAGTTGGTGGCGACGATGATCAAGGTGCGTTCATAGGGGTGGTGATCAGGCAGAGCGCGAGCGGGCAGCCGGATTGCGCGAAGGGCAGGTAGCCCAATTCGTCGAGGATGACGACGTCGAGACGTGTGAGGTGGTTGGCAATACGGCCCTGCTTGCCGCCGCGGGTCTGGACCGCCGCGACTGGAGTTTCGCGGCTCTGATCACGGGGGCGGGCTGGCTGCGCCGCCGGGAATCTGCATGTCGCCCGGCAGGTTGTAAGCGATCGCGCTGTGGGGCCGGACCTCGCTGTCGTAACTACGCCAAAGGGGCTTGCGACGCGCCTCGCTGACGCACTGCGATCCTCAGGTGCGGCGCGGCGGCAAACACACCCATCCGCAAGAACGGGCGACGAGGGCGGGAGGACTGTCCCGCCGCCAAGGCCCACAAGAGATCCTCAAAGCCACAGAATGCCTGGGACGAGCGGCCTGGAAGCGCATGGACCGGCGCAGAAACACAGACCAACAGGAAACTCCCGAAGGTTGTCCTCAGTCGAGTTCGAGCCCGAAACGGCGCACGAGATCAGTGATCTGCGCCTCGGTCAGCAGGCGCGGCTGGCGGCCATGGGTCAGCAGGACCAGCTTCGCGGTCTCTTCCAGTTCCTCAATCGCATTCACGGCGGCGTCGAGATCCTTCCCGGCCACCACCGGCCCATGATGGGCAAGCAGCACCGCCGAGCGACGCCCGGCCAGGCTGCGCACCGCATCGCCCATCGCGGGATCGCCGGGCGCAAAAAAGGGCAGCAGCTTCACTTTGCCGAGTCGCATCACTGAATAGGCGGTGATCGGCGGCAGCACATTGTCGGGGTCGGTGTCGGGCAGCACGGAAAGCGCCACAGAATGCGTTGAATGCAGATGCACCACCGCGCCGGCGCCCTTTCTGGTGTCGTAAAACGCCTCGTGCAGGGCCATTTCTTTGGTCGGGGCATCGCCGGCTGTCTGGCGTCCATCGGCGTCGAAAAGCGCGAGACGGCCCGGCTCGAGCGATCCCATGCTGGAGCCGGTGGGCGTTACCAGCAATCTCCCATCCGACAGCCGGGCCGAGATGTTCCCCGAGGCGCCGCAGGTCAGGCCGCGCTCAAAGATCGAGCGGGCAAAGCGGCAGATGTCGTCGCGCAGGCGGGTTTCCTCGCTCATGTCGCCCCCAGGATTGTATCGGCTTCGGCAAAGAAATCGGGCCCCCCGAAATTCCCGGATTTGAGCGCGAGGGCAAGCGCGCTGCCATTTGGCAGGCCGCTGCGCAAAGCCGGTGCTCCGGGTGCGATTTCCGGTCCAATTTCCAGTGAATGCAGGCCCAGCCCCTCAACCACCGCTCCGGAAGTCTCGCCGCCCGCGACGATCAGCCGGCCAATCCCGCCCGCAACCAGCGCCCGGGCGATGGCCGCAAACAGCGCTTCGATCGCTCCGGCTGCGCGGTCGCGACTGTGTTTTTCCTGCGCCGCCCGCACCACTGCCGGATCGGCGGATGAGTAAATCAGCGGGCGATTGCCTTGCGCCAGTGCCCAGGCGGCAATTTCTTCGGGCTTCAGTGCGCCGGCAACGGCGGCGTCGGCGCTGATCTCAAACACAGGAAGGCCCTGAGCCTGATGTCGCGCCACCTGGCCGCGCGTCGCGTTGGAGCATGATCCCGACAGCACCGCGCTTTTGCCGCTAACGCCCTGCCAGCTGTTCTGCCCGCCTGCCAGCAGTCCCCGGCGGCGGAAATTTCCCGGCAACCCCATCGCGATCCCCGAGCCGCCCGTCACCAGCGGAACCCCGTCCAGCGCGCTACCGATCTCGATCAGGTCCTGATCCGAGAGCGCATCGACGACGATCAGCCTGGCACCCGCCGCATCCGCGCGCGCCAGCGCAGCGGCGATCTCTGCCGCACCCTGGCGCACGCTGGCAAAGCCGATATGGCCGGTTTTCAGAACGGTCTGGGCCGCGAGCCAGCGGCGAATATCGGGGTCACTCATTGGGGTGAGCGGGTGGTTCTCCATCCCGCTTTCGCTCAGCAACCGGTCATTCACGAAGAGATGCCCCTGGTAGACCGTGCGGCCCGCTCCGGGAAAGGCAGGGCAGACCACCACCTTGCGGGCGGCCAGTGCCTCGGCCAGCGCGGCCGTGACAGGGCCGATATTGCCCTCGGGTGTAGAGTCAAAGGTTGAGCAATACTTGAACAGAAATTGCCGGCAGCCCTGCGCGCGCAGCCAGTCCAGTGCGGCGAGGCTTTGGGCAATCGCCGCATCAGCCGATATGGTGCGGGATTTCAGCGCAACCACACCGGCCTCGATACCGGGATCTGCGGGTCCTGCGGGCACGCCGCAGAATTGCGTCACCCGCATGCCCTGAAGGGCGAGGGTATTGGCGAGGTCGCCTGAGCCGGTGAAGTCGTCACCAATACAGCCAAGAAGCATATGGGCTTTCCGATGGAAGAGGGGTTGAGAGGGAGGGCGTGACATGCACCTGCGGGGGACTGGCGGGGCTTTGGTCAGTGCCGGATCCCGGGCGGGGCGGGTTGCGCTGCGGAAGCAAGCTGCGGAGCCGGCATTTCTCCGGGCAGGCGGAAGGCAGGCCGCGACTCACCCGGTACGGACTTGTTAAGCCCGCGATCCGTTGTTCTGTAACACATGGAAAACATGTAATAATATTCCTCACCACCCAGGTGTGCCGGATCTTGGCTGACGCGCTGTTCTGGCCCTGTGCCGTAGTCTGATCCGGTCACAAATTTAACAGCTTGACCCGAAGAATGGAATCATCCTTATATGCAAACGTTCCCAGAGAACGTTTGCATTAGTCTGACGCAAACGTCTCCGGGGCGAGGGAGGAGATCTATGTCTGATGCGACCGGCCGCGAAAGCGGCAGCCCTGCATTTGCGGGGGCGGTGGCGCTATGTGCCGAAAGCCTGCGTAAGGCTTACGGGGCGACCGTTGCGCTGGAACATGCCGATATTTCGCTGGCGGCGGGCCAGGTCCATGCGCTTCTGGGCGAGAATGGCGCTGGTAAATCGACGCTGGTGCGGATCCTGACCGGCGCGGTGCGCCCGGATCAGGGCGAGATGCAGATCGGCGCGGCGGCCTATGCGCCGGGCTCGATCCTTGCGGCGCAAAGCATGGGCGTGGCGACCGCGTTTCAGGAGCTGAGCCTCGTGCGCAACCTGACCGTGGCGCAGAACCTGCATTTGCCGCAGCAGCCAAAAGGTGGCTTTGGCATCAATTCCCGCCGCCTTGGCGAGGAAAAGGCGGCGGCCACCCTGGCTAAATACGATATGGCCCGCATCAGCCCGCGCAGTCTGATCGCCGATCTGCCGCTGGCCGAGCGCCAGCGCATCGAGATCCTGCGCGCGATGGAGCATGCCTCAAAACTGCTTATTCTTGACGAGCCGACTGCTTCGCTGGCTGAGACCGACTGGCTGTTCGATCTGATCCGCAAGAGTACCGCGCGCGGCCTTGCGGTGCTCTATATCTCGCACCGCCTGCCGGAGGTGCGCGAACTGGCGACGCGGGCCACCGTTCTGCGGAACGGGCGTTCGATTGCGAGCGTCGATCTGGCGGCGGCGGATGATGACGATATTTTCGAGATGATGGTCGGCCACAAGGTCGATCACGCCCGCCCGGCCCGCGCGCCACGTGCGACGGCCACGCACCGGATTGAGGTGGAAGACGTAACAGGCCGGGGCGTGAACGGCGCCGGTTTCACGCTCGGCACGGGCGAGGTTCTGGGCGTCGCGGCGCTGGAGGGCCAGGGCCAGCGCGGGCTCTTCCGGATGCTTGCCGGGCTGGAGCCGGTCAGCAGCGGTGAGATCCGTGTCGATGGCAAGCCCGTCACACTGCGCAGCCCGCGCCAGGCGCTGGCCGCCGGCAGCGGCATCGCCTTCCTGCCCGAAGAGCGCAAGACCGAGGGTATCCTGGCCGGCCTCTCCACCGCCTCGAATGTGGTGCTGCCTGTATTGGGCCGTATCTCGCGCGCGCTGATTGTCGGGCCGAAAGCAGAGGCAAAACATGCGCTTGAGACGGCCGCGAAGGTCGATCTGAGCCCGCGTTATCTGGCTTTCGCCATCGGAGACCTCTCGGGCGGCAACCAGCAGAAGGCGCTGATCGCGCGCACCATGGCGACGGGGGCCCGCACATTGGTGCTTTACGACCCGACGCGGGGCGTCGATGTCGGCACCAAACAGGCGATCTATGACGCGATCCGGGCCTTTGCCGATGAGGGCGGCTCGGTGCTGTTCTACTCATCCGAACTGCCCGAGATCGTCCAGCTCGCCGACCGCGCGCTGGTGTTTTACGGCGGCCGCGTGAATGGCGTTTTCGAGGGCGAGGCGATCACCGAACAGCGCCTTGTCGCGTCCATGTTGGGCCAGGGAGCGGAAAATGCTCCCCGCGCAAAAGGGGAGGCGGCATGAGTTCCGCGACTGAACAGAGACAAATGAAGCGAAAGCCGGTGCTCAAAAGCCTTCTGACCGAGGGCGCGGTGCTCATCGTGCTGATCTATGTCATCCTTTACGCGATCAATGTCTGGCAGCAGCCGCGCGCCTGGTCACTGGGAGCCTTTGGCAATCTGGTGAACAATTCGGTGCCGCTGGCGCTTGCCGCCGCAGGCCAGACCCTGGTGGTATTGTCGCGGGGCTTTGACCTTTCGCTCGCCGGGGTGGTCTCGCTCACCAATGTGGTGATGGCGGTCTATCCCCTGCAGGGGCCAGCTGGGGCGCTGGCCTCGCTGGGGATCTGTCTTGGCATCGGCGCGGTGGTCGGCGCGGTCAATGGCTGGCTGGTGGCGGGGCTGCGGCTCCAGGCTATCGCGGCGACTTTGGCCACGATGATCATCTGCCAGGGCATCGCACTGGTGATTCTTGATGCGCCCGGCGGCCAGGTGGCCACCTGGGTGAGCTATGAGCTGACTGACCGGCTCTGGGGGGTGGTGCCGGTTTCCGGGCTGGTCGTGCTGGCGGTGATCGTGATCTGGAGCCTCGCCCGCCGCACCGACTGGGGTGTCGCGCTTTACGCCATTGGCGAGGATGAACAGGCGGCGCGGCTTTCCGGCGTGCCGGTGGCGCGGGTGCGCTTCCTGACCTTTGTCGGCGCCGGAATGCTTTACGGGCTGGCGGGTTATATGCTCTCGGCGCAGACCGCGACCGGCAACCCCAATGCCGGGACGCCACTGCTGATGCTGGCCTTTGCCGCCGTGGCGCTTGGCGGCACGGCTTTCACGGGCGGCAAGGGAGGGCTTTTCGCCTCGGTCATGGGGGCGGGCACTCTGATGCTGTTGCAAAAGGTGCTGTTCTCCAGCGGCGTCGCCTCTTTCTATACCGGGATTTTCCAGGGCGCGGTGCTGATCCTCGCGGTGGTCTTCAGCGGTGTGCTGGCGGGCATCGGGCGCGGTGCAGGCCTTGGGAAGCGCTGAGATGAAACAGATGATTACTTCCACTTCAGCCGAAAAATCCTCAGGTTACGCAGCATCCCCCGACCGGCGTGGCGCGGCCAGGATCTCACGCGAGACGATCTCGACGCTCGCGGTCTTTGCGATCTGCATCCTCATGCTGCTTGGCTCGCGCTTCATCAGCCCCAATCTCGGCTCATGGGCGCAGGTGCAGACCGTGATGGTGCTGGCCTCCTTCCTGGTGGTTCTTTCGTTCGGCCAGGGGCTGGTGATCCTGACCGGCGGGCTTGACCTGTCACTGCCGGCGCTGATCACCCTTGGCGGGGTGCTGGCGACCAGTCTCGTGGGGGCGGGTAATACCGGTGCATGGTATCTCCTGCCGCTTGTCGTGGTGATCTGCGCCGGGGTGGGGCTTGCCACCGCCATCGGCGTCGTCTGGCTGAAAGTGCCGCCCTTCATCATGACCATGGCGACCTCGATTATCGTGGCATCGGTCGCGCTTGGCATGACCAAGGGGACGCCGCGCGGGGCCTCGCCCGAAGCGCTGACCTGGCTGATGAAATCGCATCTTGCAGGCGTGCCGCTGCCGGTGGTGTTCGTGATCCTCTTCGTGGCGTTCGGCTGGCTGGTGCAGTCGCGTTCCACGCTTGGCCGCTATCTCTACGCGCTTGGCACCAATCCCGAGGCCGCGCGCATCGCCGGCATCCCGATGCTGACCGCACAGGTGGCGCCCTATGTGATCAGCGCCGCCTGCGCCGGTTTCACCGGCATGATGCTGGCAGGCTATTCGAACGGCGCCACGCTGCGGATGGGTGACAATTACATGCTGCCCTCGATTGCGGCGGTGGTGATCGGCGGCTCGTCGATCCTTGGCGGCTCGGGCTCGTTCCTCGGCACCGTCGGTGGCGCGATCCTGCTGACGACGCTCGGCACCATCATCTCGGCGATCGGGCTGCAATTCGGCCTTCGCACGATCATCGAAGGCGCCATCATCCTCGTCGCATTACTGCTGCTGCGCGACGAGGTGTTCGAGAAGATCCGTGCCCTGGTCCGCAAGGGCTGAGGTCAGGGGAGGGCGGCGCCTGCCTGAGCGGGCGCCGGATGCAGAGACCAACAGATTTTCAGGAGGAGAATCGAAACCATGACCACCACATTCGCGAAACTCTCGCTTTCGGCGCTGGCTCTGGCCACTGCAGGTGTGCTTGCCGCCGGCCCGGCTGCGGCAGAGGGCAAGAAATACAAGATCTATCTCTCGCTCTCCTATTCCGGCAACTCCTGGCAGTCGGAGGCGGCGAATATCGTTAAGGCCCTTGCGGCAACAGCGCCCTATAACGAGACGGTTGAGCTGATCGAAGTGATCTCGGGCACGGACCCCCAGGCGCAGATCTCGGCCTATGAGAGCATGATCGAGGATGGTGCCGATGGGATCATCACGTTCCCGATTTCCTCGACCGCGCTGAACCGCACCATCAAACGCGGTTGCGATGAGGGGGTCCTGTTCTTCACCTATGACGCCACCGTCACCGAGCCCTGCGCTTACAATGTCAGCTATATCACCTCGGGCTTTGGCGAGAACTCGGCCCAGGCGCTGGTCAACGAACTGGGCGGCAAGGGCAAGATCTTCCTGTCGCGCGGTGTGCCGGGCAATTCGGTCGACAAGCGCCATACCGATGGCGCAATGCATATCTTCAACCAGTATCCCGGCATCGAAGTTGTCGCGGAATACTATTCCTACTGGGACGACCGTACCACGCAGCAGGAAACCGCCAAAGCGCTGGCCGCACATCCGGATGTCGACGGCATCTGGGCCCAGGCCGGTGAATTCGGTGCCGTCCAGGCGCTGCTTGATGCAGGCGACCGTCTTGTCGCGATGACCGGTGAGAACTCGAACGGCTTCCGCCTCGCGCTGGCAGATCCCGATATGCAGGCCAAGGGCCTCAAAGGTGTCTCGGCTGGCTCGCCGCCGGCGCAATCGGGCTATGCGTTCAAACTGATGATGGAGATCCTTGAAGGCAAGCGCGAGCTGGAGCCGATGAATATCGAATTCCCGCTGCCCTGGGTGCCGGCTGCCGATGTGAAGATCTGTGAAGGCGAGAAATTCGAGAATGGCTGCAATGCCTTCCCGGCCGACCGCGTGCCGTCTTCCTTCGTCACCCAGGTGCTGGACCCGGTGCTGCTGCCAGAGCTTTCCATCGACTCGGCGCTGAACGGCACCCCGGTTGAGGGCGCGACCATCCAGGCACTGCCCGCCGATGTGCCGGCAGGCGCCAACGAGCCGGGCATCAACTGCCAGGACTGCGAGCCGCCCGCTGATCTCTACAAGCTGACCAAGGTCGAGCCGACCGTTCAGCCCTGACCCTTGTCGGGCCGGCTGAGCCCGGCCCGCAACCCCTGCGCGCGGGGACCGCTCCCGTCCCCGCGCGTGCCTTTCCCGACTGGCCACCACACAGGAACCGGACCACCATCATGAGATACCTCAAGCAGGGACAGACGGCCGAAGCGATCTCGGCGAATGATGCCGTCGTTAAGGAAACCGTCGAGACGATCCTTGCCGATATCGAGGCGCGCGGTGACGCCGCCGTGCGCGAGCTGGCAGGCAAATTTGACGGCTATGCGCCGGCAAGCTTCCGCCTCTCAGACGCTGAAATCCAGCAGGCGATTTCGGAAGTTTCGCCCCGCGATCTGGAGGATATCCATTTCGCGCAGACCCAGGTCCGCAACTTCGCAAAGGCGCAGCGCGATTGCCTGAAGGATCTGGAGGTCGAAACTCTGCCGGGCGTCTTCCTTGGCCATCGCAATGTGCCGGTCGAAGCCGTGGGCTGCTATGTGCCGGGTGGTAAGTACCCGATGGTCGCCTCGGCGCATATGTCGGTTCTGACGGCCAAGGTTGCCGGTGTGAAGCGGGTGATCGCCTGCGCGCCGCCCTTCCATGGCAAACCGCATCCGGCCATCGTCGCGGCGATGCATTTCGCCGGCGCCGATGAGATCTACTGCCTCGGCGGCGTTCAGGCCATTGGCGCCATGGCGATCGGCACCGAGAGCATCGCGCCAGTCGATATGCTGGTCGGCCCCGGCAATGCCTTTGTCGCCGAAGCCAAGCGTCAGCTTTACGGCCGCGTCGGCATCGATCTCTTCGCCGGCCCGACCGAGACGCTGGTGATCGCCGATGACACCGTTGATGGCGAGATCTGCGCGACCGACCTTCTGGGCCAGGCCGAACATGGCCCGACCAGCCCGGCGGCGCTCATCACCACCTCGGAAAAACTTGCCAATGACACCCTGGCCGAGATCGAGCGCCAGCTTGGCGTGCTCCCGACCGCCGATATCGCGCGCAAGGCCTGGGAGGCTTACGGCCAGGTGATCCTGTGCGACAGTGAAGAAGAGATGCTGAAAGTCGCCGACGATCTGGCCTATGAGCATGTCCAAGTCATGACCCGCGACCCGGATTACTTCCTGAAAAACATGCAGAATTTCGGCGCGCTCTTCCTTGGCCCACGCACCAATGTTGCTTATGGCGACAAGGTGATCGGCACCAATCACACGCTGCCAACCAAAAAGGCCGCGCGCTATACCGGCGGGTTGTGGGTCGGCAAGTTCATCAAGACCTGCACCTATCAGCGCGTCACCACTGACGCCGCTTCGGCGATGATCGGCGAATATGCCTCGCGGCTTTGCATGCTTGAGGGCTTTGCGGGCCATGCAGAACAGGCGAATATCCGCGTTCGCCGCTATGGCGGTTCAAACGCAGCCTGAAGACCGGAGCAAGGGTTATGAGTGACGACAGCAATAAAGGTGGTTCGCGCAAGCGGGTGACGGTCAAGGATCTTGCCCGCTCGCTCGGGATGTCGGTTTCGACCGTCTCGCGCGCCTTCTATCCCGATGCCATCGTTGCCCCGGAAACCCGCCGCCAGGTTCTGGAAGCCGCGGAAGAGATGGGCTACCGGCCCAACCCTTTCGCACGGTCGATGATCACAAGGCGGACGCGGATCGTCGGCCTTGTGGTCGCGGGCATCACCAACCCTTTCTATCCTGAGGTGATGACCCGGCTGACCACTGCGCTCCAGGAGATCGGCATGAATGTCATGCTGGTCTCCGCCGAAGCGCCCGAGCGGATCGATGAGGCGGTGGAACAGGCTCTGACCTATCAGCCTGATCTGATCATCATCCTCGCGGCCACCATGTCGTCGCGCGCGGTGCAGGAATGCACCGCCGCCGGCACCGCCTGTATCTTTTTTAACCGGCTGTCCTCGGACCCGGCCGGGCATGGTGTCACCTGTGACAATATCACCGGCGCCCGCATGGCCGCCGATCACCTGATCGACAAGGGGCACAGGCGGCTTTGCTATGTCGCGGCTTTTCCCGATGCCTCGACCAATATCGAACGCTGGCAGGGCTTTCGCGACCGCGCGCTGGAGCGTGGCCTCTCTGAGCCGCAAAAGGTTGAGGTCGGGAATTTCAGCTATGAGGCCGGGTTCTCGGGCGCTGAGGCCTTCGCCGCGCTGTCGGAGCGCCCGGATGGCGTGTTCTGCGCCAATGATATCGTCGCCATCGGCTTTGTCGAAGGCGTGCGGGCGCGGCTGGGGATTGGAGCCCCGCTTGATATTTCAGTGGTCGGTTTCGATGATATCGCCATGGCCTCCTGGCCATCGCATTCGCTGACAACCATCCCGCAGCCGATTGACCAGATGCTGGCGGTGACCGTCGATCTGGCGGCGCGGCTGGCAGCTGATCCAGCGACGCCGGTCGAATTGCACCGCATCGCCCCGAAACCGCTGATCGAACGTGGCACCACCGCGAGGAGACAAGAATGAGCGGCCATCCCATCTCCCGCCCACAGGGTGCCGCGCTGTTTGAGCGGCTCGCGGTGCTGCACCGCCCCGATTGCACCGCCCCGATGCAGCCGCCGCCCGCTGAGAGCCTGCCTGACGAGGGCGAAATAGCGCGGGCGCTCGCCTCCGACGCTGCCGGGCGCTACGGCAGCGCGGCCCGCGCCGTTTTCAACGATCTGCGTCGGCTGGTCGGGCAGCTGGCCGGGCTTTTGATCCTCGCGCGGCTCACTTCGCGCCCCGATCACGCCGGTCTGCCCGAGGTGAAAGCCTGCCGCGCGCGCGAGGAGGAGATCACCGCGCAGATTGCCGCGCTTGTTGCCCCCGGTCCGCTTGGCCCCCATCGCGACCGGCTTGCCGAAAGCGCCGGACTTTGCCGCGCGATCCTTGACGGGCTGGTCGCCTGGCGGGCCGATGCTCCGGGGGCGGACGCCACATTCGACGCGCTCAATGCGCAGATCCGCCGCGCATATACCGTGTTGGAAACCTGCGCCGAGACGCGCGCCGGACTGCAGATGATTGATTTCAGCCATGCCTGCTGCGCCTGCGGCGGGCATTGATCCGGGACAGTTCTGGGAGGAAATGATGTCCGACTATTCGATCTGGGTTTGTGAATATTCGTTCGTGAAAGACTATCACAAGAGCGGCGTACTCTATGGCGCCCATAACCAGGGCTATGTGAAGCTTCCCTATTGCTATGTCGTGATCAAGGGCAAGGATCACGTCGCCATGGTCGATGTCGGCTATAATGACAAGGCTTACGGCAAAACGCTGGGCGACCGCTTCAAGGTCGAGAACTGGCGCAGCCCGCGTGAGGTTCTGGCCGGGATCGGGCTGACGCCGGAAGATGTCGATACCGTCTTCATCACCCATGCGCATTTCGACCATTTCGGCAATGTCGAAGACTTTCCCAACGCCAAATTCTACATCCAGGAGCGCGAGATCGCGAAATGGGTCTGGGCGATGTCGCTGCCCGAGCGGATGCGCTGGATGATGGTCGCGGTCGATCCCGGCGATATCGTGCGCGGGGTGGAGCTGGCACGCGACCGCCGGCTGATCACTGTCAATGGCGCCGTCGAGAATGTTCTGCCGGGGATCGATCTGCATCTGGCCGAAGACAGCCACACCTATGGCTCGATGTGGGTCACGGTCCGGAATGACGGTCAGACACAGACGGCAGACCCCTGGGTGCTGGCCGGCGATCTGGTCTATGTCTTTGAAAACGTGAAAGGCCCGGGGGCTGCTGTCGATGCTGGCGAGATCTATGTGCCGGTCGGCCTCGCCGTCGGCAGTCAGACCAATCTGGTGCTGGCGACGGAAGAGATGATGAAGCAGGCCGGCTATGACGCGCATCGTGTGATCCCGGTCCATGAGGAGCGGCTGCGCGACACCTTCCCCTCGCGCATCACCAAAGACGGGCTGCGCATCTCGGAAATCTGCCTCGCCGATGGTGAGGCCTCGAAAGTCGCATGATGTCAGGAAAAGCTGTAATAGGGATTGTCGGGGCCGGGCTGGTCGGCTCCGGCTGGGCGGTGGTCTTCGCCCGCGCCGGGCATCAGGTGCTGGTGTTTGATCCGTCGCCCGAGGTCCGTGCGAAGGTGATCCCCTGGGCGCAGACCGCACTGAACGACCTGGCTGAGGTTGGGCTGGCCGATGATGCAGGCGCCGCGCTGGCGAAGATCAGCGTGGTGGAAAGCCTGTCGCAAGCCGTCAGCCCCGCCGATTATATCCAGGAATCTGTCTTTGAGCGGGTGGATGTGAAGACAGAGGTCTGCCGTCAGATTGGCCCGCTGCTGAAGGCAGGCGCGGTGGTTGGCTCGTCCTCATCGGGGATCCCGGCCTCGGCTTTCACCGAAGACTGTGCGAACCGCAATCGCTTCCTGATCTCGCATCCGGTCAACCCGCCGCATCTGGTGCCGGTGGTGGAACTGGTGCCGGCGCCCTGGACCGACGTGGATGCCGTCACCTCGACCCGCGCGCTGATGGAGGCGGTGGGTCAGGTCCCCGTCTCGCTGACGCGCGAGATTGAGGGCTTTGTGCTGAACCGCCTGCAAGGCGCGCTGCTGAACGAGGCCTGGGCGCTTTATGACGCGGGCTATGCGACGGCGGCGGATATTGATGCGACTGTGGCACATGGGCTCGGCCTGCGCTGGTCTTTCATGGGGCCGTTCGAGACCATCGACCTCAACGCGCCGGGCGGGGTGGCCGATTACGCGGCGCGGCTTGGCCCGCTTTATCATTCCATAGCGGAATCGCGCCGCGACCCGCAGCCCTGGTCCGCTGACCTTATCGCCCGCATCTCCGCCGAGCGCCGTGCGGCGCTGCCGGAGGGCGAGCTTGCGGCCCGCAGGGCCTGGCGCGACGGGCGCCTGACGCGGCTCGCCGCTTTCAGGGCGCGGGAAGGCGCGAAATGAAGATCGACCTTACAGGCAAACGCGCCTTCGTCACCGGCGCGACCGGCGGGCTCGGGCGCGCCATCGCCATCGGTCTCGCCGCCTCGGGCGCACGGGTGGCACTTGGCTATAACAGTTCCGCCGCCGGGGCGGAGGCGCTGGCGGCTTTGATGCCGGGCGAGGGGCATCTGCCTTTGCGCGCGCCGGTCACCGACAGCGCCGCGCTGGCAGAGGCTGCGGCAGAGATCCGCGCGGCGTTTGGCGGGCTGGATATTCTGGTGAACTGCGCCGGCATTACGCGTTTCGTGCCGCATGGCGATCTTGACGCGCTGGAGGATCAGATCATCGACGATATCCTTGCGGTGAATGTGCGAGGTGTGGTCGCCACCACCCGCGCCATGCGACCGATGCTGGATGCGTCCGACCGGGGCGCGGGCGGCAAGGCAGTGATCGTCAACATCTCCTCGATCGCGGCCCGGACGGGGATGGGGTCGAACATCGTCTATTGCGCGTCAAAGGCGGCGGTCGACAATATCACGCTTTCGCTCGCGCGGGCGTTGTCGCCGAAGATCCGGGTGCTTTCGGTGGCGCCGGGGCTGGTCGATACCGATTTCGTCAAATCACTGAGCCAGGACTGGCGCGACGAGCAGGCCGCGCGCACGCCGCTTGGCGATCTGGCGCAGCCGGAGCATATCGCCGATGCAGTGGTCGCGGCGGCGGGGCTTCTGACCTATTCGACCGGCACGGTGATCGCCGTGGATGGCGGCAGACCGCTCGGCTGAGGCCGGGCCTTTTAACGGAGAAGATGATGACCCGGACGGGTGCTGTGGCCGTGATCGGTCTTGGCTCGATGGGGCGTGGCGCGGCTTTGTCGCTCTTGCGCGCCGGGCTGGAAACCCATGCCTTTGATATCCGCCCCGAGGCGCGGGCGGATTTCGCCGCACAGGGCGGTTGCGCCCATGAGACCGCTGTTGCGGCAGTCGCGGCGGCGGAGGTGGTCTTCCTTTTCGTCGTCAATGCCGACCAGGCTGAGGACGTGCTGTTCGGCACCGGCCAGGCGGTCGCGGCGGCAAAGTCCGGCACCGTCTTCGCGGTCTCGGTGACGCAGGATCCGGCGCGGGCCGAAGATCAGGCGCGCCGGTTGCGCGAGGCCGGGATGCTGCCGCTGGACGCCCCGGTTTCAGGTGGTTCCGCGAAGGCGCTGGCGGGCGAGATGAGCGTGATGGCTTCTGGCCCCGAAGCGGCGTTCCTCAAGGCCGGCCCGGCGCTTGGCGCGATTGCGGGCAGGGTCTTCCGGCTGGGCGCGGCACCAGGGGCCGCGTCAAAGATGAAGATGATCAACCAGTTGCTGGCTGGGGTGCATATTGCGGCGGCGGCCGAGGCGATGGTGCTGGCGCGCGCCGCCGGCCTCGATCTGCATGAGGTGATCGGGGTGATCGGCGATTGCGCCGGGATGAGCTGGATGTTTGGCAACCGCGCGCCGCATATCGCCGATGGCGATTATACGCCGCATTCGGCGGTGGATATTTTCGTCAAGGATCTCGGCATCGTGACCGGCGCGGCTTTGGGGCTTGGGGCCAGCGTGCCGCTTTCCGACAGCGCACTTGCCCTGTTCCGTGAAGCCGCAGGTGCCGGGCTCGGGCGTGAGGATGATGCGGCAGTGGCGAAGGTGCTCGCCGCGCGGGCCGGAATCACGCTGCCCGGCAGCGGGGGCTGATCGGGATGCGCTTTTCTGCTAATCTCGGGTTTCTCTGGGCCGATCTGCCACTCCCCGAGGCGATCCGCGCCGCCGCACAGGCCGGCTTCGACGCGGTCGAATGCCACTGGCCTTATGAGACACCGTCGGCCCAGGTGAAGGCGGCGCTGGAGGAGACCGGGCTGCCGATGCTCGGCCTCAACACGCGGCGCGGGGCGTCGGGTGAGAACGGGCTGGCGGCGCTTCCCGGGCGCGAGGCAGAGGCGCGGGATGCGATCCTCGAAGCGCTCGCCTATGCCGATGCGATTGGCGCCGGGGCGGTACATGTGATGGCCGGGATCGCTTCCGGGCCGGAGGCCGATGCTGCGTTCCGCGCCAATCTTGCCTTTGCCTGCGCGCGGGCAGGCGGTCGTACCATTCTGATCGAGCCGCTGAACCCCTATGATGCGCCGGGCTATTTCCTCAACAGCGCCGAACAGGCAGCGTCTATCATTGAAGGCCTCGGCCATCCGGCGCTGAAACTGATGTTCGACTGCTATCACCTGCAGATCTGCGGCGGTGATATCTGCCGGCGGTTCGAGCGCCTGCTGCCGCTGATTGGTCATGTCCAGATCGCCTCGGTCCCTGACCGGGGCGCACCTGATCATGGCGAGCTGGATTATCGCGCGGTGCTCGCGCGGATCGGCGCGCTTGGCTGGACGGCACCCATCGGGGCGGAATACCGGCCCGGCAGGACGACTGCTGAGACGCTGTGCTGGCTGCCCGCCTTCCGCGAAATCCCCGTCAGCGCCTGAGAAAGCCTGTCAGCAGATCGGCGCCGCCGAAACCGCCGGATTTCGAGACCAGCAAACGCCCGTCGAACCGGCCGCCGATGACGCGCGAAACAGGGATGCCCGGACCGGCCTCGCCGATACAGTCGAGGGCTTCGGTGCCGGTCTGAGCAAGAACAAGGCTCAGACAATCGCCGCCGGTCACGAAAATCGCGCCCGCGCCGCCGGGCTGCAGACGCGAGAGGCTGTCGCGCAGCCGCGCATGGGTCTCGCGCGCATCGGCGCTGAGCGGCACCGGGTCCAGCAGGACAGGTCTCGCGCTGTCGGCGTCGAGCCCGGCCCCTGATGCGGGACGGATCAGGGGGGCAAGCGCTGCCGCCTGCGCGCGGGTGGCGGGATGCGCTGTCCCGAGGATGAAAAGCCCGACCTCTGGGCGCGGCAGGGGCGATGAGGGGGCGGCCAGCGCCTCGGCCAACCCCCGGCTTCCCGCCCAGAGCGTGCCCCGCATCCCGGTCCAGGGGCGGATGGCTGCGCGCAGTTCCGCCGCGTATTGCGCATCCGGCACATGGATTTCGCGCTCGGGCGCCAGCCTGGCAAAAGCCGCGCGCAGATCGCCTTGTGCGGTCTCGCGCCAGGTCCCGCCGTCCTGCACCAGCTGGCGCCCTTCCCTGGTGATCCGGCCCATTTCGGGGAAGGCCGGCGCAAAGATGCAACGCGCGAAACCGCCGGCTGCAATCATCGCCAGCGTCTCGGCCAGCGGGTGGCCGCGCAGCACGCTGTCGACCTTCTTGAACCAGAGCGCCGACGGGTCCGCCATCCGGCGCGCGGCATCGCGCACCAGCCCACAGGCGAGCGGTTCCGCCAGATCGCGGCTTTCGGTGCTGTGGCACAGCGCAGGCGTATCGCCGCCGGCTGACAGCGTCAGCCGCACCGGTGCGGCCTCGCGTGCAAAGGGCGCCGCCGCATCCAGCGCGCCGGTCAGATCATCCGCGATCAGCCGCAGCCTCACGGAAGTGCCGCCAGATCGACCTGGGGAATAGCATGTTGCAGCACCGCCAGCTGATCAAGCCCCAGCCGGTCATCCGTCACCAGCCGGTCCAGCTGTCGCAGCAGACCAAAGCTGCAAAAGGCGCGTGAGAAGATCTTCGAGCTGTCCGCCAGCAGCACTGGCCGGTCGGCGGCGGCAAGGATCACGCGTTTGAGCTGTGCCAGCTCGACCGAAGTATCCGACATCTCGGTCTCGCTGACCGCATGGGCACCGACGAAAGCCAGATCGGCGCGCAGCCGCCGCATCAGATCGAGCGTATCCGCCCCCATCAGCGTGCCGGAACCGGGGCGCAGCTCTCCCCCGGCGACGATCAGGCGGATCTGCGGCGCCTCCGCCAGCGTCGCGGCGATTGCGAGATCATTGGTGACGGCGGTAAAGGCCGTGCCACTGTCGCGTGCCGCCCGCGCCGCCGATGCCGTGGTGGAGCCGCTGTCAAAGATCGCGGTCATGCCGGGGCGGATCAGCTGCGCGGCCTCGCGCCCGATTGCCGCTTTTGCCCCGCTTTCCAACTCGGAAGCGATGGCGCGGCCGAGCTCTGGCCCGGCACGCAGGCTGCCGGTCAGCAGGGCGCCGCCGCGTGTGCGTTCCAGATGCCCGGCCTCAAAAAGCATGTCGACATCGCGGCGCAGCGTCGAGACAGAGACCCCGAGCGCGGCTGACATCTCTTTCAGCCCCGCTGCCCCGTCACGGCGCAGGAATTCGATGATCCGGGCCTGGCGCAGGGCTGGCAGCATGGGCTTCTTTCCGGTGCGGTTGGGTTGCGGGCTATTCTGGAATGGCCCGGCGAATATTTCAATACATTCCACATTGCGCCGGAAAATACTTCCAATATCTTTCATATGATGTCAAAAGATTTCAGTTCGATGCAGCCCGAGGTTCCAATGTCCCGCCCGCTTCTTGCTATCACGCTTGGCGATCCCGCCGGAATCGGCCCGGAAATCACGCTGCGCACGCTGGCGCATCTGCAGGACAGGCTGGATCAGGGCGCCTTCGCACTGGTAGTGATCGGCGATCCCGGCGCGCTCGCCCTGGCGGCGGAGGTCACCGGATTGCAGCCACCGCCGGTGATCAGCGAGGCGCAGCTTGCCGGGCTGCAAGGGGCCGCGATCCTGCCGACCCCGGCGCCGGACGCTGAGATCCGCTGGGGTGAGATCACGGCTGCGGCGGGGGAGCAGGCCTATCAGGCCATCGCCATCGCAGTGCGCCTCGCCATGGCGGGGCGGATTGACGGCATCGTTACCGCGCCGCTGAACAAAGAGGCGCTGAACCTCGCCGGGCGCCACTATGCCGGACATACCGAGATGCTCGCCGATCTGACCGGAGTGAAGGGCAGTGTGATGATGCTGGCGCATGGTGGCATGCGGGTCAGCCATGTTTCGACCCATTGCGCACTGGAGGAGGTGCCGGGACGCGCCACGGCGGCCCGCATCTGCCATGTCACCGATCTGACGCTGGCAACGCTGAGGCGGATGGGGATGACGGCGCCCCGCGTGGCCATCGCCGCGCTGAACCCGCATGCCGGCGAAGGAGGGATCTTCGGGCGTCATGATATCGACGTGACGGCGCCGCTGGTTGCGGAATACCAGGCGAAGGGCGAGAAAGTCTTCGGGCCGGTCCCCGGCGATACGGTCTTCGTGCGGCTGCGCGGCGGGGATTTCGACGCGGTCGTGGCGATGTATCACGACCAGGGCCATATCCCGGTGAAGCTCTTAGGCTTCGCGGTTGACCCGGCCACCGGGCGCTGGACGGCGCTGAACGGGGTGAATGTGACCCTCGGCCTGCCGGTGATCCGCACCTCGGTCGACCACGGCACTGCCTTTGACATTGCCGGCAAGGGCATCGCCGAGGCATCAAGCCTGATCGAGGCGGTGGATTACGCCCTCACGATGATATGAGCAATATCGTCCTGGAAACCCGTTTTCGGGGTTGGTTTCCGCCTGACCTGTTTTTGTGATCCGTCCCAATCGCTCCTGCTCTCCGAAGGAGTGCTGACGTGGAACAGGTCCAGGCCAGACGGCGAAGCCGCAGCCTCGCCGGCAGGGTCTGCGAGCGCTTCGCCGTTTCGGCGCCACCAGCAGGCCGATATCTCGTGCCGGTCACAACGCCCGGATTGAAGGGGGTTGCAGCGTCCGCGGCCTGGTCTCAGCTGGCAACGCATGATTTCGAACAGTCATCAGTGAAGGCTCCACGCGCCTGAGCAAACCATGCGGTTTGCCCAGGCGGTGCCTGTCGAAATATGTCGATCCGGCGGGCGGGCTGACCGGATCAGCGGCGGATGAAGGGGTTCGGGATTTCAACCCCCGTCGAGAGCCAGACACTTTTCAGTTCAACATATTCCATGATGCCGGTCATGCCCCCCTCGCGACCGATGCCGCTCATCCCAAAGCCACCAAAGGGCGAGGTGATCGAGGTGGATCGGTAGTTGTTCACCCAGACCGTGCCGGCACGGATCTTTTCCGTCATGCGCAGACCGCGGGCGAGGTCGCGGGTCCAGACCCCTGCGGCCAGACCGAAGATGGTGTCATTGGCGATCTGCACTGCCTCTTCCTCATCTTCAAACGGGATGATCGAAAGGACGGGGCCGAAGACTTCTTCCTGCGCGATCCGCATCGAATTTTTCACGTCGGTGAAAATCGTGGGTTCATAGAACAGCCCGTTGGGCCAGTCTGCGACAGCGGCACGTTTTCCGCCGCGCACCAGCTTTGCGCCCTCGGCGGTGGCGATGGCGACATATTCCTCGATCTTTGCCAGCTGCGGCGCGGTTGAGATCGGCGCGATCTGGGTATCGGGGTTCGATGGGTGGCCGAAGCGGATATCCTTCAGGAAGTCCACCAGCCTTTCCACAAAGCGATCATGGATGGACCGCTGCAGCAACAGGCGCGAACCTGCCACGCAGGTCTGGCCTGAGGCCGCAAAGATCCCTGCAACCGCACCTTTGATCGCCTGATCCAGATCGGCATCCTCGAAGATGATGTTCGGGGATTTGCCGCCCAGCTCCAGCGTGACCCGTTTCATGGCGCGGGCGGCCTGTTCGTTGATGATCCGCCCTGCGACCGGCCCACCGGTAAAGGCGATGCGCTCGACCTTCGGATGCGCGACAAGGGCCTCGCCCATCTCGTGGCCATAGCCGGTCACCACATTGACCACACCTTTCGGGAAGCCGGCCAGCTCTACCAGCTTCACGAATTCCAGGGTCGAGGCCGAGGTGAATTCCGACGGTTTCAGCACCACGGTATTGCCCGCCGCAAGCGCCGCCGCGAGCTTAAAGCTCATCAGGGGCAGGGGCGAGTTCCAGGGCATTATACAGGCTACGACGCCCAGGGGTTCATAGCGCGTGTAGTTGATTACCCCGGGCTTGTCGGTCGGGATGGTTGCGCCCTGCAATTTGTCCGCCATGCCGCCATAGTAATAGTAGTAATTCGGCAGGTAGTTCATCTGGACGGTCAGCTCGGCAATCAGCTTGCCGTTATCCTTCATCTCCAGCTGGGCAAGCCAGGCGGCGTTTTCAGCAATCAGATCGCCGAGCTTGCGCAGCAGCGCGCCGCGCGCCGTGGCAGAAAGTCCACGCCAGGCGGGATCGTTGAACGCGCGATGGGCGGCCATGACGGCGCGGTCGACATCCTCATTCTGGGCGCGGGCGATGGTGGACCAGACTTCGCCAGAGACCGGATCGGTCGATTCGATTCGGCCGCCCGAAGCGGCGGGCGTGAAGGCGCCGTCGATATAGAGCTGGTATTCGACAATGCCATCGCGGGCCGGGGTCGGACGGATGGCGGGATTGGCGGCCTGCGGCTGGAAGGGCCCGGTCGGGTCGGAGAGAGGCATGGCAACCGTCCTGTTTTGCGTGGCAAATGTATTATAGTGGCTACAATATAGCTTAAGATATATCTGCCCTGCAAGATGCTGTCTCTGCTGTCATGGCCGCTTCCGCAGGCTGGCGACATGCCTGAAGCAAAATCTGCTTGCCAAATACATAAATGTATTATTATTGCTACTATATAAACTATCCGGCGCCATGCGACCTGATGACCGCAGAAAGCGCCTGATTCCGGATAGCGATAATGGGCCGGTGTGTCGCCTGCCCTCTGACAGGAGAGTGACCAAAATGAGAGAAAAGAGGCTCCGGAACTCCGTCCTGCTGGCATTGCCGCTGGCACTCGGCTTTGCTGCAGGGGCGCAGGCGCGCGACCTTGTGATCATCGGGCCGGGCGGTGGATATCAGGATGCGGCGCGCGAGACGCTGTTCAAGAGCTTTACCGAGGCGACGGGAATCAAGGTCAAGGATGATGCGTCCGATGGCGAGCTGGCCAAGATCTATTCCATGGTCGAAGCCGGTCAGGTCACCGAAGACATCCAGATGATCGGCGAGCCGGAATTGCTGCGCGGCTGTGAAGACGGGATCTTCGAGGCTGTCGACTATGATATTGTTAAAAAAGACAAGTTCATCGACGGAACCGCACTGGAATGTGGGGTTGGCGGCGCGGGCTGGGGCGCGGCTGTCTTCTATGACAAGTCGAAACATGCCGCCGGACCGCAAAGCTTCGCGGAGTTCTTCGATGTTGAGGCATTCCCCGGCAAGCGTTCGCTGCGCTCTACCGCTCAGATGACGCTTGAGGCGGCGCTGCTTGCGGATGGCGTGCCGTCTGCCGAAGTCTACGAGGTTCTCGCCACGGAAGAGGGCGTGGCCCGTGCTTTCGCCAGGCTTGATACGCTGAAAGGCCATGTCGTCTGGTGGAATACCGGCGCGCAGCCTTTGCAATTTGTCGGCAGCGGCGAGGTCGACTTCGCGCTGGCCTTCACCGGTCGTATCCTGCGTGCGATGAGCGAAGACAAGAAAGACTACCAGCTCGACTGGAACACGCTGATCTATTCGGTCGATTACTGGGCAGTGGTCGCCGGTTCACCGAAGAAAGATGAGGCGATGAAGATGCTGGACTGGATCACCGATGTCGGCCCGTTGCGCGAACAGGCGAAAATCTGGCCAATCTCGCCGGCGAATAAAGAGGTGAACGAGGATCCGGTCATCCGCGAAAGCAATCCGGGTATGGTTCTGAACCACACCGATGAAGGCCTTCGGATCAATACCGAATTCTGGGTTATCCATGGTGAGGATCTGGAAGCGCGGTTCGCGGCCTGGGCTGCGCGCTGAACACTGAATGAACCGGCAGGCGCGCGCTTCAGGACGCGCCTGCCAGAACTGACTGCGGGGCGCGGGTGGCGAAGTGAACAAAACGACCGTTTCATGGCTGCTGATTGCGCCACTTTTATTGCTGATCCTGATCGGCTTCGTCATTCCGATCGGGGTTTCGATCAAACGGGCCTTTGACAGCCCCGAAATAAGCATCGCCCTGCCGCGCACGACGCTGGCGCTTGACGCCTGGGACGGTGAGGGGATGCCCTCCGAAGAGGCCTTCGCGGCGCTTGTCGCCGATATGGGGGCAGGGCTCGACAATCGCGCTTTCGGGGCGTTAACGCGGCGGCTGAATTTTGAATCGACCGGGCTGCGGTCGACGCTGACAAAGACCCGCTCCGGGGCGGATAAGCTGGAGGCGCCTTTCGCGACCTCGCTTCCTGAAATTGCCCCGGAATGGGGAAAGCCACAGATCTGGCGGCTGCTGAAACTCCATGGCAGCCCCTATACCGCCACTTATGTGCTGCGGGCGCTGGATCTGCGCTATAATGACAGCGGCGCCATAGTGCCGGTCAGCGAGGATCAGGCAATCTTTCGCAGCCTGTTTCTGCGCACCTTCCTCATCAGCGCGGCGGTGACCCTGATTACCGTGGTGATTGGCTATCCCGCCGCCTGGTATCTCTCGACCCTCACGGGGCGTGGCAAGGCGATAGCGATGATGTGCGTGCTGATCCCGTTCTGGATCTCGATCCTCGTGCGCTCGACCGCATGGTTCATCCTGTTGCAGCGCGAGGGCGTGATTAACGGTCTGCTGAGCGCGGCCAGTCTGATCTCGGAGCCGAAGGCGATTATTTTCACAAGGCCAGCGGTCTATATCGCGATGGTCCATGTGCTGCTGCCCTTCTTCATCCTGCCGCTGCTGAGCGTCATGGCGCGGATCAAAGGTGACTATGTTCGGGCGGGTGCCTCGCTCGGGGCGAAGCCCTGGCAACAGTTTCTGCTGATCTACCTGCCGCTGACATTGCCTGGTCTCAGTGCCGGTGCGCTGATCGTCTTCATGCTCTCCGTGGGCTTTTACATCACACCCGCGCTGGTCGGCGGCATCACTGATCAGATGATTGGCTACTATATCGACTATTTCACCAATAACACGATCAACCAGGGCATGGCGGCGGCGCTTTCCTTCCTGCTTTTGCTCTTTACCGGGCTGATCCTGCTGGTGGCAGGGCGGCTGATGCCCTCGCTGGGCAAGGGGAAGAGCTGAGCCATGATGCTTGCAATCCGTATCTTCGCGATCTTCGTCTTTGCCTTTCTGGTGCTGCCGATCCTCGTGATTTTCCCGCTTTCCTTCTCATCGGGCGAGGTGCTGACGCTGCCGACCCCGGGCTGGTCGCTGCGCTGGTACGAGGATTTCTTCCATTCGCCGCGCTGGCTGCTTGCGACATGGAACAGCTTTGTCATCGGCATCGCCACCATGTTCCTCGCCACCACGCTGGGCACTCTGGCGGCCTTCGGTCTGCATATGTCCGAGTTTCGCGGCAAGAAAATCGTGATCGCAACGCTGTCTTTGCCGATGGTGGTGCCGACCATCGTCATCGCCTCATCGCTGTTCTTCGGCTTTGCCACGGTGGGGCTGACCAACTCGCGCACGGGTCTGATCATCGCCCATACAATCATCGCCGCGCCCTATGTGGTGATCACCGTGCTGGCGGCCGTACAGACCTTTGACAACTCGCTTTTGCGCGCAGCAATGTCGCTCGGCGCTGGCCCTTTCACGGCCTTTGTCGAGGTGGTGCTGCCGATGATCATGCCGGGTGTCATTGCCGGGGCGATCTTTGCTTTCGCCACGTCGTTTGACGAACTGATCATCGCGATCTTCCTTTCCGGGCCGGAACAGCTCACCCTGCCGCGCCAGATGTTCTCTGGTCTGCGCGAAATGCTCAGCCCGACCATCGCGGCGGCAGCGGTGCTGATGATCCTCTTCTCAACCGCCATGCTGATCGTTGCGGAAGTCGTTCGCGCCCGCAGCGAAAGCATCCGCCGCTAGTTCTTCGTTCTCACCGGCCACAGCCGTCAGGAAATGCCTATGTCTTCCCAAGACCCCTCTCAGCCGTTCGTCCGTTTCCGTGATGTGTGCAAGAGCTATGACGGCTCTGTCCAGGTGGTCGATCACCTGAATCTCGACATTGCCGAAGGCGAGTTTCTGACGCTGCTCGGCCCTTCGGGATCGGGCAAGACCACCACCCTGATGATGCTTGCGGGCTTTGAGAAACCGTCCTCGGGCGAAGTGATCTTTGACGGCAAGCGCATCAACGAAACCCCGACCTATGCCCGCAATTTCGGCATGGTCTTCCAGAATTATGCGCTGTTTCCGCATATGACCGTGGCGCAGAACCTGGCCTTTCCACTCCGGATGCACAAATTCGCAAAGCATGAGATCGAAGCGCGGGTGAACCGGGCGCTGGATATGATCCGGCTCGACAAGGTGGCGGATCGTCGTCCGGTGCAGCTTTCGGGCGGCCAGCAGCAAAGGGTCGCCCTCGCGCGCGCGCTGGTCTTCGAGCCGAAGATGGTTTTGCTGGATGAGCCGCTGGGCGCGCTTGACAAGCAACTGCGCGAACATATGCAGCTTGAGATCCGCGAGCTGCATGAAAAGCTGGGCCTCACCATGCTTTACGTGACGCATGACCAGTCCGAGGCGCTGACAATGTCGGACCGGGTCGCGATCTTCAATGAGGGCCGCATTCAGCATATCGGCCCGCCGGATGAGGTCTATGACCGGCCCCAGACCGCTTTTGTCGCCCGGTTCATGGGCGAGAATAATGTCATCACCGGCAAGGTCAGCGGCAGAGATGCTGCTACCGTGACGGTGCGGACAGCGGCAGGCACCGAAATCCTGACCACTGCGACCGGATCCCAGTCGGACGGCGCGGATGTGCAGGTGCTGGTGCGCCCAGAACATATCCGGCTTGGGGCGGAAGAGGGCGCCCCGAACCGCTTCGCCGCCCATATCCGCGATGTGATTTACCATGGCGACCATTTCCGCGCGGTGATGGAGGTCGCAGGGATTGGCCCGATGACCGCCTATGTGCCGCGTGGTCTTGGCAAGAAACGTCCGGCAGCGGGTGATGACGTTGCAATCAGCTGGAAAGCCATTCGTGCGCTGACTTTCGCGACAGATGAGAAGGTGCGGTAAATGAATATTCGAAACGAGGTGACCATGGCAGAGCCCGCTTTTGTAACCGCTGCCCGTGAACACCGCGCCCGCGCGCTGAAAACTGTTGCCTTTGGCTGCTCCTCGACCCCGAGAGGGCGCCAGTTGCCGGCGCCACTGGTGGCGGCCCGCGCCGAAGGCGCGCATCTGTGGGATATTTCCGGTGCGCGTTTCATTGATTACGCGCTTGGCTATGGGCCGCTGATCCTCGGGCACAGTCCGCAAGGGGTGATCGGGGCGGTAAAGTCTTCGCTTGATCTCGGGCTCAGGACCGCGACCATCCACCAGGGCGAGGCGGAGCTGGGTGAGCTGATCGCACAGACGCTCCCCTCGGCTGAAGTCAGCGCCTTTGCCAGCTCGGGTTCCGAGGCGATCCAGCTGGCGCTGAGGATTGCCCGCGCTGCGACCGGGCGCACCCGGATCGTGAAGTTTCGCGGCAATTATCATGGCTGGTTCGATACGATCCAGATTGCGGGTATGCCGGGCAATGACGGGCCGGATACGCTGGGCCAGGACCCGGCTGCGGCGGCTTCGGTCACGGTGCTGGACTGGGGCGATCTGGACCAGCTGCGCGCGGTGCTGGATGACACATTCGCCGCCGTTATTCTTGAGCCTGTTGCGATCAATGGCGGCTGTTTCATGCCGCCGGCCGGCTACCTTGAGGGGCTGCGCGACCTGACGCGCGAAAAGGGCGTGGCGCTGATTTTCGACGAGGTGATTTCGGGGTACCGGCTCGGGACCGGCGGCGCGCAGGCTTTGGTAGGTGTGACGCCTGATCTCTCGGTGATCGGCAAGGCGATGGGGGCGGGGTTCCCGATCAGCGCTGTCGCCGGCAGCCGCGCTGCGATGGAGCCGGTGGCCTCTGGCCGGATGCTGCATCGTGGCACCTTCAATGGCAATCCGGTGTCGGTTGCGGCCGCTGTGGCCTGTATCCGCGAACTGATCGCGCGCGAGGATGAGATATTCCCGCGCATGGAAGCGCAGGGCGCGGATCTTGAGGCCCATATCCGCGACACCGCCCGCGAGGCGGGCCTGCCACTTTCGGTTGCGCGTACCGGCTCTGCGTTGCAAATCTTCCTCGGGATTGACCAGGTCTCTGGCCTTGGCGATCTGCCGCGGATCGACCGCGCCGCGACCGCAGCCTTCTGTGGCGAGCTGTTGCTTGCAGGTGTGCAGACCATTTCGCGCGGGCTTCTTTATCTTTCGGCGACGCATTCGGATGAGGATATTGCCCTCACCAAAGCGGCTGTTACCAGGGCCATCGCCTTTGCCTCCGGGCGGAGTGCCTGAACGCTCTGCCTTCAGCGAAACAAGGAAAAAAGGCGGCCCATATCTGGGCCGCCTTTCATGTTTTACGGGCGGGACGCTGAGCCGTCAGACCTCGCGGCGGGGCAGCCCCTTCATATAGTCCAGCACCTCGGCGGTGGGGATCACATCGGCATATTTGCAATTCATGTCGAAGAGGTTGATCGCATGGCTCGCCTCGAAACGGTCGAAGGCGGTTTCCTCCGGTATGATCACCTTGAAATTGTAGGAATACGCGTCAACCGTGGTCGCCCGCAGACAGCCAGATGTCGTGCAGCCGGTCATGATCAGCGTATCGACATCAAGGAAATTCAGGTGGCTCATGAAGAGCGTGCCGAAAAAGGCCGAAGGTTTGCGCTTGCCGATCAGGATATCCTGCGGCTGCGGCGCAAGCGGCGCGACGGTCTGGGTCGCATGGCTGCCTTCGGTCGAGGTCTTTTCGCCACCACGGTGGTTCTTGCCGACCTGAACACCGCTGTCGAGCATATCGGGCCGCCGCTCTGACTGCGTATAGAACACCGGCAGGTTCTTTTCGCGCGCCATCTTCAGCAGCGGCTCGATCCGGTTTACCGCTTCCCAGCCCGCCGGGCCGCAATGGGTGCGGTATTTTTTCACACCCTCAATCTGCGATTCACCAGGTTCGTCGCCACAGAAATTATACTGTACGTCGATGATGAAAAGGGCGGGCCGTTTGCCAAATCCGCCGCGCTTGCCATATCCGGCGAGCTGGTAGATTTCCTTGTCATGTTCGGTGAGGAATTTATCCCAGACCCGTTCCGTCATTTCACGCTTTCCCTGAAGTTCTGAAAATGTAATCACCGCCGGCCTCGATGCCGGGCAGGACCTTGCCGCCCTCGGCAATCAGCCGGCCTTTCAGGACGGTTGCGGTTACCGCCCCTTTCAGTTTGCGCCCGGCCCAGGGCGTATAGTCGGAATGCGATTCCAGCTGGTCCGGATCGACCAGCGTCTCGCCATCCAGATCGACAATTGCGAAATCGGCGCTGTAACCCGGTGCGATACGGCCCCGGCCCGCCAGATTGTAAAGATCCGCCACATTCGCGCTGGTTGCCGCCGCCAGCACGTCCAGACCGACGCCGCGCCGGTGCCAGCCCTCGTCCAGCAAGACCGGCAAGAGCGTCGCGATCCCCGGGAAACCTGCACTCGCAGTCCAGATGCCGCCGTCCTTGGTCTCGGCTTTGCGGGGCACATGGTCCGATCCGATGGTGCTGATCTCGCCCAGCCGCACCCCTTCCCAAAGCGCGTCGATATCGGCCTGCGACCGCAGGGGCGGGTTCACCTTGGCCAGGGCTCCGCTGGCATCGTCATGCGAGAGCGAGAGGTAATGCGCGCAGGTCTCGACATGGATCGGTGCCCTGTCGGGCCGGCGCAGACGGCGCACGAGCTCAAGGCTTTCCCCGGCAGACATATGCACGATATTGACCGGGCAGCCGGTTTTCTCACCAAACCAGCAGACGCGGAAGACATTCTCAGTTTCCAGAAAGCCGGGGCTCTGTTCATCCCAGGCTCTCAGATCGTCGCGCCCGGCGTCACGCAGCGGCTCGCGGAAGACGGGAATGACTTCGGTATTCTCGCAATGCACGCCTACCACGGCGCCAGGGATCTTTGCCCCGGCCTGCAGCGCGCGGAACAGCAATGCGTCATCGACCTCGCCAAAGCCTTTGGCGGCCCCGGCGGCGCCCTTATACATCAGATAGACCTTGATCGAGGTCACCCCGAACCGGGCCGCATTCTCTGCCAGTGTCTCGACATGGGCGCGGCTGGTGACCCCGAAATGAAAGCCGAAATCGATGATCGAGCGCGCCTCGCCCGCCTCACGCCACGGCCCGGTCGACAGTGCCAGATCGTCCGAGCGGTGGAAGGTCATCATCCCGGTCACCCCGCCAAGCGCGGCGGAACGGCTCTCGGTCAGGAAGTCGGCTTCTTTTGCGCCAAAGCCGATATGGGTATGGGGGTCGATCACGCCGGGGAAGACGTGATTTCCCTTGCAGTCGATCACACGGACGGCCGTCGCGCTCTCGCCCGGCGCCAGCAGCGCGGCAATGCGCCCACCGCTGACCCCAACCGAGGCGTCGACAAGGCCAGTGCCGGGGATCACGAGGGTTCCGTTTTTCAGGATCAGGTCAAAATGCATCGAAACCTCAGGAGACAGGGGCAAGCAGGCGGTCAAACAGCCGCGGGAAAATACCGCCGGCGGCCAGCAGCGCCCGCTCATCGGCACCGTGAAGGTCGGCGGTCAGGCTGAAGCGGATCTCGCTGCCATCCGGCGCGGTGGCGGTGACGCGGATCGCATCTCCGGTCCTGATCGCCGCGTGAAGGCCGTCAATGGCAAAGCTTTCCTCACCGCTCAGCCCGAGGCTTTCATGGCTCTCGCCCTCCTGGAACAGTGCGGGCAGGATCCCCATGCCGATCAGGTTAGAGCGATGAATGCGTTCATAATTTCGCGCCATCACCAGCGAGACCCCCAGCAAAGCCGGGCCTTTCGCGGCCCAGTCGCGGCTGGACCCCATGCCATAATCGCGCCCGGCGAGGATGATCGCCGGAACCGAAGCCGCGCGGTAGCGCATGGCGGCGGTATGGATCGGCATCTCTTCGCCATCGGGCAGGTGGCGGGTCCAGCCGCCCGGACGGCGGACGAGGCGGTTGCGGATGCGCGGATTGGCAAAGGTCGCCCGCGCCATAACCTCATGATTGCCGCGCCGCTGCGTATAGGCGTTGAAGGCGCTGACCGGCACGCCCAGGCTGGCCAGATACTCACCGGCAAGCGTATCTGCGGTGATCTCGCCCGAAGGGGTCACATGGTCCGTGGTCAGGCTGTCGCTAAAAACCGCCAGCGCGCGGGCCGCATCGAGACGGTCCGGAACTGAGCGACGGGTTTCCAGGAAATCCTCGTCAAAGAAGGGTGGGCGGGAGATATAGGCCGAGGCCTTATCCCAGTGGAAGAACGGGCCCTCCGGTGTCTCCAGCGCCTGCCATTCCTCGGTGCCCTGCGCGATCGTTGCGTAGTTCTGACGATAATCATCCGGGCGGAGCGCCGTTGCACTGAGCGCCGCCAGTTCCTCTTCGCCCGGCCAGATATCGGCGAGAAAAACCGGCTTGCCCGCCTGATCATGGCCCAGCGGCTCACGCGTCAGGTCAATGTCGATCCGTCCTGCCAGCGCATAGGCCACAACCAGCGGCGGCGAGGCGAGATAGGCGGCCTGGACGGCCTTGTGAGTGCGGCCTTCAAAATTGCGGTTGCCGGACAGCACGGCAGTGGCGACCATGCCCTCCGCGCTGACCTGGTGCTGGATGCCGGGGTCAATCGGGCCGGATTTGCCGGAACAGGTGGTGCAGCCAAAGCCGACCGTATGAAAGCCCAGCTCATCCAGCGGTTTGAGCAGCCCGGCCGCGCCGAGGTAGCTGAGCGCGACCCGCGAGCCCGGCGCCATCGAGGTCTTCACGCCTTTTGCGGTTCTCAGCCCGCGCGCGACCGCAGCACGGGCCAGCAGCCCTGCGCCCAGCATCAGCGTCGGGTTGGACGTATTGGTGCAGGAGGTGATCGCCGCAATGGCCAGGCGGCCATGATCGGGATGCGGCCCGGCCTCGAACCCGCCCGCCGATGCGGGGAGAGAAAGCCCCGCGCGAAACGCATCCGCGACCTGCGACAGGGCCAGCCTGTCCTGCGGGCGGCGTGGTCCGGCAAGTGAGGGCTCGACCTCGGACAGATCAATCTCAAGCAGGTCGGAAAATTCCGGCTCCGGCGCCCCGTTGTCGCGAAACAGGCCGAGGCGGCGCGCAACGGCTTCGACCTGAGCGATATGCTCCTCGTCGCGGCCCGTCTGACGCAGATAGTCGAGGGTCAGGCGGTCGATCGGAAAATAGCCGCAGGTCGCCCCATATTCCGGCGCCATATTGCACAGGGTCGCGCGTTCCGGGACCGCGAGGTGATCAAGCCCCTGGCCGGTAAATTCGACAAAGGCCCCTACGACATTCAACGCGCGAAGGCGCTGCGTCAGGGTCAGAACCAGGTCGGTCGTGGTGACACCCGGCCTCAATGCGCCGGTCAGCCTCACGCCGGTGACACGCGGGATGGTGACGCGGTAACGTTCGCCCACAAGGGCGGCCTCGGCATCAATACCGCCAACGCCCCAGCCAAGCACGCCGAGGGCATTGATCATCGGGGTGTGGGAATCGCAGCCCAGCACGAATTCCGGATGCCCGTCCGCCGTGACGACGCGGGCGAGATGTTCCAGATGCACCTGGTGGATGATGCCCATGCCGGGCGGGATCACCCGCAGCTTTTCAAAGGCCTGCTGCGCCCAGCGAAAGACCGTGTAGCGCTCGGCATTGCGGCGAAATTCCATCTTCAGATTGTGCTGCATCGCGCCCGGATGCCCGGCCTGATCGACGATCAGCGAATGATCCACCACAAGGTCGCACTGGATCTGCGGCTCGGCGCGGGCCGGGTCGCCACCCTCGCGCAACAGCGCGTCGCGTAAGGCGGCGAAGTCCATCAGCACCGGCAAGCCGCTGGAATCGGGCAGCACCACCCGGTCGACCGCCAGAGGCACCACAAGACCCGGGGCCCCCGGTCTCCAGGCGGCGACCTCAAGGATCAGGGCACGCTCGTCGGTCGGGCTGTTGCGGATCAGGTTCTCAAGGACGATCCGCAATGAATAGGGCAGCGGTGCGGTTCGTGTGGCGACGAGCCTCGCCAGTTCTGCTGCAACAGAGGCCTGTCGCCCATCGGCGCGGTCCTCGGAAATCTGGGTAATGCTCATGCCTCTGCTCTCCTGACGCCATTCTGGTGCAGATCGCGAAAACTGTCAAGAAAGTTGTATTATAAAGAATACAATAAAACAAATATGGCCAAAGAGAAGGGCGCGACATCTGGTATGCTGCATCCGGATCACAGGGGAAGAAGCCGGGCACACCGTCTGGCAACGAGCAGGCCCCTGTCTGGGGGCCTGGCACATCTGTTCGGTTTCGCATGTGACGGTGCGGCCTGGCGCAAGGGCAGGACTACCGGGCGCCGCTGAGACCGGAAATTCGCGGAATGTCAGGAAGAAGCAGAAGAGCCCGTCAGGATGCGAAGTCCTGGCCACGCCGGACCCATTGCGGCGTCTGGCTTTCGCCCTGTTCGCGCGAAAGGCTTACCCGGTATTCAAACAGCTCGGGATTGTAGAAGATCCGCAGAAATTCCACGAGGCGCCCGGTACTGTCGAAAACGGTGCGGCGCATACAGATCAGCGGCGCGCCGGGGGCCATGCCAAGATGGCTGGCCAGCTCCGGATCGGCGGCAACGGCAGTCAGGCGTTGTTCGGCATGGGAAAAGACAAAACCCTGTTCTTCCAGCGCTGCAACCACCGTGCGGTTTCCAAGCGATTCTTCGGAAAGAAGGTCCGATTCCGGCGGGAAAACATAGACGACGGAATGTGAAAACGGCACCTCGCCGCGGCGACGGGTGCGCCGGATCCTGAGCGCGGGACCGTTCAGCGCCTGACCGGTTTCCCGGGCCAGATCATTCGGAATATCCACTTTGGCGAATTCATGCAGTTCAACCGCCGTGGTTTCCTCAAACTCCCGAATATTGTCTTTGAAGCCGCTGATGCCGTCTCCGGGGCCACGGTCCAGCACCTCCGGATTGACAAAGGTACCGCGCCCGCGATGGCGGGTGATCAGACTGGCCTCTTCGAGAAGGGCCATTGTCTTGCGCACCGTCACCCGCGAGACGCCATATTCAGCTGCAAGCTCCTGTTCGGAGGGCATGACCTCGCCCTCGCCCCAGGTTCCGGCGCGAATCTGCTGATCCAGCACCAGGAAGATCCGGAAATACAGCGGAATGATGTCCTGCAAATCCCTGCTTTGTCGGGCTTGTGTCATCATTGCTTTACTGTGGATCCTGCACCGCGTTGCCAGAAGCTATAGGCCGCACAGGGGCTTGCGTCCAGTCTGGTGTGGCCGTTCAGCCAATGGTTTGCGCAAGCTCGGGGGCGGCGCGCTTCATGTTTTCACCCGGCGCGATATTCAGCGTCTTCAGCAACCACCATGCGGTGCAGAGGTTGGAGGACAGGAAAGGCAGGCCGCTGTCAGCGACCGCAAGCCCGGCGGGCACGGTGATCATGCCGGTGCCGCTCATCACCACGGCATCCGCGCCGCTGTGATCCACCCGGCCAAGGGCGGCCGCGACCTCATCTGTCGTCAGCTCGTAAGCGCGGAACTCTTCCGAGATCGGGACAATCTGGGTCACCTCGCAGCCAAAGGCCGTCCAGAAGGCGGTGGCATTTTCCGTGAGCCAGGCAGGATAAGGCGAGACCAGGGCGATCCGCTTTGCCTTCAGGGCCTCAAGTGCGCGCAGGATCGCGAGGCTGGCCGTCGCGACCGGATGACCTGCCTGGGCCGAAAGGCGGTCACATTGCGCGATATCGCCCTCGGGCAACAGCCGGTAAGACGGGCCGGTCAGGCCAATGGCTGTCGCGCCCAGCGTGATCGAGCCGAAATCGCCCAGACGCTGCGGATACTGGTCAAGATAGGCCTGGTTGCGCTCTTCGAGCGTCGTGCCGGGGCGCACGGGAAAGCGGGTCACATGCAGGCCGACGGTTTCGGGAAGCAGGAAGCGCAGCTCGGGTTCAACCGTCGGATTGGCGGGGGGCACCATCACGCCAACACGGGCGGCGGGGGCGAGAAGATCGGCTGCGACGGTCATTTTGCGGTCTCCGGCTGGATGGTCTGTGCGGGTGTCATCCGGGTGTCCGGCTGAAGGTTTTGGGCGTCACGCGGTGGTGCCATGTCGAGCATGGTGGTTCGCACCAGCATTTCCCGCGCGTTTTCCGGGCTGGCAGCACGGCGGCGCACTTCGTCTAGCCATCCTGGGCCGCCCGCGACATTGCGGTCGGTGCGGGGCAGCAGTTCTTCTTCCGCGACGCGGCGCCTCGCAATCGCTGCCGCTTCGGCAAGCCCCGGCTGGCCGCTATCCAGCGCATCGGCAATCGCATGGCCCAGCACCCAGGCATCATGGATGCCGCAATTCATATTCATGCCACCGCGTGTATTGGTCAGATGCAGCGCATCGCCAATCAGGAAAACCCGGTCATTGCCATGGCTGGAGGCCAGCATCTTCCGCGCGCCATAGATATCATGGCTGCGTAGGGTCAGACGCTCGGGCAGCATCGGCAGGAAATGGTGCAACTCTGCCATATACCATTCCGGTCTGACCACTTCATCCTCGTCAAACCCGGCTGGCAGGCGGATGATGAGCCGCCAGCAATCGGGCATTTGCAAGAGGCTGACCGAGCGGTTGTCACGGTCGAAAACATAGCTGATCTGACCGATCCCGGGGAGGTAGTCTTCAATCGGGTCGGTGCTGACAAGCCGCAGCACCCGGCCCGGATAGTGGATACCCTCCAGCTCCAGACCCAGAAGATCGCGCACCGTGCTGCTGGCGCCATCGGCCCCCACCACGAAGTCACAGTCATGATGATGAACGGCGCCATCCGCATCAGACCAGCCGACGCGCACCCCGTCTTCCAGCGTTTCAAGACTTTGCAGCTCTGCACCGAAGCGGATCTCGCCATGGCCCGAGCCGCGCACGATATCCGCCATCAGTGGCGTGATCGCCGATTGCTCCAGATGCAGGCGGAAAGGATAGGGGGTGTCGGCCTCCAGCAGCGCGTGGTCGAATTCGGCAAACACACCGTCGGGATCGCGATACTGGATATGGGTCGCCTTGCGCCCCTTCTCGAGCATTGGCCCGAGAACCCCGAAGTTTCCAAAGATTTCCAGCGTCGGCGGGTGGAAGGTCGACGCTTTTGACACGGTGCTGAGGCCGTCGCGCTTTTCGAGCAGAAGACAATCTGTGCCGCGGCGGCTGAGCACGACCGCAATCGCCAGCCCTACCGGCCCGGCTCCGATTACCGTTACTCGTGCAGCATCGGCCATCCGAACTCTCCTCAGTCTTGTGGTTGCGGGCAAACGGACAGCCTGGGCTCCGGAAAGTTCTATCGCATAGCTTTATGTCTCATACAAGATACATTTGATGCGGTGTGATGTCTCACATCAGGCCATTGCGCGGTGGGCAGATATTGCCGCCGCACGTCTGAACGCTGTTCCGGCAGGTGGCTGCAACGAACAGGACAGGTGCCGTTTGCGGCGCAGAAGAAATCCGAAATGAAACAGGCCTCAGGCGCCGCCTTCCGGCAATGCGCGCAGCTGATCCAGCGCCAGGCGGATATGGGCGCGCATCAGGGCTTCGGCCTGATCCCCTTCTCCGGCGGCAATTGCAGCGGCGATGGCGCGATGCTCATCAGCGGCCTGGGATTTGCGCTCGGGCACCGCGCCGGATTGGCGGCGATAGAGCTTGAGCAGGTGATAAAGATCGCCGCAAAGCGTCCGCACCAGCCGCTCATTGCCGCTGGAAACTGCGACCAGCTCATGAAAATCCAGATCCGGGCCATCAATCAGCGGCTCAAACTGCGCGAGCAGCGCCTGTGCAGAGGAAGGCTGCATCCGTTCCGCCGCAAGCCGGGCGGCGCATCCTTCCAGCGCTTCGCGCAGCTGAAAGAGATCAATCATCGCCGCACGCGACAGCCGAACCACCCGCGCCCTTTGCCAGGATTCGCGGGTGATCAGTTCAAGGCCCTGAAGGCGGCGCACCGCCTCCCGCACCGGGCCGCGGCTGACGCCCATCTCGGCCGCAATCCGTGCCTCGCGGATTTCGGTGCCGGGAGGAATGGCGCCGGAATGGATCTGCTCCAGAAGAGCATGAAACACCCGGTCGCCAAGCGCCGCTGCTTTCGGTTCTGGCTCTGTCATAAGGCCCCAGTCCGGCTTGTGATCCGGTTCGCGGTCAGTATGTGACCCCGTCAAGGTCCATATAGCGCGCTTCCAGACCGGCGACATCATTCTCGCCCATCAGATCCCACAAATCATCGATATCGGTGAGGAGGTCCGGTCGTTCTGTCGGCTCAAAGCTGTCGAGCGATTCCTTCATCGCCACCAGCGCCCGCCGCATCGCCAGCACGGCCGCCGCAGGCAGCATCCGGGGCAGGGTGACCCGCTTCACCCCAAGCTCTGCCAGCCGCGCCACCGGAATCAGCGGCGTCGTCGGGCGCGAACGGAGGCCAAAGCCCATATTGACCGAGACCGGCACATCCACCGATTCGACCAGGCGGCGGATCTGGTCCTCTCCCTTGATCGCATCGGCAAAGATCAGATCCGCCCCCGCCTTTACATAAAGCTGCGCCCGGCGGATCGCCTCATCCAGCCCCTCGACGGCAATCGCATCCGTGCGGGCGAGGATAACGAAATCATCATCCCTGCGGGCATTGCAGGCGGCCTCGATCTTGCGGGCCATCTCGCGCGCATCGATCACATCCTTGCCTGCCATATGGCCGCATCGCTTGGGGCTGACCTGATCTTCGATGTTGATGCCGACAACGCCGGCTTCCTCGAAAAGCTTCGTGACATGGAAGACAGTGACCGGGTTTCCATAGCCCGTATCGGCATCGGCCATCAGCGGGATCGAGATCGAGCGCGCCAGAATGCGGACCGCTTCGAGATTGTCCGTCAGGCTCATGATGCCCGTATCAGGCACACCGAGCCGCGCATTGGCGAGGCCCGCGCCGGTGGTGCAGGCGGTCTTGTAGCCCATCTGCTCGACCAGCTTTGCGGAATATCCATCGAAGACGCCCGGAGAGACGAGAACGGGCTCTGACTTCAGAAGCTCCCTGAAAACACGCGCCTTAGTGATCATTTTCTTCCCTTACCGTGATCGAGTTCGTTGGGTGGCAAGATTGTGGAGGAGGAAGAAACTGTCAACACTTTGAATGCTGGCCACCGCCTTATGCCTGGCCCATGTGTTTTTGTGACGCCTTTTGTGATGACCATGAGGTGACGTTGCCCCCTGTGGCTGATCCAGTCTGACCTCGGCTCTGGCCGAACCGAAAGGGCCCGAGATGACGCGCAGCAGGTTCACCGAAGATCAGATTATCCGCATGCTGAAGGAGCACGAGGCCGGGGTTTCTATAGCCGGGCTGTGCCGCAAGCAGGGCGTCAGCGATTCGACCCTCTGCAAGGGGAAGGCCAGGTATGCCGGTATGGATGTCAGCGAGACGAAGCGGCTGAAGGGGCCAGAGGTGGAGGAGGATCAGGAAACGATCCGGGGGATCGTTTTCCCGACGAACGGAATGCCCGTCTGAAGCGGATGCTGGCGGGCCACGGGATGGGCGACCGTCGGGCATGTCGGGTGATCGGCACACGGGCACCGATGGCGCTGTCGCTCATGCCGGACCAGATCTGGTCGCTCGATTTTGTCTCGGACCAGCTGACCGATGGCCGCCGCTTCCGGGTCATCACCCTGGCCGATGACTGCAGGCGGAAATGCGTCGCCCTGATCGCCGACGCCTCCCTGTCCGGAGCCAGGGTGGCGCGGGAACTGGCCACGCTGTTCGAGGTGCGTGCCAGGCCTCTGACAATGGTCAGTGACAACATCCCGGCTCGGGAAGGAAACGCGGTTTCAGGCGTCAGATCACGGGGCATTCGAGCGAAGGGGCGCCTTAAGAACAGATGCCCAGGCGGGTTCCGCCGTCGGGAAGTGGCCTTTGCTATAGCAAATACAGGGTCGGCCAGGTTGCCGCCCTTACCGTCCTTAAGACGAGATCCTAAATCCCGGGCGGAAGGCCCGAACATTGTCTGCGAGGTCAGGAAGCTGCCTCCGCGGCTCTACAGAGAGGGGTCCTTCCTGCGCCGTGACCTGCATCTTGTGCCTGCCAGGTATGGTGATGACTGCGCGCTGCGGGCCGGATGTTCTTCACAACCTGCCCGGCTGGCGCTTTCATCGTGACGGCTTTCTTCACCATCTTCTCAACTTCATCCGGCTCTGGATGAGCCAGAAGCGCTCCACTGCGCAATCACGCCAGACTGTTCCATGGGGCTGCCGGCGGACAATCCTGTCCCCCTTACGTGGAAAAAACCGGGTAAGGACCCTGTAAATCCAGGGGCCATTACGTGCGACCACTCAGCCGCAGCACCAGCACGTAAAGCGCGGGGACCATGAAGAGGGCGATCACCGTTGAGGCGACCATACCGCCCAATACCCCGATTCCAATGGCATGCTGCGCTGCCGCACCTGCCCCGGAGGCGAGCGCCAGGGGCAGGACACCCAGGGCAAAGGCGAAAGAGGTCATCAGAATCGGCCGCAGCCGGGCTTCGGCGGCGGAACGGGTGGCAGCCAGCAGCTCCATCCCCTGTTTTCGTCGCGCCTCGGCGAATTCGACGATCAGGATCGCGTTGCGCGCGGCAAGGCCGATGGTCGTTAAGAGACCCACTTTGAAATAGACATCGTTCGACTGCCCGAACCCCCAGGCCGCAACAAGCGCGCCAAGAATGCCCACCGGCACCGCCAGCATCACCGAGAACGGGACCGACCAGCTTTCATAAAGGGCCGCCAGCGACAGGAACACCACGAGTGCCGACATGGCGAAGAGGATCGGCGCCTGGTTGCCCGAAAGCCGCTCCTGATAGGAAAGGCCGGTCCAGGCGATGCTGTAGCCGGGAATATCTTCCAGCAGGGCCTCGAGCCCCGCCATCGCCGCGCCGGTCGAAATTCCCTCACCCGGATTGGCAGAGACCGAGATCGCCCGTGTGCCGCCATAGCGGTTCAGCGTGGGGGAGTTTTCGGACCAGGTCTGGGTCATGAAACTGGCAAAGGGCACCATCTCGCCGGCGCGGTTCCTTGCATGCCAGACAGTCACGTCTTCGGGCTGCATCCGCCATTCGGCGGCCCCCTGGACGATCACCGGTCGCAGCTCGGCCCCGAGTTCGAAATCGTTCACCTCCCGGCCCGAGAAGATCACCGAGAGCATGGCATTCACCTCGGACACCGTGAGCCCCATTGCCCGGGCACGGCTTTGGTCGACATCGAGGCGCAAAGCGGGGCGCCGGCTCGGCTCATGGCCGCGAAAGCCCGAGGCGATACCGGCCTCCTGGGCGCGCGTGGCCAGAAGCATTGCGGCCTCTTCCATTGCGGCCTGGCCCTGACCTGCCTGGTCGATCAGATAGAAGGAAATACCGGCGGAACTGCCGACCCCCTGGATCGCCGGTGGCTGGGAGAAGGTTATATTGCCGGCGCGATGGCCGTTGAAATGGGCATTGGCGACGCGCTCCAGCCGGGACGCAGACAGGCCGGGGCGATCGGCAAAAGGTTTCAGCCTGATATAAAGCATGGCGGTATTCGGCCCGCCTCCGCCCCAGGTAAAGCCAAGCGCGGTCATCACGGTGTCAACGGTCGCGCCTTCTTCCTCCATCAGCCAGTCAACGACTTCTTCGGTCACGGCACGGGTCTGCGAGGTGGTCGAGCCTTCGACAAGGCGCAGCTGCACCATCATCACGCCCTGATCTTCTTGCGGGACAAAAGACGACGGCAGCTGGCGAAACAGCTGGAACGAGCCCCAGCTGATCGCGCAAAGCACAAGCAGGACAAGAAAGGGCCAGCGCATGGCCAGCCCGGCGGCATGGCCATAGCCGCGCGTCACTTTGGCCATTCCGCGGTTGAACTGGCGGGCAAACCAGTTGCCGCCGTCATGCGCGCGCGGCTTCAGAAGTGCCGCACACATTGTGGGAGACAGGATCAGGGCCACTGCCAGCGACAGGACCATGGCCGAAATGATCGTGATCGAAAACTGCCGGTAGATCACCCCGGTCGAACCCGTCATGAAGGCCATCGGCAGAAAGACCGAAGACAGGACCAACACGATCCCGACCAGCGCTGATGAAATCTGCCCCATCGACCGGCGCGTGGCGCTGACCGGATCCAGCCCCGGCTCCTGCTCCAGCTGGCTTTCGACATTCTCGACCACCACGATCGCGTCATCGACCAGAAGACCGATCGCCAGCACCATGGCGAACATGGTCAGCGTGTTGATCGAATAGCCAAGCCCCGAGAGCACCCCGAAGGTGCCCAGAAGCACCACCGGAATGGCGATCACCGGGATGATGGTTGCGCGCCAGCTTTGCAGGAAGATCAGGATGACGAAGAACACAAGCGCCACCGCTTCGGCCAGCGTTTTCCAGACGGTCTGGATCGATTCCTCAATAAAGGGCGAGGTGTCGAACGGATAGGCAACCTCGACCCCTTCGGGCAGGGCGCTTTGCAGGCCAGAAAGCGTCTCGCGCACCCGTTTCGCGGTCTCGACGGCATTCGCCCCCGTGGCCAGCGTCACCGAAAAGCCGGCGGCATTGGCGCCGTTGAAAAGCGCCGAACGGCCATAGCTCGTCTGGCCGATCTCGATTGTGGCAACATCGCCCAGCAGCACTTCACCGCCGCCTTCTTCGACCCTGAGCCGGATCTGCGCGAACTGATCGACCCCGGTAAGCTGGGTCTGCGACGAGAGCGCCACGGTCAGCTGTTGCCCCGGCACCGCCGGATCCGCGCCAAGCGCTCCGACCGAGACGGTGGAATTCTGATCGGCAATCGCGGCGGTGACATCGCCGGGGGTGATCTGGAATTCGGCCATCTTCATCGGGTCCAGCCAGACCCGCATCGCAAAGCCCGATGAGAAACTGTCGATCGATCCGACCCCGTCGACCCGGAGCACTGCGTCCTCGACCATCTGCGTCGTCAGATCGCCCAGTTGCAGCGTCGAATAGCGGTTGTCGCGCGAGACCAGCGCCCCCACCATCAGCGAGCTTTCCCCGGCGCGCTGAACTTCGGTGCCGCGTTCGCGCACGACCAGTGGCAGACCGGATTCCGCCAGCGCGACCTTGTTCTGCACCTGGTTCTGCGCCTGATCCGCCGTCACCGTGTCGTTGAAAACCAGTTCGACCCGGCTGCGACCGCTGGCCGAAGAGCTTGAGGTCATGAACAAGAGTCCGTCGAGCCCGGTCATCGCATCTTCGATCACCGAGGTGACGGAATTCTCGGTCGCCTCGGCTGAGGCGCCGGGATAGGTCGCGGTCACACTGATACGGATCGGCGCGATATCGGGATATTGCTCGATGGGCAGGTTCCAGAGCGACCAGCTGCCGAACAGCATGGTGATGATCGCGAGAACCCAGGCGAAGACCGGGCGAGTGATGAAAAACTGTGCCATCAGATCAGTTCCCCGCGCCGCCTTCGGTGGCGGGCGCAAGGTCGCGCACCACCCCTTGCGCATCTATGGTCACCGGGACGGGGGTGATCTCGCGCCCCTCACGCATGGTGTTGATCCCGTCAAGCAGCAGCCAGTCGCCCGGTTCCAGCCCGGCCTGTACGATCCAGGCCGCCTCCCAGGTGCCGGTTTCGGTCAGGTAGCGTTTGGCGACTTTGCCATCCACAGCGATCCAGGCCGAAAGCCGCCCGTCGCGTTCGCGCTGTGTGGCACGCTGCGGCACAAGGATCGCCTGCTGCCGCGCCAGCGTCAGCTCGGCCTGGAGGAACATGCCCGGCGCGATCATGCCGCCCGGATTGAGAACCTCGAACCTGAGCGTGCGGGTGCCGGTCGAGGAGGACACTGTCGCCGCCGAAGAAATCAGCGCCGCCTGGCCCGCGATCCGCCGCCCGCCATCGAGAACCAGGACCAGTTCGGGTGTGATCAGCTCGATCTCGCCTCTTTCGGCCCGGGCCTCGATGGCAAGCCGCGTCTGATAGGGTTCCGACAGATCGACCAACACCGGATCGACCTGGACGATTTCGGCCAGCGCCTGGGCCTGACCCTGGGTCACCAGATCCCCGACCGAGACCTGGGCCACACCGACAATCCCGGTGATCGGTGCCCGGATCGTCGTCCAGTCCAGCTGGGCGCGGGCCAGATCCACGCCGGATTCCGCCTCGGCCAGCCCGGCCTGGGCTTTCAGAAGGTCGGTTTCGGCAATATCCAGCGCCGCCTGGCTGGCTGATGAGCCGCGCAGGGCAGAGACCCGGCCATAGCTGGTTTCGGCCGCCTTCAGATCCGCCGAGGCCCGCGCTAGGCTCGCCTCTGCCGAGGCCAGCGCGGCACGATAGGTCAGCGGGTCAATGGTGAAAAGCGGGGTCCCGGCCTCGACCTGCGCCCCCGGGGTATAGAGGATCGCGGTGATCTCGCCCCCGACCCTTGGCCGGAGCTGCGTCGCGCTGCGCGCCACCGCCCGCCCGGTCAGCAGCTGCTGCACCGGCACCGAGGCCCGTTCCAGCACGACATATCCGGCCTTGGGGGGCGGAGACGGGGCCTCCTGTGCCAGCGCGGGGCGCAGGAGCGGCAGCGGCACCAACAGGCCGGCCGGCAAGAGAACCAGCATGGCAGCCAGGAGATTGCGGGCGGGAGAAAAGCGAAAGGGCCGGGCTCCGGTGGATCGCAATTGGGTTCGCATCGGGAAGTCTCCGGCCTGTAGCTGCCTGTTCGGCTGTTGTTATGGTACGGATCCGCAGCCGGACCCATGGACTGACACGTCAGCCGCAGAATTTTCCGGCGTTTATGTCGCGACAAGGCTCTGATAAAGGCCCATGGCGCTGATCTGCCTGAACTTATGGCACTGTTTCGTGACTTTTCCTCTCTCGCCAGCGGAACTTCGCCCCTGGATGGTAAATCCGCCGTGAACCACGCCTCCTGAGGTGGACTTCTCTCCCCCTGGCCCGGATAAATGGCTGATGTCTTCCAGATCCCTCCTGACCCTGATCATCGCGGCTTTGCTGCTTATTGCCATCGGTATCGGCACCCTGATGCCTGGCGGGGCACTGCCACAGATGCCTGGTTCTGACAAAATGCAGCATTTTGGGGCCTTTGCCCTTGTTGCTCTTGTTGTCACCCTGCTGCGGCCGGGCTGGGTCCTGCCGGTCGCTCTGATCCTGGTGGCCTATGGCGGGCTGATCGAGCTGATCCAGCCGCTGGTCGGGCGCGCGCGCGAGCTTGCGGATTTCGTGGCCGACAGTCTCGGCGTGGCGGCAGGCAGCCTCACGGGGCTGATCGTCCACCAGGCTATTCAGCGCCTCCAGCGCGGCACCGGCGACACGGCCGTAAACCAGGCCGCCGATAGCCGCTGACCCAGGGGGCTTCCGGCTGGACGATCTGGGCCGGATCCCTGGCCCCACCCCGGGCAGAGCCGAGTGGATCCAGGCCGCCATTGAATGGGGCGCCTAAAACCTGCACCCGCTGATCCTGACGATCAATTGGCCGGTCTGGTCTGATTAAGATGCTCCCGAAGGGTCGTCCCGGTATATGCGTCGCGATAGATCCCCCGCGCCTGGAGATGCGGCACGACTTCCCTCGCGAAGTCTGAAAAGCTTCCAGGAAGAAAAGCCGGGGTTACCACAAACCCGTCGCAGCAGCCGCTCTCGAACAGCTCAGCTAACCTGGCAGCGATTTCCGCGCCGGTGTCAGCAATCTGTGGGACCCGGATGCTCGCGGCCCAGATCCGGCCAATGTCACCCAGGGTCTCATACGGGGCATGGATCGAAGGCAGCTTTTCACGGACATAGGCTGGCACCTCCGGGCGCTCCAGCAGGGCCGCAACCGTCAGGTCCAGCGGATAGGGCCCAAGGTCGAAATTCAGCTGCCCCGAAAGGGTGACAAGGCCAAGTTCGGGCCTCGCGAGGCTGTTGTGAAAGCGCAGCTTGTCCTCTGCCTCGGCCCGGGTCGCGCCGATAAAGGGCATCACCGCCGTGAGGATCTTGCAGTCCTCTGGCTGACGCCCGGCCAGTCGCATCTCTTCATGCACGGATTTGCGGAACCGGCGCATTTCTTCCGGCTGCCGGTGGATCGTGAAAATCACCTCGGCCCAGCGGGCACCAAAGCGCCGACCGCGGCCGGAGGAGCCTGCCTGGATGATCACCGGGTGACCCTGCGGCCCTGGCGGAATGTTCAGCGTGCCATTTACCCTGATCCATTTTCCTTCATAGGATACCGGGCGGATACGGGACGGATCGGCGAAAATCCCGGCCTCTTTGTCATGGATAAGTGCATCCGGAGCCCAGCTCTTCCACAATGCCAGCGTGGCCTCGACAAATTCATCGGCGCGGTCATAGCGCAGATCATGGGCCAGATGCTGATCCGCCCCGAAAATCCGGCCCTCGCTGTCATTCATTGAGGTGACGATATTCCAGGCAGCCCGACCCTTCGAGATATGGTCGAGCGTCGCGAAGGAACGTGCAACATGGTTCGGCTCGAAATAAGTGGTCGAGCGGGTGCCACCGAGGCCGATCCTGCTGGTCTGTGCGGCAAGATAGGACAGCATCGGCACCGGATCCAGACGCGCAGCATCCTGGGCCCCATAGCGAAAACTGGTCTCGCGTCCCTCTGTCAGCTGCTCCGAGACCGCCAGGCGATCCGCGAAGAACAGGAAGTCAAAAAGACCTTCTTCCAGCGCATGGGCCGTTGCTGTGTAGAGCGCGGGATCCAGGAAACTGCCCCTGGTTTCGGGATGTCTCCAGAGCGCATGGCTGTGGGCCACGGGACCTGCAATCAGAAAAGCGGCGAGATGGATCTGGGGTTTGCCCATGGTGTTCTCCTGTCAGCGTGGCGCTCTGAGCGGCCAGGTCAGTTCTCTGCTCCGGGTCAGGCCGCCTGGACGCCGGGTCAGAACAACAAGAATGATTATGGCAAGAAGCAGTTCCTGGCTGCCGGAGGGGAGGCTGAACCGGCTTTCTCCAAGCGTGACGCCGGATTCCAGGACCCGAAAGCCTGAGATGATGCTGCGGATCAGCACCGCACCCAGCACAGCGCCGGTCACGCTGGCGCGGCCACCAAAGATCAGCATGGCCAGCATCAGGAATGTGAGATCCAGCCAGAAGGTCCGCACCGAAAGCGCGCCAAGGAAATGGCCAAGCAGCACGCCGCCGACCCCGACAAAGAACGCGCTCAGCGAAAGCGAGAGGATGCGCAGCAGCAGAACCGGTACGCCCGAGGCCCGGGCCGCGATCAGGTCATCCTGTGAGGCGCGCAGCATCAGGCCATAGCGGCTTTCGCGAAACAGCACCGCTGCGGCCACTGTCACCACAGCCCAGGCGGCGGCAGTGCCCGCTGAGACGTCAAGCGGCAGGCCGATCAGCGTGCTGGCCCCGGCCGTCCAGCTGGTCCAGCTCTCATAGATCGCGCGCATCATCGCAAGGAACGCAAAGAGCGCGATAGAGGCCCCGATACCGCTCAGCCGCATCAGGATCAGCCCGATCAGCGCCGCGACAAGGGCCGCAAGGCTGGCCGCGATCAGGGTTGCGGGCAGCAAAGGCACCGTGTTTTGCAAAAGAAAGTCCGGCAGTCCGGGAAGGTAGACCGGTTTCAGCCCCGGGCAGCAGGTCTGCCAGGCCGAGGCATAGGCCGCGATCAGCATGAAAGCGGAATGCCCGAATGAAACGATCCCCGAATTGCCGATGAAGATCTGCAGGCCGACCACCGCGACGACATAGATGAACATCTCGGTCAGGAAGCGGTTCAGCGCGGGCGGGCCAAAGCTCTGGCCCAGAACCCAGATCAGTCCGATGGCCAGTGACAGGTTGACCGCAGTGGCAAAGCGGAAGGCGGGACGTGCGGCCATGGGTCAGACCCTCTCAATATGGGATTTGGCGCGGATCAGCCCGCCTGGCGCAATCACCAGCAGGATGAGGGCAAAGCCGAAGACGAAGGCGTCGCGCGCCTCGCGCAGGTGATCGGGCAGAAAGGCCTGGAGGGCGGTGGTGGCGATCCCGATCAGGAAACCGGCCAGAACCGGGCCCAGCAGGCCCCCCATGCCGCCGATCACCGTGGCCATAAAGCCCATCAGCGTGATCGGAACGCCCATCCGGTAATCCAGGGTACCTGTCTTCACGACAAGCAGCAGGGCCGTCAGCGCCGTCAGAGCGCCGCCGATTGCGAAAGCCGTGCCGATCACCCGGTCCGCCCGGATGCCCAGCAATTGCGCCATAAGAAAGTTTTCCGATGCGGCCCGCATCTCGGCGCCGAAACGGGTGCGCTTCAGAAACAGCGCCACCGCTGCCAGCGCGGAAAAACAGGTGGCGATGGTCACCAGATCGATGATCGGAGCCTGCCCCCCGGCAAAGCGCGCCGGGGCCATCAGTTCCGGCCAGAGATTGATCGATTTCGGCCGCCCGCCATGCACCAGCAGGATCAGGTTCTGCAAGGCATAGCTTACCGCGAAAGAGGAGATCAGCAGCGTCGCGGGCTCGGCATTGCGCAATGGGCGGAAGGCCAGCCATTCCGTCGCAAGCGCCAGCAGCACGATCAGTGCGATTACCGCGAGGATGAGAAGCGGTGCCGGCCAGGTGCCGATAAACGGCGTTGCCACCTGGGCCGCCGATGGCACCACCAGCGCATAGGCGGCCCAGGTGATGTAATCGCCACTGGCGAAATTGATCAGCCGCATCACGCCAAAGATCAGCGCCACACCAAGCGCCACCAGCGCATAAAGCCCGCCAAGCGAAAGGGCATCAATCACATATTGCATGAGGCTCATAATGCGGCTTCCCCGAAATAGGCCTGGTGCAGGCTTTCGGCTGAGAGGATCTCCGCGCGCGGGGCGGAAAAGGTGATGCGCCCGTTTCGCAGGACGCAGATATGATCCGCGATGCTGAGCGCGCGTTCGGCGCTTTGCTCGACGACCAGCGCCGCGACACCGCGCGCTTTCAGCCCCCGGATCGCGCCCAGCACCAGCGCTGTCATTTTTGGTGAGAGACCCAGCGAGGGTTCATCCACCAGCAAAAGCCTGGGCCGGGTCAGCAGGGCGCGGGCGATGACCAGCTGTTGTTGCTCGCCCCCCGAAAGCCTGCCTGCCGGTGTGGCAAGGCGGGTCTCCAGCGCGGGAAACTGCGCAACCGCCTCGGCGATGGCATCGTCGAGCTTCTGGCCCGGGCGCAGCCCAAGCCCGAGGTTTTCCGTCACGCTGAGCGTGGAAAAGACGCCGCGCCCCTCGGGCACCAGCGAAAGGCCGCGCCGCGCGACGAGATCGGCGCGCAGGCCGAGGATCTCTTCGCCTTCAAACCGGATGGAACCGCTCACCTGGCGCAACGCGCCGGCGACCGCCAGCATGGCCGAGGATTTTCCCGCCCCGTTCGGGCCGACAAGGCAGGTCACCTGTCCGGCTGCCGCCGTCAGGCTTATACCGCGCAGGGCCTCGATCCGGCCGTAACTGACCCGCAGATCGCTGAGTTCAAGCATCTTCCCCGCCCCCCTCATGACCAACTCCCAGATAGGCGGCGATCACGGTTTCATCCCGGCGGACAAGGTCGGCGGGGCCGTCAGCGATCTTATGGCCCCGGTCCAGCACCACCAGCTGCGGACAGGTCGCAAGGACCACATCCATATTATGTTCGATCAGCAGCAGCCCGCAGCCAAAGCGGGCAGGGATCGCGCGGATTCGCCCGGAAAGGGCGGCGCATTCCACCTCATTCAGTCCGGCGGCGGGTTCATCCAGCAGCAGGAAACGCGGCTGCGAGCCAAGCGTCCGCGCAATGCCGACAAGACGCTCTTCTCCGAAAGAAAGGTCTCCGGCGCGCAGATTTGCCCGGTGACCAAGGTCCATCCAGTCCAGCAGCTCCCGCGCGGCAGGCCCGGCTGCTCTGCGGCTGCGCCCGGCCGCGCAGAGCGCGACCTCGACGTTTTCAGCGACCGTCAGGTCATGGAAAAGCCGCGCGGCCTGAAAGCTGCGCACCACCCCGGCCCGGACCGCGCCGCGCGGGCCGCCCCTGGTGATGTTCTGACCATTGACCAGCACATCCCCCCGATCGGGCCGCTGAAAGCCGGTCAGAACGTTCACAAGCGTGGTCTTGCCCGCACCATTCGGGCCGATCACCCCCAGAATACCGCCCTGATCCAGGCTGATATCGACGGAACTCAGCGCTTTGATGCCGCCGAAACCGACCGATAGGCCGGTTCCGACGAGCTTTGTCACCGGGGACGGCGCCGTTTCGGGGCTTAGTCCCACCATTGGATGTAATCGCGTTTGGCGGGGCTGTAATAGCCGATGGCTGCGGGTTCACCATTGGTATAGCCGACGGCCAGCATCGGACGGCCCGCAGTGATATGCAGATCGGCGGTGAAGGTGGTCAGCCCGGCCAGCAGCGGCTCATCCCGGAACTTTTCCAGCTCGGCCAGAACTGCGTCAGACTCGAAGGTGCCGGCCCGTTCGACGGCCCGTGCCCAGGCGGTGACGGCTGAATCGCCGGTGACAGCCTGACCGGTCTGCGGACGCTCGCCTGTCGCGGCCAGGAAATCAGCGTTGAAGGCACCGATTTCCGGGCGCGGGTCATCGCCGCGCGCCGAGGAATAGGAGAAGTAATAGAAGTCGCTCAGATTTTCCGCCGGAACGGAATCGCGCCAGCCGTCGCCATCCGCATTGGTCCCGGTGACGAAGGGCGCAGTGATGCCCGCCGCGCGGAACTGGCGCACGATGGCCGGGAAGCCGGGCGTGACGCCTGCAAGGGCGATGACATCGGGTTGCTCGGGCAGCGCCTTGATGCGGGTGATCTGCGCCGAGAAAGAGGCATCGTCATTGCGGAAGGTATCGCTGCCGATCAGCGTGCCTTCGCCCGCCTCGGCGGCCCAGCCTGCCTCAAATCCACGCCCGAGGCTCTTGGTATATTCAAAGCTGCTGTCGGTCAGCAGATAGGCGGTTTTCCAGCCCTGTTTATGCACCGACCAGCTGGCGAGCAGGCTGCCATTGGCCTCGGCCTCGCTGGCGAGGGAAAAGACATAGCGGCCGATCGCATGATTGCCGAGCTTGGCATCCGCGCCGCAGGTCGAGAAGGAGATCACGCCTTTCTGGTTTGCAACCAGCGCCGTCGGTGCGCCCATGTCGAAATCGCAGGAGATGATCAGAACCTGGGCACCGGCATCCAGAAGCTGCGCCCCGGCCTGGGCGGCTCCGGCGACTTCGGTCTTGGTATCGGCCTTTTCCAGCACCAGCGTCTTGCCAAGCAGGCCGCCATTCGCATTGATCTTTTCAACGGCGAGTTTCACGGCGTTATAGGGGCCCTCATCATAGGGGGCCATCCAGCCGCTTTCGGCAATGGCCGCCCCGATGACGACGCTGCTGTCGTCAGCCTGGGCTGCCAAAGGCATGAGCGAGAGCGTGGCTGCGGCCGACGAGGCAAGCAACCTTTTGATATGTACAGACAATTTATTCTCCTTGGGGGTTGTGGCCTGTTTCAGGCTGTCTCGGTTGTGACGAGGTAGTCACCGCCAGGCCTGACCTCTGCCACCGTTTGCGGCAGCAAAAGAAGCGTGGTGGTGCTTTCCTCGATGATGCCCGGGCCGGGGATCCGGTCGCCGGGTCGAAGCCGGTTGCCGTCATAGACCGCCACGCGGCGCAGACTGCGATGGGCAGGCGACCAGACCTCGCGCGAGCCCGTGGGTCCGGTGTTGCCACCCGCTTCACCTGGCGTGCCGGTCTGGTTCAGATCGACCTCGTTCAGAGGGTTGCGCCCGAGGGCCGCGACCTTCCAGGTGGTGAATTCAACGATATCCGCCTCTTCGCGCACCCCGTAGATCCGCTCATGCGTTTCGTGGAAACTGTGGATGAGCGCAGGAATATCCGCCTCGGTGAGCACCCCGTTTTCGGGGGAGAAATGCACCTCGATTTCCCAGGACTGGTATTTGTAGCGCCCGAGAAACGCATATTCGAGATCGATCCGCCCGACGCTTGTTTCGGCCTCTTTCAGCCCGGCAAGCGCCTGTCGCCGCAGGGCCGACAGCAGATCGTTCACCTTTGCAAGATCGAAGCCCGCCGATGAGGTCTGGCCGGTGCCGGTCTCATTAAAGCGCAGATCCGAGACGAGGCCGCCAAAGGCGCTGAGCCCGGCGGTCAGCTTTGGCACCAGGATACTGTGGATACCCAATACCTCGGCCATTTCGGCGATATGGCAGGCGGTTGCGCCGCCGCCCGAGACCAGCACGCTCTCGCGCGGGTCGATCCCCTCATTGATGGTGATATTCTGGATCGCGCCAACCATATTATGATTGCAGGTGGTGCAGATCGCCCAGGCCGCTTCGTGCAGCCCGATGCCCAGGGCCCCGGCAATCGAACCGACGGCGGCTTCGGCGGCTTTGCGGTCCAGCTTCATCCGGCCGCCAAGGAAATTATCGGGATCAATGACCCCAAGTACCACATTGGCGTCGGTCACGGTCGGCAAAGTGCCGCCCCGGCCATAACAGGCCGGCCCGGGTGCCGCCCCCGCGCTTTGCGGCCCGACCCGCAGGAGCCCGCCCGGATCAACCCAGGCGATGCTGCCGCCCCCGGCGCCGATCGAGCGCACGTCGATTTTCGGCACGCCCAGCATGTCAAAGCCGATCAGGGCCTCGGGGGTGATGATCAGCTGGCCATCCCGGACCACCGAGACATCCAGCGTGGTGCCGCCCATATCGGCGATGATCAGATCCGCCCCCGGCAGAAGGCGGCGCGCGGCAATCGGTGCCAGCGTCGGGCCGGACATGGTGCTGAAGATCGGCTTTTCGGCGATCACCCGCGCGGGCATCATGCCGCCGACGCAATTGGCGATCAGCAGTTCACGGCGGTAGCCCGCCGCGCGCAGGGCCGTCTCCAGCCCTTCGACATAAGAGCGGACCACGGGCAGGAGCGCGGCATTGAAGGCCGTGGCGATGGTGCGGCGATATTCGCGCTGGATCGGGTTCAGCTCATGGCCAAGGGTGACCGGCACTTCCGGCCATTCCGCGGCAAAGATCTCACGGATCCGGCGTTCATGGCTGCCATTCACCACCGACCAGAGCAGACTGACCGCCACCGCCTCGACACCAAGGGCGCGGAAACGGGCAATGGCCTGATGCACATCCTCTTCGGCCAGCGGCTGGTGCTCGCGGCCCCTGGCATCGATCCGTCCGCCGATCTCCTGCGTCAGATGCGGCGGGATGAAGGCATCGGGATAGGGCACGGACCAGTCAAAGGTCCGCTTGCGCGGGCCCTCGCGCAGCAGAAGAATATCGGGATGGCCAGCTGTCACCAAAAGCCCCGCACGGCCGACCTTGTTCTCGACCAGGGCATTGGTCGAAACGGTGGTGCCATGCACGATGCTTTCGGTCCTGGACAGGAAATCCTCCAGCGACAGCTGATAGGATTGCGCCGCCAGTTCCAGCGCCGCCATGAAGCCATGCTGAAATGCCGGCGGTGTCGAAGAGGCCTTGAAGATGCGCGGCAGGCCACCCTGCTGCAGCACAACGGCATCGGTGAAGGTTCCACCGATATCAATGCAGATGCGGAAGCTCATATTACTTGCCTCCCGCTGCGGCGTGCCTGGCGCGCAACTGACCGGTGCGGGCCAGATCGGTGACGACAAGACCTGGCAGCTCGCCGGGGCGCACTGCGACACCATATACCGTTTCGGCGGCCTCGGGGCTCAGCCAGCCGCGATTGATATCCTGCGTCACGCGGTCGGGGGCACGTTGCCATGGATCGCCATAGCCGCCGCCGCCGTTATTGATCCAGACCAGCGCCTCACCCCGGCGCAAAGTCTCGCTGTGAAAGCCCGGCAGGTCGATGATCTCACCGCTGGCAAGCCGCTTCATATTGCGCGCAGCCGCTCCGGCCCCGCCGCCCAGCACGCCTTTCGGCGGGTTGACGCAGCCGTCACTGCAATAGATCGCGGTCAGCTCATCTCCCAGCGGGATCATGGTGCCCGTCATCCCCGGCGCGCCATTCCACTCGCCCGCGCCCATGGTACCGGGGGCGACTTTGCGCTCTTCGATCAGGATCGGATACATGCCCTCATCGATCTCGACACTGTCGAGGACGATCACCCCGGCATTGACCGAACCAAGATAGGTCAGCCAGCCATCGGTGCCATGTTTGGCCGGGCCGCCGCCATAGGTGACGAAAAGCTGGTTCACATAGGGCTGGTTGCCGTTATCGGCATCAATCCCCGAAATCACCGACTCGCCGGCCTGTTGCTGCACCGCGCCCTCACCAAGGCCGAAGGGGCGGCCCATCTGCGCGAAACAGGCCTGAACCGCATTGATCAGCCGTTCATTGACATTGGTTGTGGCAATCGAGGTGCCGGCGGGAAACTTCGGTCGCCCCACCACCGCGCCATCGCGCAGCAGCACCCTGATCCGGCTGTCGCTGCCCGCATTATGCGGCAGGGTCGGGTCAAGATTGAAATAGACCCCGATCCGGCAGGAGCCGAGCGCACAGGCTTCGGAAAGGTTAAAGCCGCCGGGAATATTGTCTTCATTGTCGCGGGCATCGATGGTGATCAGGCCGTTTTCCGGATCGGTGATCACGGTCACCCGCACCGGGACACCCTGATCGGCAACGCCCGGGATAGGGTCGTGACGGGTCTCATAGCTCCACTCTCCGGCGGGAAGGCGTTTCAGTTCCTGGATCATGCGGCGCTCGCCATAGGCGGTCCATTCGTCGAAAAAGCGACGGATCGTCTCAATGCCGTATTTCGCGACCAGATCCTTCAGGCGGCGCTCGCCGACACGGCAGGCCCCCACCTGCGCCCGGTAATCGCCATACCAGATATTGCTGACGCGGATGTTATACATCGCGTAGCGGATCCAGTCTTTCTTATCGGTGAAATCCTCCTGGATGCGGATGCAGGGGAAGTTCAGGCCTTCCTCATAGATCGTGGCCGCTTCGGGCAGATAGGTGGTCGGCAGCGGTGCCCCCATATCGGCGTGATGCGAGCGCGCAAGTGCCCAGAACAAAAGCTCTCCCTCATAGAAAACCGGGATCACCACTGTCAGATCGGCGTGATGGGTTCCGCCGGTATAGGAACAGTTGTTCAGAAAGGCGTCGCCCTCTTTCACATCATCGAAAAGATCGGTGATCGCGCGGGTGGTCAGATCCAGCGCCGAGATATGGATAGGGATCCCTTCTTCGACGCAAAGCTGGCGATGATCGGCGGTCAATACGCCACAGGACAGATCGCGCGCATTCTTGATCACAGCCGAGCGGCTGGCCTTTGACACGGTATTGATCATTTCGCGGATGATGGTTTCGATCCGTGCTGACAGAACGGACAGCAGCACGGGATCGAAATCCGGGGCGGTTGGGGCAGACATAGTTCTCCTTCCGGCCGGAGGAGGGAAGGCTGCCCCCCGCGAAGATCCGGCCGTGTTCCTGACGTTCCGCGCACCTTAGGAATGGGCCGCTTTCAGTCAATTCTCTCACCAGACGGCAAACAGAGGGTTTGTTTTCCGCCACTGGCCCCAAAGAGAATGAAGAATAAAATATCTATAATTCTTAGATAGATATGCCGATCTTCTGAAGAAATTGCGCCCGGGCCAGTGCGACCACTGGTCCATTCTGGATCCCTCCATTCGGAATAACTGGATCCTTCTCTTCGCTGCAATTCATCGCCCTGTCCCGGGCTGATGAGATTATTTGCGCAGGGCGCTGACCTCTTCGGCGATGATTTCGACCCCCCGCGGGATGAGCTGCGCCCTGATCGAAGAGTAGCCGAGCCGCAGACAGGAACGTTCGGGCGGCGCCACGAAGAAGGCATCTCCGTTCTCGACAAAGACACCCCGGGCCAGCAGGTTTTCATAAAGCGGTGCCGCGCGGATTCCCTCGGGCAGCGTCAGCCAGACAGAGGTGCCGCCCCGCACCGGCAGGAACCCTGCATCCGGCAGCAGATGGCGCAGGGTTGTGGTCAGCGCCCTATAGCGACCGTGATAGGTGCTGCGCAGTTTCTGCAGATGGGCATTGTAATAGCCGCTGCGGATAAACCTTCCGATCGCCGCCTGAATATAGGTCGAGGGATTGCGCATGATCAGCCGGCGCAAAAGCCGCAATTCGGCAATGATCTCACGCGAGGCAACCACATAGCCCGCCCGCAGCCCCGGGGCGAGCGTCTTGGAGAAACTGCCGACATGAATCATCCGCTCGCCCGGAGCCATGGCCCGCAGGCAGGGCAGGATATTGCCCTGGAACGGCAGTTCTGAATCGTAGCCATCCTCGATCACGTAAAAGCCTTCGCGCGTGGCCCGTTCGATCAGCGCTTCGCGGCGGCGCAAAGACATGCGGACAGACGTGGGAAACTGCCGCTCGGGGGTGCAGTAGATCAGATCGCTGCCGGCCGGGATGGCTTCGGTGATCAGGCCTTCCTGATCGACCGGCACAAAGGCAACTTCGGCCCCGTTCATCCGCAGGATCGAGGTCATATCGGTATAGCCCGGATCCTCGACCACCGCCTTTTGCCCGCCAGAGGCCAGCAGACGGGTGATCATAAAGAGCGCATTCTGCGCCCCGCCGGTGATCAGGATCTCATCATCCTGCGCCCAGAGCCCCTGTTGCGGGAGGATGACCCGTCGCAGCGCGTCAATCAGTTCGGGGTCATCCTCGTCATAGACTTCGCGGGTCCAGACAGAAATACCGTTCAGCGAGTTCAGGTCCCGCAGAACAGAGCGCCAGTTTGCGGTCGGGAATGTCGCGGGGTCGCACTGACCATAGATGAACGGATATTCCGCGCTACGCCAGTTCTTATCCTTATGGATGCGCGGCAGAGAGCTGACCGATCCCGGGAGGCCTGGCTTTGCCTTATCCGGCTCAGGCGGCAAGGCCCCGGGACCACCCGCCTTCGGCATTTGCCGGGGGCGCACCATCTCGCTGACCCGAAAGACAGACCGCTCTTCGCTGCGGGCCAGACCGTCGAGCACAAGCCGTCGATAGGCGGATATAACCGTATTGCGCGAAAGCGAAAGCTGCTCTGCCAGCTGGCGCGTCGAAGGCAGCGCGTCGCCAGAAGAAAACATGCCCTCATTGATCAGCCCTACAAGAGCGGCATAGAGGCTGTCGCGTCTGGTGGTGCCACGCGCGACCTGCAGGCTTTGGAGCGTCGCAAAGTTGCGGGGGACCGCAGAGGGTCTGGCCATAGGAACCACCTGATTGTTAATGCCCACCCGCCACCGCGCCGGGCAGGCACGAAATCTCCCCGCGGAACTGAGCCACGTGAACATTCCCCCGAAGCGGCGAGCGGTGGTGGCAATGCAGTTCTCCACATGGGGCTTTTGAACATCATTCGCCAGATGCACTTACGACAGCAGCCGTCGATCTGCGAGATCGCCAGGCGCATGGGTTTGTCGCGCAAATACTGTGACTGAGCATCTTGCGGCTCCTACCGCTGAACCGACGCCCCGCACCATATCCCACAACCGCTACGGTTGCCTGGCGATGGACCTATCTTTCGCGGCCAGTTTCGTGGCACGTCCTGGGGCACGGGTGAGATCAACCGCGACAATCGGCTCGCTGCGGCTTTCTTTCACGGCATGATGGAGGATACACAGTGCGGCTACTGCGCCGGGTGCCTTTTTGCAAAACCGCGCATCCGGATCTGTTGTCGGGGCGTGGGTCGTATTGGAACACTTCCCGCCCCAGCAGCCGAGTTCGCCCGGGGCAAACACTGGCCTCGCGTCGCAATGGCCGGCGACGCGAGGCTGATTTGTCAGAGGCCCATCACCTTTGGCAGCCAGAGCACGGTTGCCGGAACGAAGGTCACCAGCATCAGGATCACCAGCATAATGCCCAGCAGCGGGAGGCTTTCCTTCAGGATCGCCCCCATCGGCTCTTTCGCGATGGATTGCGTGATCAGAAGGTTGAGCCCCATCGGCGGATGGATGAGGCCGATCATCAGATTGACCACCACGACCAGCCCGAAATGCACCGGATCGATCCCGAGCGCGATGGCCGAGGGCAGCACGATCGGCACGATGATGATGGTGGCCGGGGTGGAGTCCAGGAAGGCCCCCGCGATCAGCAGGATCAGGTTGATCAGAAGCAGGAACACCACCGGCGAAAGCTGTGCCTCCTGGATCCAGCGCGACAGATCCTTGGGCACTCCATGCACCACCATCAGATAAGCGACGAAGGAAGAGGTTGCGACCACCAGCATGATATTTGCGGTCTGCATCCCGGCATCGGTCAGGATCGCGGGCAGCTTGCCCCAGCGGAACTCGCGGTGGATCACCCAGCCGACAAAGATCGCATAGACGACCAGAACGGCCCCGATCTCGGTGATGGTGAAATAGCCGCCCCGCGCGCCGATGATCAACAGGATCGGCATCGACATGGCCCAGACCGAGACGCGGAATTTCTGCCAGATCACCGCGCCCCCCTGGCGGCCCCGGCGCGGCAGGTCATGCTTTTTCGCGTGGTGATTGACGAAAATCACCAGCGCCACGACAATCATCAGCGCCGGGATGTAACCGCCGATGAAGAGCTTGACGATCGAGACCTCGGCGATCACGCCATAGATCACCAGCGGGATCGAAGGCGGCAGGATCGGCCCGAGAAGTGCCGCCGTGGCCGTCAGCGCGGCGGCGAAGGCGCCCGAATAGCCCTCTTTCTTCATCTCGGGGATCAAAAGCGCGCCGGTGGCCGAGGCATCCGCCACCGACGAGCCGGAAATCCCGGCGAGAAACAGGTTCGTCCCGATATTCACCTGGCCCGAGCTGCCCCGCAGGCGGCCCATGGCCGAGCCCAGCAGATCGACGATGCGGGTGGTGATGCCGCCTGCATTCATGATGGAGGCGGCGAGGATGAAGAAGGGCACCGCGAGCAACGGGAAACTGTCGATCCCGTTCAGCATCTTTTGCGCCAGAACAAAGCCGGGCGTATCCCAGATCAGGATGATAACAAGCGAGGCGATGCCCAGCGAAATCGCAATCGGCACGGCAAGAAACATCAGCGCGAACAGAACCAGCGCAAGGGTCAGAAGCATCAGCATGGATCAGGCCCTCTTGCCACTGTCGGCGGTGATCGCCGCGAAGAGACGCGTCTTCACCGCGCGCTCAAGAATGAAATAAAGCCCCGCCACGCAGAAGGTCGGCAGCGCCAGATAGACCCATCCATAGGGAATGCCGGTCGCCGGCGCGCGCTTGATCGCCACCACATCCAGCAGCTTTTGCGAATAGATCAGCAGGGCCACCATGAGTGCGGCGGTGCAGATCTCGACAAAGATCATCTGGACGCGCTTTGCCTTCGGGCCCATCTGGACCGAGAAGAAGTCAATCGAGATCAGATCCCCGCGTGAGACCAGCCAGGCCGAACCGGCAAAGACCAGCCAGATGAACAGAAAGCGCGCGAACTCTGCCAGTTGCGGCGTAGCTGTGCCGGTGAAATAGCGGGTGATCACCTGGTAGAAGACCAGCACCACGATCAGCAACAGGGCGATCGCGACAAGGGTGGCAAGGACGGCGCGTAGCAGATCGCCGATCCGGAAGAGGATTTTGCTCATCGGGGGTCCGGGCATCAGGGTGTCGGGAGGCGGCGGAAGGGCCGCCGAGAAAAAGCCGCCCCCCGAAATCGGGAGGCAGCCATGGCGACAGGTCTTATTCGACCGCGCGCACTTTTTCGATGATCGGCTGCAGCGTGGCCTCATATTGTGCCGTGGCCGCCCGTGCGATGAAGGGCGCGATATCGGGGCGGGTCACAATCGCGCCTTCGGCCTCGAGATCTGCCAGAAGGGCTGCCTGCGATTCTTCGGTATAGGTCCGATACCAGTCAGCGCTGTCGACAGCCGAGGCCTCGATGGCGGTGCGGGTGGCCTCATCCAGGCCGGCATACCAGTCGCTGTTGCACATGAAGCCCATGGTCTCGGCCATGTGATTGGTCAGCGCGAGGTTCTTCACCACCTCATGGAACCGCTTGTCCTTGATGGCGGTCAGCGGCTGTTCCACCCCGTCCACCACATGGCTTTGCAGCGCGGCATAGACCTCTTCAAACGCGACCGTGGCGGGGTTCGCCCCCATGGCGCGGATCGATTCAATATAGGCCGGAATGCCAGGCGCTCGGATTTTCAACCCGTCGAGATCCTCGGCCTTTTCGATCGGCACATTGGTCAGGATCTGGCGGAAACCGTGGAAGGCCGGACCGACCACCCGGAAGCCTGCCTCATCGGCGATGGAATCGAGGATCTCCTGGCCGACCGGGCCGCGCCAGATGCGGAAGAAGTGGTCCACATCGTGATAGACATAGGCCACGCCTTCGATATTGGCGGCCGGATGGAACGAGCCCAGCACGCCCACGCTTTCATACATGCATTCCAGCACGCCGCCCTTTACCTGTTCGACCATCTCATCGACAGTGCCGAGATGCGAATTCGGAAACAGCTCAACCGCCACGCCATCACCGAGGCGCTCGTTCAGCTTTTCGGCAAAGACCTCCATCGCCTTGGTGTCCGGGCTGGTGTCAGAGCCCGCGCCGCCGATGCGCAGGGTCACGTCGGCCTGGGCCGCCGTGCCGGCCATCAGTGCAAAAAGCGAGACGGTGATCAGTTTCTTCATCGCAGTCCTCCTGTCAGATGTTGTTTGTTTTGTCGCAGTCTTATTTCGCGGCCGGCCCGCGCGCATCCCGCGAAAGGCTGGTCAGAACCTCGTCCAGCGTATCGACCAGAGTGTCGATCTCACCCTCGCTGATGGTGAAGGGCGGGCTGATCTGGATATGGTCACCGCCCTTGCCGAAATTCGCACCCGGAACGCCGCCGCCAACGATGACGCCGCGTTCGCGCATCATCCCGACCAGACGACCGGTAAAGCCGGTGCTTTCCGGGAAAGGTTCACGGCTGGCGCGATCCGCCACAAATTCAAGCCCGGCATAAAGTCCGCGCCCGCGCAGATCGCCGATCACCTCATGGCGCTGCTGCAGCGCGCCAAGACGCTGATGCATATAGGCGCCGATGCTGGCCGGGCGGTTGAAAAGGTCTTCACGCTGCATGATCTCGAACACTTTCTGGCCCACGAAGCATGACATCGCATGACCGGAATAGGTGAAACCATGGACAAAGCGGCGTTTGCCTTCCCGGAAGAACCCGGTGATCTTTTCCGAAACGATCACCGCGCCGAGCGGCGCATAGCCCGAGCCGATCGCTTTGCCGCAGGTGATCATATCGGGGAGCACATCCCAGTCCTGGATCGCAAAGGCACGGCCGGTGCGCCCATAGCCCATCAGCACCTCATCGCAGATGAAGAGGATGCCGTAGCGGTCACAGATCTCGCGGACGCGGCGGTAGTAATCCGGTCCCGGCGTGACCCCTGACGCGGTGGTGCCGATGATGGTTTCGGCAAAGAAGCAGGAGATCGTCTCCGGCCCCTCCATCAGGATCGTGCGCTCCAGTTCCTCGATGCAGTGATCGGTGCAGTCGCCCCCTTCGCCGCAGATGGTGCAGCGGTAATTATAGGGCGGGCTGACATGAACGACCGGCAACATATAGGGGTCGTAAGGTGCGCGCCACGAGGTCCGCCCCGACAGGGACAGCGTGGCGATGGTAACGCCGTGATAGCTTTGCCAGCGGGCGAGCATCTTGTGGCGGCCGGTCTCGCCGCGCGCGACGTGATACTGGCGGGCAAGCTTCAGCGCGGTTTCATTGGCCTCGGATCCGCCCGAAACGAAATAGACGCCCGACATGCCTTCGGGCGCGACCGACAGGACCGAGGCCGAAAGCGCCTCCTGCCAGGGATGCGTGAAAGAGGCGGTATAGACATAGCTCACCTTCGAGCCTTCCTCCGCCAGCGCCTGATAGATCTCTGTGCGGCCGTGACCGATGCCGATCACCCCGGCGCTGCCCATGCCGTCAAGATAGCGCCGGCCATCAGCCCCGTGAATCCAGACACCCTCTGCCCGCTCGACCAGCGGCGTGGAAACCGCAAAATCCCTGGAAAACACGCCGCTCATCAGTCTCTCCTTATCAGGGCTTCACCCTGACGTGACCGATTAATGATTATCAATAATAATGGCAACCGGTAGGGAAAATTTCGTGCAGACCACGAAAACTGCTCAAAAATTACGCCAGCCTGGCGGTATCCAGTTGATGACACCGGTCGCCAAGCTGGCTATCGAAGGGCAGAGTTGATTGCGAAGGACAGACCCGTGCGGCATTCCCGAGACGCAGCCCATGTCCGCCCCAGTCTCGAAACCGAGATTGCATCGGCGATCCAGGAGGGCATTCTGGATGGGGAATGGCAGCCTGGAGACCGGCTTGTCGAAATGGAGCTTGCCCAGAAATTCGGCGTCAGCCAGGGCACGATCCGGGGGGCTTTGAAATATCTCCAGGCTGACGGGCTGGTCGAGCACCGGCCGCGGCGCGGCAATTTTGTGATCGCGGTCTCCGAAGAAGATATTCGCGACATCTCTTTGATGCGCGATATTCTTGAATCGGCTGCCGCACAGCTCGCGACCGAAAGGATCACCGATGCCGGCCGGGCCCGTCTGGCGGAAGTTGTCGAGGAAATGCGACGCGCGTCCAACAATCGCCAGCGTCGGCACCTGCTGGAACTGGACCTGCGCTTTCACCGGACTGTGGTCGAGATTGCACAGAGCAAGCTGCTGCAGGACATGTATAAGCGGCTGGAAGGCCCCGCGCTGCTGTTTCTTCTGCTGGCAGACGGGTTTTACGAAGAACCACAAACGATTGTTGATCTGCATGAGCCGCTGCTGGCAGCGATTTGTTCCGGCGACAGCGCCCGAGCGCATGAACTCGCGCGGCGTCATACGGATCAGGACGCTATCCGGCTGACTGATCCATCTGCGGGCGGGCCTGCCGCCTGACAGTCATAGGTGTCGCAGCCTTTTGGCACAGCAATGCCCTGTGTGTATCGACCCGGCGAAATCTGCTCAGGTTAAGCCGCTCATCTGAATGCCGCGGCCGGTGTGCGCCTTGCATGCGTTCAACTGTGAAGCCATTCTTTATGCAGGCATCGAACGGCGTATAGTCTCGTGCGGCAAGATGCCCCCTGCATTTCTGGCCGCACGGATGCTTTTTTCAGGTATCGTGACGACAGGACTGCAATCGGTGGTATCCTTTGGCGGCGGTTTCGCTGCCAGGACCACAGGGCCAGCTGCTACCTCGGAGGGCATGCCAGATGTTCGGACTGACCGCACTTGAACTGGCCCGTATCCAGTTCGGGTTCACCATATCTTTCCATATCATCTTCCCGGCCATAACCATTGGCCTCGCCAGCTATCTGGCGGTGCTGGAAGGGTTGTGGCTGTGGAAAAAGACCGCCGTTTACCGCGACCTTTACCATTTCTGGTCAAAGATCTTCGCGGTGAACTTCGCCATGGGCGTCGTCTCGGGTCTGGTGATGGCCTATCAGTTCGGCACGAACTGGAGCTACTTTTCGTCTTTCGCCGGGTCAGTCACCGGGCCGCTTCTGGCCTATGAGGTGCTGACCGCCTTTTTCCTTGAGGCGGGGTTTCTGGGGGTCATGCTGTTTGGCTGGCACCGGGTCGGGCCGGGGCTGCATTTCTTTGCCACCGTCATGGTGGCAATCGGCACGCTGATCTCGGCCACCTGGATTCTGGCGTCGAACAGCTGGATGCAGACGCCGCAGGGATTCGAGATCGTGAATGGCGTGGTGGTGCCGGTCAACTGGTTCGAGGTGATCTTCAACCCCTCCTTCCCCTACCGGCTGGCTCATATGGTGACGGCGGCTTTCCTTGCCACCGCGCTGTTTGTCGGCGCAAGCGGGGCCTGGCATCTGCTTAAGGGCCATGACAATCCGCGCGTGCGCAAGATGCTGTCGATGGCGATGTGGATGCTGCTGATCGTGGCGCCGCTGCAGGCGGTGATCGGCGATCAGCACGGGCTGAACACGCTGAAACACCAGCCTGCGAAAATCGCCGCGATGGAGGGGCATTGGGAGAACGAACCCGGCAAGGGTGTGCCGCTGATCCTTTTTGCCTGGCCTGATCAGGCGGCCGAAAAGAACCATTTCGAGATCGCGATCCCCAATCTTTCCAGCCTGATCCTGACCCATAGCCTTGACGGGCAATTCCCCGGCCTGAAGGAGTTCGCCCCCGAAGATCGCCCGCCGGTCGCCGTGGTGTTCTGGACCTTCCGCATCATGGTCGGCCTTGGGATGCTGATGATCACGCTTGGCCTCTGGGCCGCCTGGCGGCGCTGGCGTGGCACGCTTTACGAGGGGCGCTGGTTCCAGCGTTTCGCGCTTTTAATGGGGCCGACCGGGCTGATCGCCATTCTGGCGGGCTGGTACACCACCGAAATCGGCCGCCAGCCCTGGGTGATCTATGGCGTGATGCGCACGAAGGACGCGGTCTCGGACCATTCGGCGCTGACCATGAGCGTGACGCTGGTGATCTTCATCGTGGCCTATTTCTTCGTCTTTGGCTTTGGCACCAGCTATATGCTGAAACTTGTCGGCAAAGGGCCGGAGGCGGGCGAAGACGACCCCGCAACCGACAATGACCACCCCGGCCAGAGCCCGGCGCGGCCGCTCTCTGCCGCCCCCGATCTCAGCAAGGAGCACTGACCCATGGGCATCGATCTTCCCATCGTCTGGGCCTGTATCATCGGTTTTGGTCTGATGATGTATGTCATCATGGACGGGTTCGATCTGGGCATCGGCATCCTGTTTCCGTTCATCAGGGGGCGCGATGACCGCGATGTCATGGTCAATACCGTCGCGCCCGTCTGGGATGGCAATGAGACCTGGCTGGTCCTTGGGGGCGCAGGGCTGATGGCGGCCTTCCCGCTGGCCTATGCGATCATTCTGACCGCGCTCTATATTCCGCTGGCGCTGATGCTTCTGGGGCTGATCTGGCGGGGCGTTGCGTTCGAATTCCGGTTCAAGGCGGACGAGCATCACAAGCCGTTCTGGGATAAGGCTTTCATGCTCGGATCGGTCACGGCGACCTTTTTCCAGGGCGTGTCGCTGGGCGCTTTCCTGAACGGCTTTCAGATGGAGGGCACGCGCTATACCGGCAGCGCGATGGACTGGGTCTCGCCTTTTGCAATCTTCACCGGGCTTGGCCTTCTGGTTGCCTATGCGCTTTTGGGCGCGACCTGGCTGATCGTGAAAACCGAAGGACCGCTGCATGACTGTCTCGTCAGCCTCGCGCGGCCTTTGATGCTGGCTTTGCTGGCGGTCATCGTGGTCGTCAGCCTCTGGACACCGCTTGCGCATCAGGCGGTGGCAGAGCGCTGGTTCAGCCTGCCAAACCTCTTCTTCTTCGCGCCGGTGCCGGTGCTGGTGGCGCTGACCGCCTTCCTGCTCTTGCGGTCATTGCGGACAGGGGATCCGGGGCTATCGCCCTTCATCCTGACGCTGTTTCTTTTGTTCCTCGGCTATACCGGCCTTGGGATCAGCATGTTTCCCTATATCATCCCGCCCGCGATCACCCTGCGCGAGGCCGCCGCGCCGCCGGAAAGCATGGGATTCGCGCTGGTCGGCGCGCTGCTGATCATTCCGGTGATCCTCGCCTATACCGCCTGGGCCTATTACATCTTTCGCGGCAAGGTGCGGGTGGGGGATGGGTATCACTGATGAAACGCATGGTGATCGAGCGGCAGTCTGACGCGCCCGCATCTCTGGCCAGGCGGCTCGGCTGGCTGGTGGCGATCTGGCTCGCCAGCGTCCTGGCCCTGGGCGTGGTCGCTTACGGATTTCGCTTTGTGATGAAAGCCGTGGGGCTGAGCCTCTGAGGGTGGCAAATGCAAAGGCCCCGGACTGCCGGGGCCTTTGAGAGAGGTCATGAGGTCAGGCTGGCCTTCACCCGCCGACGCGCGGCGTGGAGCAGGGGTTCAGTATAGCCTGACGGCTGCGACTGCCCCTCCAGGATCAGGGCCCGGGCGGTCAGGAAAGCGGTGCCGTCATAGCCCGGGGCCATCGGGCGGTAGGCCGGATCATCCGCATTCTGGCGGTCAACGCGCAGTGCCATACGCTGCAGGCTTTGGTCGATCGCCGCCCCGGAAACCAGACCATGCAGCATCCAGTTCGCCAGAAACTGCGCCGAGATCCGCAACGTGGCGCGGTCTTCCATCAGCCCGACATCGTCGATATCGGGCACTTTGGAACAGCCGATCCCCTGATCGACCCAGCGAACCACATAGCCAAGGATCGACTGGCAATTCAGATCGACCTCATGCGCGATCTCCGCCGGTGTCAGAGTGCAGTCTTTCATGAGCGGCGGGGTCATCAGCGTCTCAAGGCAGGCGCGGGGGCGCGCGGCCAGCCCGGCCTGGCGTGCGGCCACATCGACCCGGTGGTAATGCGTCGCATGCAGCACCGCGGCAACCGGCGAAGGCACCCAGGCCGTGCTGGCCCCGGCCTGCGGATGGCCGATCTTGGCGGCAAGCATCTCTGCCATGTCATCGGGTTTCGCCCACATGCCTTTCCCGATCTGACCGCGCCCGTCGAGCCCGGTCGCAAGCCCCGCATCGACATTGCCGTCCTCATAGGCCGAAAGCCAGGCGGCGTCGCGGATCTGCGCTTTGGGCAGCACTGGGCCGGCCTGCATCAGCGTGTGGATCTCGTCACCCGTGCGGTCAAGGAAGCCGGTATTGATGAAGACCAGCCGGTCTTTCAGCGCCCGCATCGCCTCGCGCAGATTGGCCGAAGTGCGACGCTCTTCATCCATCAGGCCCAGCTTCACGGTGCCGGGCGCAAGGCCGAGGATCTCTTCCACCCGCCCGTAGCAACGATTGGCGAAAGCGGCCTCTTCAGCGCTATGCATCTTGGGTTTGACCACATAGACCGATCCGCTGCGTGAATTGCGCAGCCCGCCGGTCTTTTGCAGATCATGCAGCGCGGCGGTCACGGTCACCATCGCATCCATCAGCCCTTCGGGCGTCTCTTCGCCATCCAGCAAAACCGCGTCCGTGGTCATCAGATGACCGACATTGCGGCAAAGCAGCAAGGCGCGCCCCGGCAGGATGAAGGCTTTGCCATCAGGCCCGTTGAAGGCGCGGTCTGCGGCCAGGCGCCGGGTGACATCACGCCCCGCTTTCGTGAATGTCTCCTGAAGATCGCCCTTCATCAGCCCCAGCCAATTGGCATAGGCCGCGACCTTGTCATCCGCATCGACCGCGGCGACGGAATCCTCGCAATCCTGGATCGCCGTCAGCGCCGCCTCCAGCACCACATCGCGCAGCCCCGAGGGGCTGGCCGCGCCGACCGGGTGGCTGCGGTCGAACACCAGTTCGATATGTAACCCGTTATGGCGGAAGAGCAGCGAGTCGCCTGCCGCGCCCTTTCCGGCCCAGGCGGCGGCATCGGCGAGCGGGGTTTCGCCGGTTTCCAGTTCGGCCATCACCCTGCCATCTGTCACCCGCCAGCCTTTGACATCGGCATGGCGGCCCTGTGCCAGCGGCAGCGCCTGATCAAGGAAATCCGCCGCCCAGGCCACGGCCTGCGCGCCCCGCGCATGGTCAAACCCCGTGCCGGTGGCGGCGCCCGGCAGCGCATCCGTGCCATAAAGCGCGTCGTAAAGGCTGCCCCAACGCGCATTGGCCGCGTTCAGGGCAAAACGGGCATTCATCACCGGAACCACCAGCTGCGGCGCGGCGATCCTGCTGATCTCGGGATCACAGGGCGCGGTTTCGATGGTGAAAACATCGCCTTCCGGCAGGAGATAGCCGATCTCGCGCAGGAACCCCATCCATGCGGATTGATCCCAGGCCTGTCCGACCGCACACCGGGCCTGAAGCCAGTCGTCGATCTGCCGCTGAAGCGCCTCGCGCCTTGCCAGAAGCCTGCGGTTCTCGGGCATGAAATCGCGCAAAAGGCCGGCATAGCCCTGCCAGAAAGCTTCGGCCGTCAGCGGCAGGCCGGGCAAAAGGCGGGTCTCGACAAAATCGACCAGGGGCGTTGCGATCTGCAGCCCGGCGCGGGTGAAGGGAGCGGTCATCTCGATGACTCCGGTACAAGAAAGGGTTGCTCTCACCATGCCGCCAGGGGGGCATACTGGCCATCTTTGGGTTGAAGTTTTCCACGATGTGGAAAACGATGCATGAAAATGGAAAGGATCCGCGATGGTTCAGGCCGTTGACCGCGCGCTTTTTCTGCTGGAACTGTTATCAAAAGCATCCGGCGGGCTGCGCCTGTCCGATCTCGCGCGCGAGGCAGGACTGGCCGCGTCAACCACGCACCGCCTGCTGACCACGCTGGAAGAGCGCGACTTCGTGCGGCTGGAACCCCAGGGCCAGCACTGGCTGATCGGGCAGCGCGCTTTCACCACCGGGCTGGCCTTCACCCGCTGGCAAAGCTTTATCGCCGCCGCCGGCCCCTATCTGCGCCGGTTGCGTGATCTGACCCGCGAGACCGCCAATCTGGGCATCCTGGCCGAGGGCGAGGTGATCACCGTGGCCCAGGTCGAAAGCCGCGAGATCATCCGCGCCATCGCGCCGCCCGGGGGGCGCACGCCGGTGATGAATTCCGGCATGGGCAAGGCGATTGTCGCCACCTGGCCAGATCCGGCCATCGAAGCCCTGATCGCCAGCCACGGGCTGCGCCCGATGACCAGCCACAGCCTGCGCAGCGCGACCGAAGTCATGGATGAGATCCGCCGCATCCGTCGTGTCGGCTTCGCGCTGGACAATGAGGAATTCACCCCCGGGCTGCGTTGTATCGCCGCCGTGGTCTGGTCTCCGCTGGGCGAGCCTCTGGGCGCGATCTCGGTCTCGGCACTGGCGCAACGGATGGCCAGCCGCGAAACGGTGCGCATCGGGCTGCAGGTGCTCGCGGTTGCGCGTGAGATGACGGCAGCGCTTGGCGGTGTCGCGGGCGCGGGGGCCTATGGGCCAGAGGCCGGGACACAGACGGATGACGACGCCGCCTCCTGAGCCTTACCCGTTTGCCCCGTCAGCTGCGGTCAACGCCGGCGGCTTTGGCCCGCCGGTCGCCCAGTCGAGCAGTTCCACCGTATGGACCACCGGAACCCTGGTGCCAGCGCCGATCTGCATCATGCAGCCGATATTGCCGGCGCTGATGATATCGGGCCGGATCGCCTCCAGATGGCCTACTTTCATCGCCTGCAACAGGCCGGAAATCTCGGGCTGCATAAGGTTATAGGTGCCCGCCGAGCCACAGCAGATATGGCTGTCTTTCGGCTCCAGCACCGTGAACCCCGCCGCCCGCAGAAGATCCTTCGGCGCATTGCGGATCTGTTGGCCATGTTGCAGGGAACAGGCGGCATGATAGCCCACCCGCAGCGGCGCGGCATGGCCGGCTGAGGCAAGGCCCAGATCCGTCATCACCTCGGTGATGTCGCTGGCCAGCGCCGCCACCCGCGCGGCGTCCTGCGCAAGCGGGGTCTGTGCAAACATATGTCCGTAATCCCTGACCGTGGTGCCACAGCCAGAGGTGTTGATCACCACCGCATCCAGCCCTTCACCGTCCAGCTCGCGGATCACGGCGCGGATATTGGCCGCGGCCAGGGCATGGCTTTGCGGCTCGCGGCCCATGTGATGGGGCAGCGCGCCGCAGCAGCCGATGCCCTTCGGGATCACCACCTCACAGCCATGGCGGCGCAACAGCCGGATCGTCGCCGCATTGATCGCCGGGTTCAGCGCCTTTTGCGCACAGCCGGTCAGCAGCGCCACCCGTTTGCGGCGCGGCCCCTCGGGGGCGTGGCATTGCGGGTCATCGTCGCGGGCGGGCCCGGCAATCCGCTTCGGCGCCATCTCAAGCATCGCCCGCAGCCGCGCATCCGGCATCAGACGGCGGAAGGGGCGGGCGATCTTTGCTGCCAGAAGTGCAAGCCGAAAGCGGCCCGGATAGGGCAGCACCCTGGCCAGCACACCCCGCAGCAGGCGATCTGACAGCGGGCGGCGATAGGTCTTTTCGATATAGGCGCGGGCATGATCGACCAGATGCATGTAATGCACTCCCGACGGGCAGGTCGTCATGCAGGACAGGCAGGACAGGCAGCGATCGATATGGCGCACCACCGTCGCATCCGGCTTGCGCTCGTTTTCCAGCATATCCTTGATCAGATAGATGCGTCCGCGCGGGCTGTCGAGCTCATCGCCCAGCACCTTATAGGTCGGGCAGGTCGCGGTGCAGAAACCGCAATGAACGCAGGAGCGCAGGATCTCATTGGCGCGGGCGGTGCCGGGATCCTGCAACTGTTCAGCGGAAAATTCAGTCTGCATCTGCCGCCCCCATGGACCCGCCCATCAGGCCCTGATTGAAAACGCCCGCCGGATCAAAGACCTGGCGCAGCCCTGCCGACAGACGCCCCAGGCCCTCTGCCTCGTTCGGAAAGCGCGCTGTACTTAGGCCTGCGCGCCGGATCAGCCTGGCGGAGGGCGCAAGGCTGCGGATCAGCGCAGCATCCGCCGCGCCCTGATACCAGATCAGCCCGCCGCCCCAGTCGGTCAGCACCTCGCCGCCGTGATCCGCGAGCCGCTGCGCAAGCGCCACGCCCTCCCGTGCCCTGACCTGCAGCCGCCACAGCGGCAGGGTCTGGTCGGCAAACATTTCCAGATCGCGAAAGCCGCGCCAGAGCGTGCGGCTGGCGTCTCCCTCCAGTTCCTCGACCTCGCAGGCGAGCAGGCGCAGCAGTTTCGCCCGGCGAGACGCGACCTGGGGGCCCGGCCCCTCAAGACGCAGACAGACCCTGCCGCGATGGAAGACCGCCGCGGAAACCTCCCAGGGTGTCGCGAGGGCTTTCGCAATAAGCGCCTGCGCTGCCGTCGGGGCCAGATCTGACACCGCAAGGGTCAATGACACCGGCGCGCGGGGCAGGGTGCGGATCGCGACCTCGGTCAGAACTGCGAGCGTGCCATGTGATCCGGCCAGAAGGCGCGACAGATCCAGCCCGGTGACATTTTTCATCACCCGGCCGCCATTGCGCAAAATGCGCCCCCGGCCATCCACCATCCTGATGCCCAGGATATGGTCGCGGCAGGCCCCCGAGAGCAGACGGCGCGGCCCCGAAGAATTCACCGCCACCACACCGCCGATGGTCGGCTCTGTCGCCATGGTCCCCAGCACAAGGCGCAGATCGGGCGGCTCGAACGCAAGGCACTGATCCGATTGCGACAGCAGGGCCTCGATCTGGGCAAGCGGCGTTCCGGCCTGCGCGATCAGCGTCAGCTCGCCCGGCTGGTAGTCCACCACGCCGCTCAGGCCAGCGGTGGACAGGATTTCTCCGCCGATCTCGCCGGTTATGCCGGCACTGCCGCCGCCCTCGATCACCAGCGGCGAGGCCGTCTGATGCTGGTGGGCAATCAGCGCAGACAGCTCCATCTCGGAGCGGGGAATATGCCGGATCATGCTGCACCGCCTTTTCCGGCCCGGAACGGCGCGCTGGCCTCTAACGGGTAGACCTTGGCCGGGTTCAGAAGCCAGTCCGGGTCAAAGAGGCTCTTGATCTCCATCTGGATCGCGAGATCATCCGGCCCGTATTGCGCGCCCATCAGATCGCGCTTTTCGATGCCAACGCCATGCTCTCCGGTCAGACAGCCGCCAGCCTCGACACAGGCGCGCAGGATATCGGCGCCGAAGGCCTCGGCCTTTTCCAGATCGCCGGGCCTATTGGCGTTGAAGAGGATCAGCGGGTGCATATTGCCGTCCCCGGCATGGAAGACATTGGCGACTTCCAGCCCGTATTGCGCAGAGAGCTCGCCGATCCGTTTCAGCGTCGCGGGCAGTTTCGAGACCGGAACGGTGCCGTCAAGGCAGAGGTAATCCCCCAGCCGCCCCATGGCGCCAAAGGCTGATTTACGCCCTTTCCAGATCGCAACCGCCTCGGCCTCGCTGCGGCTTTCGCGGAACTCGACCGGGTTCAGCGCGCCCGCGATCTCGCGGATGGCGGCGATCTGATGGTCGATCTCTTCCGGCGCGCCTTCAACCTCGACGATCAGCACGGCGGGGCATTCGGGATAGCCGGCTCTGGCAAAGGCCTCGACCGCGCGCAGGCAGGGCTCGTCCATATATTCGATCGCCACCGGCAGCACGCCCGAGCGGATGATCCGCGCCACGCATTCCCCCGCCGTCACCGCATGACCGAACCCGATCAGCACCGGGCGCGCGCCTTCGGGCCGGGGCAGGATGCGCAGGATCGCCTCGGTCACGATGCCAAGCTGCCCTTCCGAGCCACAAAACAGCCCGAGCATATCCAGCCCCGCCGCGCCCGGTTCCGGCCCGCCGAATTCCACCACCTCGCCGGTGACCAGCACAACCTTCGCGGCCATCAGGTTATTGGTCGTCACCCCGTATTTCAGGCAATGCGCGCCGCCGGAATTCATGCCGATATTGCCGGCAATGGTGCAGGCCAGCTGGGACGAGGGGTCAGGGGCGTAAAAAAACCCATGCGGTTCAAGTTCGGCCGAGACCGAGAGATTGGTCACGCCGCATTGCACCCGGATGAAGCGGCTTTCCAGATCCAGCTCCAGCACGTCGCGCAGCCGCATCGTGCCGATCACCACACTATCCGCCGTCGGCAAAGCCCCCCCGGCGAGCGAGGTGCCCGCCCCGCGCGGCACCACCTTGACGCCCATCCGGTGGCAGACCCGCATCGCGGCGGCGACTTCTTCGGTGCTGCGCGGCAGGACCACGGCCAGTGGCGCACAGCGGTAGGCGGTCAGCGCGTCACATTCATAGGCCCGCAATTCGTCGGGCGCGGTGATCAGCCCATCCGCGGGCAGAACCGCCGCCAGCGCCTGATGGATGGCATCGCGACGGTCCAGGATATGCGGATCGGGCGCGGGCATCACAATTGTGCCTGACACGGGGCTGGTCTCTCTTTTGGCTGGCCCTGCGCAGGGTATTTCCGCAGCAGGCACTTGCATCGGTTGGATTTTGGTAAAATAATTTTACCAACGCTGTCAACCAGAGTCCTCTTGACCGGTCCGGCAGATGCCGCTTGTTTCGCCTCCGGTAAAAAAGGCAGCACCATATGGCAGAGTTTGACATCAGGGGCGGGGCACCGGGGATCCAGCCCGAACGCGCCGCGGCAGCGGTTGCCCGTCTGATCGAGGCGATGATCCTTGAGGGCAGTCTGCGCCCGGGCGATGCGCTGCTGGCCGAGCGCGACCTTGCGGCGCGGCTGAACGTGTCACGCCCGACCCTGCGCGACGGGCTGAAACTGCTGGAAGAAAAGGGGCTCCTGACCCCGGCGGGGCGCGGGCTGCAGATTGCTCCGCTCGGGATGCAGGCGATTGGCGATCCGTTGCTGGCGCTGCTGGCCGATCACGGCGAGCTGGCCGATGACTGCCTTGAATTCCGCGATATCGTGGAAAGTGAGGCGGCAGCGCTGGCGGCGAGGCGGGCCAGTGACACCGACCTGGCGCATATCCGCGATTGCCTGAGCCGGATCGACGCCGCGCATGACGCGGGCGATCCGGCGCTGGAGGCCGAGGTCGATGCCGCGCTGCATCTGGCCATCTATGAGGCGAGCCATAATCTGGTGCTTTTGCACATCATGCGCGCGCTCTCGGTCAGTCTGCGCAATGATGTGGTGCAAAACCGCAACCGGCTGTTCACGCGGCCCGACACCCGCGAGGCGCTGCGCGCGCAGCACCACCGGATCGGCGCGGCAATTCTCGCGCGCGATCCGGTGGCAGCACAGGCAGCAGCCCATGATCATCTTGACTGGCTGCGCCACACCACGCGCGAGATCCGGGACGCCGAAGCGCGGCGGCAGGTGGCGGAACGCAGGCGTCAGGGGCCGGATCTGACCAATGGCAAAGGCGGGGCCACCTGACCGGCGGCGCCGCTTTCAGGACGCCCCCGAGTGGCGCCCCTGCCCGCGCCGTGGTGAGGGCGCGGGTTTTACGGGGGTCTCAGTCGAGCCAGGCGTAGGACGGCGCGAAGATCTCGGAAACCGGCGGGTGGTTCAGTGTCCGCAGCGGGTATTTCGCGATCAGCCCGTCAAACTGTGCCTGCGCGCGGCGGCCCCATTCCGCAAGATCGATGCCGGGAAGCTGGCGGTCATGCATCACCAGCCTGCCATTGATCACCGAACTGCGGAAATCGCGCCCGGTCCCCGACAGGATCATGGTCTGGATCGGATCAATCACCTGGCCAATCGCAAAATCAGACAGATCGAACAGCGTCATATCGGCCTTTGCCCCGACCGCAAGGCGCCCCAGATCCGGCCGGCCCAGAGCCTCGGCCGCATGAATGGTGGCGGCGTCGTAAAGATCGGCGGCGCTGGCTGCGGTCACCGAATGATCCGCCACCCGGCACAGGCTGACCCCAAGGCGCATATTCTCGACCATATCCGGCGGGAAGGTATCGGTGCCAAGGCCGATCCTGACACCTGCCTCGCGCAGCCTGCCAAAGCTTTCCATCGACCCGCCATAGCGTGACAATACCAGCGGGCAATGGATCAGTGTTGATCCGCTGTCGCGCAGCAGACCGACATCATCGCCTTTGCGATCCACCTGACTGTGCCCGGTGATATAGACACCATGCGGCAGCAGGGCGCGCTCGTTCAGGAAATCGAGCGCGTTCAGCCATTCCAGCGGTGTCATGTCATAGCGGTCGACCACCGCATTGAATTCGCTCAGTGACTGGCAGCAATGCAGCCGGATCGGCACATTGAGATCGGCCGAGACATCCCGGCTGCGCCGGATCAGGGTCTCGGTGCAGTTCTCGATCCGGTCGGGGGCCAGCATCCCCCGGATCAGCCCGCCTGCCTTGCCGTCGAAATCGCGGATGAACCGCTCGGCATCGGCAAGACCGTTCAGCCCGCGCTCCTCATCCCAATGGGTGTAGAAACTGCCATCGGGCCGGACCACTTCGACGCCGGTCATATAGCAGGGGCCAAGATAGGCGCGGATCCCCAGCTCGATGGCACTGGCGGCGGAATTGGCAAATTCCGCATAGGTTTCCGCCCATTTGCGGTAGAACATCGAGGTGATCGGCAGCGCCGTCGTGATGCCATTCCGGATCAGCTGGGCGAAAGCATACTTCATTTTGAAGGTCTGCTCTTCTTCGCTGTACATCTCGATCGGGCCGGATTTCAGATAATTCTCGGGCCAGGTCCGCCCCTTGGCCCAGTCGGGCTGGTTGTCGAAGGCCAGCACCGTCGTATCAAGATCGCCAAGCGCATTCAGGTCGATGAAGCCAGGCCCGAGGACGGCATTACCGCCGTCAATCTCGATATCGACCTGACCCTCGAACGCTTTGCCGACATAGAGGATCGTGTCGCCCCGGAACACCACTTCGCCATTCAGCAAGGTCCGGTGAGAGCGGCCATCCCAGGCGATGACATAGCGGGCGCGGATGCGGGTGGTGGTCGACGACATGGCTGGTCCTTGGGATTCGATTTTCAGAAAGGGGCAGGGCGGCAGGCATGGTCACTTGCGGCGCCTGATCAGCATGAGCCTTGTGCGCGGATCGAGGGAGTCGCGCAGGGAATCTCCGAGCAGGTTGAACGCCATAACGAGGATGGTGATGGCAAGGCCCGGGACGGCGGCGATATGGGGGGCGTTGAAGATAAAGTTGCGCCCCTCGCTGGTCATGATGCCCCATTCGGCGGTGGGCGGCTGCACACCAAGACCAAGGAAGCTCAGCCCCGCGGCGGTGATGACCACCGCGCCGACGATGGTGCAGGAATAGACCACCGATGATGCGATCACATTCGGCATCATCTCGGACAGGATGATCTTATACCCCGGCGTGGCCATAGCCCTTGCCGCCTCGACATAGGCCTGATCGCGTTCAAGACAGGCGGCGGCATAGACGACGCGGGTGTTATAGGGGATCAGCGTGACCACCAGCGCGATCATCATATTGCCGATGCCAGGCCCCATAAGTGCTGCCAGCAGAATGGCAAGCAGTGCCATCGGGAAGGCGAAAAGCACATCCATCGAGCGCATGATCACCGAGCCGACCACCGGATACCAGGCGCCGAACATCCCCAGCGGAACAGAGATCACCGCGCCGAGCACGACGGGGGTGATGCCGCAAAGCAGCGTGTAGCGCGCGCCGTAGATCAGTCGCGAAAGGATATCGCGGCCCTGATTGTCAACGCCGAGCCAGTGGCCGGACGTGCCGGGCGGGCGCAGACGCATCGACGGGTCGGCCTCATTCGGAGGCCAGGGGGCAATCCAGGGTGCGAAAACCGCGGCGAGGAAGAAGATCAGAATGATGCCGACCGCAATACGTGCGACCGGATCACCAAGGACGCCGCGCCAGACGAAATAAAGGTTCGAGCGGCGCTTTTCTGCCGGCTGCCTTCTGCGGCCGGTCTCAAGGGACACATCGCTCATGTCTCAGCCTTTCTTGGGGTCAAGCGCGTAAACCGCGATATCTGACAGCAGGTTGCCGATCACGAAAACCACCGCCACCACGAGCACACAGCCCTGGATCATCGGGATGTCGCGTTGCAGGATCGCGTCATAGACCTGCAGGCCGATTCCCGGCCAGTTGAAGATGATTTCAGTAAAAATCACGCCGCCGAACAGATAGCCGATCTGCAGGCCGCCGATACTGGCAAAGGTCGGCAGGGTATTGCGTACCGCATGGCGCAGAACCAGCTGGCTGCGCTTTAGTCCGCGGGCCTTGCCGGCAAGGATATAGGGCTGCGCCATCACGTCGATCATCCGCGAGCGGGTGACACGGGCCACGACCGCCACCGAACCCGCCGCAGTCACGGCTGCCGGCAGGATGAGGTGATGGATAAGATCCCAGAACCCGCCCGGACTGGCGACATTATACATTCCCGAAATCGGGAAGAGCTTCCATTTGAAGCCAAAGAAATAGAGCATGATGATGCCCAGCCAGAAGGCCGGAAGACTGGCAAGGACCAGCGTGATCACCACCACGACCCGGTCGGTGGCGCTGCGGAATTTTGCCCCAGACAGCACCGCCAGCAGAAAGCCGAAGACCAGCACGATGAAAAGGCTGCCCGCCATCAGGATGAGTGAGTTGATGATCTTGGGCCCCAATATCCCGGCGACAGGCAGTTGCTGCGACAGCGATGTGCCGATATCGCCCTGCAAAAGCGCCGTGAACCAGATGCCGTATTGCACGACAAGCGAACGGTCGAGGCCCATCTGCTCGCGCAGGGCCTGAAGCTGTTCCTGCGAGGCCATCCGGCCAAGGATGGAAAGCGCAATATCCCCCGGCACCAGCTGGACCGCGAGAAAGACGATGATGGTGACGCCGATCAGGACCGGGATCGCGGACAGCATCCGCATGAAGGTGAACTGGAGGATTTGCATGAAGACTTTCTCTTGCCTGCCTGTCCCCCGTTTCCGGACGATTGCCGAAAGCACTTTGTCCGGAAACGGGGGCGCGATCTGTAGACCGGTTCGGCGCGGCTTACTCCTTGACGATGGAGGTCAGATCGAACCAGTGCTGCGGGGCAAGCCGGAAGTCCTTGATGCCCGGAACCGCGACATAGACGGAATTCGTCGCGAAATAGCTTGAGAACGCCATGTCGTCGGCCACGATATCGCGGGCTTCCTGCAATTTGGCGACCATCTCCTCTTCCGAGCCGGCAGCGCGCGCTTCGCTCAGCAGCCGGTCCATCTCAGGGTTGTCATAATAGCCGGAATTGCAGCAGTTCGGCGGCATCACCGTGGTCGGGAGCACCTGGTCAAGCCAGGAGAAGGTGCTTTCCCCCCAGGAGGCCGAGGTGATCCCGGTGCCGTCGCGCATCCCCGCCGACATCATGTCCCAGAAAGCATTGTTGTCGAACATCTCGATTTTGGCGCGGATGCCGACCTTTGCCCAGTCGCGCTGCAGCCATTCCGCATCGCCTTTGGTATTCACATCGGCGCCGCCGCCGAAGGTCCAGTCCATCCTGGTGTCCAGCCCGTCGGGATAGCCGGCCTCGGCCAGCAGCGCCTTCGCGCCTTCCGGATCATAATCGCAATCGCGGAAGTCCGGATCATAGCCGGGGCCGCCGGGATTCAGCACGCCCCAGGTCGGCTGCGCATAGCCCATGCGCTGATAAAGCGCCATTTCTTCGCGATTGATCGCCATACAGGCCGCTTTGCGCACCCGCACATCCTTAAAGATTTCGTCCTTTGTATTGAACCACATGACATAGATCATCGGCGACGGCCCGGTGATCAGCTGAAGCCCCTGGGCTTCGAGCATTGCGATGGAATCCGGCGAGGGTGTGCCGATGATATCGACCTCGCCGGACATGATCGCGAGTTCGCGGGTCGAGACTTCCGGCATCGCGCGCAGGATGATGCGGTCGGTTTTCGGGATCCGCTCCGGGTTCCAGTAATCGGGGTTCCTTGCGATGGTGACGCGTTCCCCGGGCACCCGCTCGACGAATTTGAAAGGCCCGGTCCCTATCGGGTTCTGCTCGATCCCGTCATTGCCGAATGTCGCCACCGCCGTCGGAGAGACCATGCGCGGTGACCCGGACCCGCCCGCCGTCAGACGGCGCAGAAACTCGGCATTCGGCTGCGTGAGCGTGATGGTGAACGTATAGGGGTCAACGACCGCGTAGCTTTCCAGATCGCCCCAGACCCAGCCCATCAGCCCCGGCGAGGCCGGCACGAAATATTCGAAATCAGGATTGGTCATGCGGTCGAGATTGAACTTTGCCGCATCGGCATTCCAGTCGCTGCCGTCGTGGAATTTCACGCCCTTGCGCAGATGGAACGTATAGGTCTTGCGGTCATCCGAGATGTCCCAGCTCTCGGCCAAGGCGGGGACGATCTCGGGAACCGCGTCGCCGCCTTTCGTCAGATCTTCCTCGACAAAGGTCTCGTAGACATGGCGGATCACTTTAAAGGTATTCCAGGTCCGCGCCGCTGCCGGATCCATACGGCTGAAATCTGCCTCGACCCCCATGACGATGGTGCTTTCAGCCAGTGCCGGGCTGAACCCGGCCATGAGACCCAGAAGCGCGGTGGAGGCGATCCCACGCCGCAGGCCTTTGACAAAAATTGACATTGTAGTGCTCCTGTTGGGATTTTTGTTTTGTTTTGTTTTGTTTTTTGGTGTCTCAGGCGGTGGCGGGGTACAGAAGGCAGGCCACGCTGCGCTGATCATGCAGGGTTCTCAGCGCGGGCATTGCCCGGGCGCATTCGGGCATCCGTTGCTGGCAGTTCGAGACATAGGGGCAGCAGGGGCCGGACATGGCCGGGGCCGCCGATTCCAGATCTTCCGCGCGCTCTGCCGCCGCTTCCCAGCGGTTGTCGCGCTTCAGATGCAGCACGGTGCCCAGAAAGTCCTGGGTGAAAGGATGCATCGGCTGGCGGTACACCTGATCGCTCTCCCCGGTTTCCAGGAGCTTGCCGCGATACATCACCATGGTGCGGTCGCAAAACTGCCGGACGATCTTCAGATCATGCGAGACAAAGAGGAATGTCAGCCCGAGTTTGACCTGAAGATCCCTGAGCAGCGTCAGGATCTGGGCCTGGATCGAGACATCCAGCGCCGAGACGGGCTCGTCGAGGAACAGGAATTCCGGCTCCAGCGTCAGCGCCCGCGCGATGGCGATCCGCTGGCATTGCCCGCCGGAAAACTCGTGCGGATAGCGGTAAGCCTGCCCGGGATCGAGCCCGACCAGCTGCAAAACCTCATCGACCCGCGCCTGCACCTCATCCGCACGCATCCCGAAGTTCAAAAGCGGCCTGGCCACATTCTCGGCGACCGTCCGCCTTGGATTCAGCGATTGCAGCGGGTCCTGAAACACGATCTGCGCCCGCCGCCGGTGCAGCCGCAACTCGGCGGGGCCGAAGCTGCGCAGATCGGCACCATCATAGGTGATGCTGCCACTGTCGGCCTCGATCAGACGCAGGATCATCCGGCCCAGCGTTGATTTCCCCGAGCCGGACCCGCCGACACAGCCAAGGATCTCGCCTTTGCGGATATTGATCGAAATATCGCTGACCGCAGGGTTCTCCGAGATCTCGCGCCTCAGGAACGAGCCCCGCCTGACGCGGAAGGTTTTCGACAGATTGCGGATTTCAATCAGGTTTTTCACTTCAGACCTCGGCAAAATGGCATCTGACGAAGCGCTCGTCGGCAAGGCTGCGCCAGTCCGGAACCTCTGCGCGGCAAATCGCTTCGGCGCGGCCGCAGCGGGGCGCGAACCGGCATCCTTTCGGCGCCAGAGCGAGATTGGGCGGCTCACCCTCGATTGACCGCCACTCGGCCGTCGGCTCGTCGGGATCCGGGATCGCCGCGATCAGGGCCTGGGTATAGGGGTGTTTCGGATCGCTCAGCAGCGCATCAATCGGCGCCGATTCCTGGATATGCCCGCCATACATGACCAGAACCCGTGTCGCGACGGCTGCAACCACGCCCATGTCATGGGTGATGATGACAATCGGCAACCCCGTGCTCCGGCTGCGTCGCTTCAGCAGCAAAAGGATGCGCGCCTGAACCCCTACATCAAGCGCGGTGGTTGGCTCATCGGCGATCAGAATCTCGGGCTTGCAGGCCAGTGTCATCGCAAGCGCGATCCGCTGGCACATCCCGCCCGACAGCTGATGCGGATAGCTTGCCATGACACGATCAGCCTCGTTAAAGCCGACCTGGTTCAGCGACAGGATGGCCGCCTCGCGGGCCGCAGCTTTGCTGAGCCCGGTTTCATGACGCCGCAGTGTTTCGATCAGCTGTGCGCCAATGGTGAAAGAAGGGTCAAGCGAGGCGCGCGGGTTCTGAAAAATCGTCCCGATCCGCCGCCCTCTGACCTCGGCCATCTGCTTTTCGCTGAGGCCCAGCAGATCAAGCCCCCTGAGAATTACCGTCCCGCCAAGATAGATCGCCGGCGGTGTGCTGATCAGACGGGCCAGCCCCATCGAGGTCACGGTCTTGCCTGAACCTGACTCGCCGATGATCGCGAGAATTTCCCCGGAAGATACCGAAAAGCTTATGTCTTCAGTTGCGACGACAGTTCCGTTTGGCGTGGCAAAGCCTACAGAAAAGCCGTTCACCTCAAGTATGGGTGCGTCCGTCATCTACCTGTCCGAGTGAATTTGTCACCCGAACTTATTCGGAAGTTGAAGAGTTATTATGTCGAAATTTAATAAACATTTATCAACAAATGAGGCCAATCATTCCCGCCAGATCTGATGCAGTCTACGGCTGTCGAGAGGTGGCGACGAGGGTGATGGGGACCAGCTGACGCCCGTGAGGCCGCGCTCTGTGGTTCAAAGTTCCGCTTTCCCCAACGGAGCCTGGTGCATATCCACATCTGCCGACGAACGGGCCTTCTGCTCAGGTTACATATGTGCCGCCCTGCACGCCAGCCATCCCTGGTGCGACGCAGCGTGCAACATGAAGGCTGAACTGTGCGCGGATGTCATCTTGCCGCGCCACCATACAATGGCATAAATTGTATGCGTGCAATCATGGGCAGCAAAGGCCGAGCATGTGGACCCCCTGGATCACCGATGGCGCGAGACTGAAATATCTCGGCATCGTCGAGGCGCTTGAAGCGGATATTCGCGCCGCAAGGATCGGGCCGGGCGAGCGGCTGCCGCCACAGCGCAGCATTGCCGAACAGCTGGGTGTGGATCTGACCACCGTGACCCGCGCCTTCAACGAAGCGCGCCGCCGCCGGCTGGTGGCGGCCCAGGCCGGGCGCGGGACTTTCGTGCGCGATGATCCCGCCGAATTCTTCCCCGACGAACCCGCGCCGGTGCTGGATCTGAGCATGAACATCCCGCCTCAGCCCGAGGGGATCGATTTCCGCAAACTGATCCCGCAGGGACTGGCTGCGATCCTTAATGGCCCACGGGGCGGGCTGAGCCTGCAATATCAGGAAAGCAGCGGCGGCATGGCAGACCGGATCGCCGCGACACAATGGCTCTCGCGGTGCCACGGGGCGCTGACGCATGACCGGGTGCTGGTCACCGCCGGGGCGCAATCGGCACTGTTCGCGCTGACCGATCTGCTGGTTTCCGCCGGAGCGCATATCGCCGCCGGCGAGATGACTTACCCCGGGCTGAAGGCCAGCGCGGCGCAGCGTGGCGCGATGATCGACCCGATTGCGATGGATGCCGGCGGGCTGATCCCCGATGACTTCCGCCGTCTGTGCGAGGCGCGGGCGCCGCATGCGCTCTATGTCACGCCCAGCATCGACAACCCTACGACCGCCACCCTGCCCGAAGCGCGGCGCATCGCGATTGCAGAGATCGCGCGCAAATACAGTGTCGCCATCATCGAGGATGACCCATATGCGCCCTTGCACGCAGAACAGCTGCCGTCTTTCCTCGCGCTGGCGCCGGATCTGACCTGGCATCTGGCCACCCTGTCGAAATCGGTCACGCCTGCGTTGCGGGTGGCCTATGTCGTGGCGCCCGATCCGGCGGGGGCCTTGCGACTGGCGTCGATCTTGCGGGCGACTGTCCTGATGGCGCCGCCGCTTCTGGCCAGCCTTGCGACCCGCTGGCTGCGCGAAGGCGTAGTGGATGAGATCGCCGCCGCGATCCGCGCCGAGAACCGTATCCGTCAGACCCTCGCGGCCGAGGCCTTCCGGGGGGCCGATTTCCGCGCTGACCCCGAAGGCCATCACCTCTGGCTGCGCCTGCCGCCGCATTGGCGGGCGACGGACTTTGCCGAACATGCCGACCGCGCCGGTGTCTCGATCGTGCCGGCATCGGCCTTTGCGACCGGCGAACATGCCTCGGCGCATGTGCGGATCTCGCTTGGCGTGGCGCCAGACCGGGGCGTACTTGACGAGGGGTTGCAGCAGCTGGCCGGGCTGATGCAGCGGCCAGCGGGGGCAGTGCGGGCCGTGGTCTGATTGCCGCCGTGGTACAGGCCGAAACGGGTCTTTGCCCGCCAGTTCGTCGGTCATGCCCCACGCCGGGATACCGTTTTCCGCACTGCGGAAGGCATCATCTTGCAGCCGGATCGGCTTTGCCCCACCCCTGAAAGCCGGAATCCATCCGCAAAGCGAGCCAGAAATGTCGCAAGAGCCCGTGCTGTCGACCCTTGATCAGGGTGTGTTGCTGATCGAGCTGAACCGCCCCGAGCGGATGAATGCCTTCACCGAAGAAAGTCATCTGCGGCTGCGCGAGATCCTTGCGCGCGCGGCTGAGGATCACGCTGTGCGGGCTGTGCTCCTGACCGGGCGTGGCAAAGGGTTCTGCGCGGGACAGGATCTTAACAACCGCGATCCCCGCCAGCCGGGGCCGCGCAGCGATCTCGGCCAGTCGCTGGGCCAGTTTTACAACCCGACCATCCGTGCCCTCCGCGGGCTGCAAAAGCCGGTGATCTGCGCAATGAACGGAGCGGCGGCCGGAGCCGGTGTGGGGTTGGCGCTGGCCTGTGATATCGTTATCGCGGGCGAGAGTGCCAGGTTTGTGCTGTCTTTTTCCAGGCTTGGGCTGGTTCCTGATGCCGGGTCCAGCTGGTGTCTTACCAGAATTCTTGGCGAAGCCCGCGCCAAGGCGCTGTTGCTGACCGGAGAGACGATCCCGGCCCCGCGCGCGGCAGACCTGGGTCTGATCAGCAAATCGGTCCCCGATGCGGAGCTTGCAGATGAGGCCCGGGCGCTGGCCGGTAAACTGGCCGCCGGCCCGACCCTTGGGCTTGGCCTGATGAAAACGCTTATCCAGGAGGCAGGCGGGCGCGATTTTGACAGCCAGCTCGAGGCGGAACGGCTGGCGCAGCAATCCGCAGGCTTCAGCGATGACTATGCCGAAGGGGTGACCGCCTTCCTCGAGAAACGCCCGGCGCTGTTTCGCGGCAGCTGAGCCCGCCGGGGCAGTCCTTCCGCTCTGCGGGACGAAGCCAGGGATATTGGCTTTGACCTTTCGGGCGCCCTGCGGTCACTGGAGAGCAGTGAAACAGTCTTGCGGAGGCGAGAATGGCAGCAGAACTCCCGTTGAAAATTGGTGTGGCCGGCGCCGGCGCAATGGGGGCGGGCATTGCGGAAACCGCCGCCGCAAGTGGCATTGCCGTCATCCTGACCGATCTGCGGCAGGGGGCTGCTGCCAGCGCCATTGAGGCAATTCTCGCCCGCGCTGCAAAGCGGGTCAGCAGCGGTAAGCTGTCCCAGGGCCAATATGACGCCCTTGCGGGCGCGCTCATCGCCGCCGACAGCCCGGACGCACTGGCAGATTGCGATCTGGTGGTCGAAGCGATCATCGAGGATCCCGCCGCGAAACAGGCTTTGTTTGCCCGGCTGGAGGATCTTCTGGCCCCCGAGGCACTGATCGCCAGCAATACATCCTCGCTGCCGATCGGGGTGATCGCGCGCGACCTGAAACATCCCGAGCGTTTCGCGGGGCTGCATTTTTTCAACCCGGTGCCGCTGATGAAACTGGTCGAGGTGATTCCCGGCCCGCGCACCAGCCGTGAAACGATGGAGCGGCTGCTCGCGGTGGCGCGCCATCTTGGCAAGGAACCGGTTGAGGTGCGCGACACGCCCGGCTTCCTTGTGAACCATGGCGGGCGGGCCTATCCGACCGAAGCGCTGATCGCGTTGCAGGAGGGGGTGGCCAGCCCGGCTGAAATCGACGCGATCATGCGCGATTGCTGCGATTTCCGTATGGGTCCGTTCGAGCTGATGGATCTGACCGGAATGGATGTGAATTTCACCGTCTGCGAGTTCCTGCATCAGAGCTATTTCGCCGAGCCGCGCCTGCGTTCGACCACCTATCACCGCTATCTGCTGCAAACCGGCCAGCTGGGCCGCAAGACGGGGCAGGGTTTTTACACCTATCGCGATGGCGCCGGCCAACCGTCGGCTGATTTCATCAGCACCGCAGCGCCGGCACAGCAGGTGGTTCTGGCCGAAGATCTGGCCGAGCTGCGTGATTTCGCGGCCTCTCTCGACTGCCAGGTCGCGGCCGAGGATGATGGTGCCAGCCCGGTGCTGGCCTTCCCGGTCGGCGAAGATCTGGCGGCCCATGCGGCCCGGCTTGGCTTGCCGGCCACCAGGCTGGTGGCAGTGGATCTGGCCTTCGACAGCACGCGGCGCGTGGTGCTGATGACCACGGTCGGGGCCGATCCGGCGGTGCGCGATGCGGTGGCTGCGGCGGTGAGTGCAAGCGGGCGCAGGGTCACCGCGATTGCCGATTCCACCGGTTTTGTCGCGCAACGGATCGTTGCGGCGGTGGCCAATCTCGGTTGTGAAATGGCGCAGATGGGGCTTGCCGCGCCTGGTGATATCGACAAGGCCATGCGGCTTGCGATGAATTACCCCTGCGGTCCGCTGGAATGGGTGGATCGGGTCGGAGCGGCGCGGATGCTGACGATTTTGCGCAATATGCAGGCGCTCAGCGGGGATGACCGTTACCGCCCGAGCGCCTGGCTGCGGCGGCGCGCGACGCTGGGGCTGGATATCCGCAGCCTGTAAGAAAAAAGCGGCGCCGGGATCGCAGCCGGCGCCGGCTTTACAGCAGTTCCTGTACGGTTTCGCGCAGGATGGGGGCAATGATGCCGCGCATATTGGCGACCGAGATCGATCCGGTGGCAAAAGGCACCGTAATCGCGGCCTGTTCATGCGCGGTGCTGATGCCGACCGATACCGCGCTGATACCACGGCGCCAGGTGTCGCGGCTGAAAGAGACGCCATCCTTGCAGGCCGCCTCCAATGCGGCATTAAAGGCGGTGACATTGCCATTTTGCTGGGTGAGCTGGCCACGGATCCGGCTGGCAAGCTGGCGCCGCTCTTTCTCGGGCAGGATCGAGAGATAGGCAGGCCCGGCCGCCGAGGTGGCAATCGGCAGCCGCCCGCCCACAGCAAAGCGCACCGCCAGAATATCCGAGCCGGACACAACCTGGACGAAGGTCAGATACATGCCATCGCGCACACAAAGCGCCGCGGTCTGGCCGGTTTTTTCGGCCAGCACCTTCAGCAATGGCGTCGCACGGTCGATCAGGGCAAATCCGGTCAGCACCGAATAGCCGAGATTCAGGCTTTTCGGGGTCAGCTCATAGCTGCGGCCGGTTTCGCTGTGGCGCAGATATCCCAACCGCATAGCGGTATAAGTCAGCCGGCTGATGGTCGAAGGCGGCAGGCCGGTGCTTTTTGACAGATCACTGTTCGACATCGGCTTTTTCTGCTTAGACAGCGCCTCGAACAACTGCAGCCCCCGGGCGAATGCTTCGACAAACTGACGATCTTCCTGCGACATCCCTGGCTCCAGTATTCCGCTCTGCGAAATGAATTCCCTGCCTATGGCATTGCAGAATGCCGGATGAAAATCCAGTCTCCGGCGCAAGGGAAATCCGCAAATGCGGGTTCGGAGTAACCTGGAGGGGATATGCTCACCGGTGATATGTTGCGGCGCTCTGCCGAGCGCTTTCCGGAAAAGCGCGCCATTCTGTGGCAGGACAGGTCCATCAGCTATGGCGATCTGGACCGCGAGGCCAGTCGTTTTGCCCATGCCCTTCTGGGCCTTGGTCTTGGCAAGGGCGGCAAGGTCGGCATCCTCAGCCGCAACCGCATCGAATATGGCAGCGTGTTTTTCGGCACCGCCCGCACCGGCGGGGTGATCGTCAATATCTCCGTGCTCTATGCGGCGGAAGAGCTGGCCTATGTGCTGGACAAGGCCGATGTCGAAATTCTGGTCTATGAAGATGTCTTTGCCGCTCGCGTCGCCGAAGCGGCGCAATCACTGCCCAAGATCCGTCACTTCATCACCCTCGGCGCCGCGCAGCCCGGTGCCCATGATTTCCAGGCCCTGATCGCGGATCAGCCCGATCATGTGCCCGAAGTGGAGATCCATGAGGATGATCCCTTCTGCATGACCTATACCGGTGGCACCACGGGGCGGCCCAAGGGCGTGCTGGCCAGCCATCGCAACCGCGTCACCACCGCGCATACGGTGATGCATCACGAAAATATCCAGGAACGCGATGTGGTGGGGATTGTAACCCCGCTGTTCCATGTTGCGCTGAACATCATGTTTCAGCCGGCAGTGCTGGCCGGGGCGACCTGCACCTTCCTGACCAAATGGGATGTGCAGGACTTTGCACATATGGCGCAGCGCACCGGAATGACCGCCTGTTTCATGGTGCCGACCCAGGTCGCAATGGTGGTCTCGGACCCGAACTTCCAGGCCTCGAATTATGTGCAATGGGAAAAGCTGGCCTTTGCCGGCGCCCCGATGCCCGATTGGGTACAGCGCGATCTGATGGAAAAGCTGCCCGCGATCAGGCTGACCCAGATCTATGGCCAGTCAGAAGTGGGGGTGATCACCACCCTTGGCCACTGGCATCTGCCCGAGCGTCTCGGCTCCATCGGCCAGCAGGCTTATAATGTCGATCTTGCGGTCGTGGCCCCCGATGGCCATGCCGTGGCGCCGGGGGTGATCGGCGAGCTGGTTTCACGCGGCGCGAATGTCATGCTGGAATATTACAACGAGCCGGAGCAGACCGCGAAGTTCTTCCGGCATGGCTGGGGCTGGACCGGCGACCTGGCGGTGATGGACGAGGCGGGCTTTGTCACCCTCGTTGACCGCTCAAAAGACATGATCATTTCGGGCGGTGAAAACATCTATCCCAAAGAGATCGAGAACGCGATTTTCGGCCTCGACGCCGTGGCGGAATGCGCGGTCTTTGGCATTCCCGATGAAAAATGGGGTGAGGTGCCGGCAGCCTATATCCTGCTCAAGGCCGGGGCCGTGCTGGAAACCGAAACCGTTGTCGCGCATTGCGAGAAGACGCTGGCGCGGTTCAAGCGTCCTCGCCTTGTCACATTCGTCGAAAGTTTCCCCAAGACGCCGATTGGCAAAATCCAGAAGAACCTACTGCGGGAGCCCTTTTGGGCAGGCCGGGAGAAGAACATATGAGCCTCGATATCACCACCTATAAGCGGCTGAAATTCGACTGGCCGGATGCCGGCATCCTGCGCATTACCATGGATAATCCGGGCCGGCTGAACTCGGCTGACCGGATCATGCATGGCGAGCTGTGCCGGGTCTGGCGCGATATCGACGCGGCCGATGATGTCCGCAGTGTCATCATTCGCGGGGCGGGCGAGGCTTTCTCATCTGGGGGCGATCTCGATCTCGTCAAAGAGATGACCGAGGATTTCACCACGCTCACCCGGGTGTGGAAGGAAGCGCGCGATCTGGTCTACAACATCATCAACTGCTCAAAGCCGATCGTATCGGCGATGCAGGGGCCGGCGGTCGGGGCCGGTCTGGTCGCCGGCCTGCTGGCCGATGTCTCGATTGCCTCGAAGACCGCGCGCATCATTGATGGCCATACTAGGCTTGGCGTGGCTGCGGGTGATCACGCGGCTATCGTCTGGCCGCTGCTCTGCGGTCTTGCCAAGGCCAAATATTATCTGCTGCTCTGTGAATCGGTCTCGGGCGAAGAGGCCGAGCGGATCGGGCTGATCTCGCTGGTCACCGAAGATCACGAATTGCATGACAAAGCGCTGGAGGTTGCGCGCAAACTGGCCAAGGGCTCGCCGAGCGCGATCCGCTGGACAAAATACGCGCTCAACAACTGGCTGCGCATGGCCGGTCCCACTTTCGATACTTCGCTGGCGCTGGAATTCATGGGCTTCTGTGGCCCGGATGCGCGCGAAGGGCTGGCGTCTCTGAAGGAAAAGAGACGCCCGAATTTCGACCAGGATTGCCCGCTCTGAGGATCATGTGACCATGAGAGAAGCTTTTATCTGCGCCGGGGTGCGGACCCCGATCGGGCGCTTTGGCGGCGCTTTGGCGACAATCCGGCCCGATGATATGCTGGCGCTTGTGCTGGCCGAGGTGGTGGCGCGCGCGCCGGGCCTGGACCCGCTGGCGATTGACGATGTATTCACGGGCTGTGCCAATCAGGCTGGCGAAGACAATCGCGACGTGGCCCGGATGGGGGTGCTGCTGGCCGGCCTGCCGCAATCCGTGCCAGGAACCACGCTGAACCGGCTTTGCGGCTCGGGGCTGGATGCGGTGGGGCTCGCGGCGCGCTCCATTCTTGCGGGCGATGCCGAGGTGATTATCGCCTCGGGCACCGAAAGCATGACGCGCGCGCCCTTCGTACAGGGCAAGGCTGAAACCGCCTTCTCGCGGCAGGCCGAGATCTACGACACCACAATTGGCTGGCGCTTTGTCAACCCGGTGCTGAAACGGCAATATGGTGTCGATTCCATGCCGGAGACGGCCGAGAATGTCGCCGGACGCTTTGGAATTTCCCGCGAGGATCAGGACACTTTCGCCCTGCGCAGCCAGCAGAGGGTGGCGGCCGCCCAGGCGAAGGGTGGCTTTGACGATGAAATCCTCCCGGTCAGCATCGCACAGCGCAAAGGCGATCCGGTGGTGTTCAGTCGCGACGAACATCCGCGCCCGACCACGCTGGAGGCGCTGGCAAAACTGCCAGCCCCGTTCCGCGAGGGGGGTTCGGTCACCGCAGGCAATGCCAGCGGCGTCAATGACGGGGCGGCCGCGGTGCTTGTCGCCTCGGCGGCGGCGGTAAAACGCTTCGGCCTGACGCCGATGGCGCGGATCACCGGGCTGGCCACTGCCGGGGTCGAGCCGGCGATCATGGGAATGGGGCCGGTTCCGGCCAGTCAGAAACTGATGGCGCGATTGGGGCTGTCCATCGCGGATTTCAGCCGGATCGAGCTGAATGAGGCTTTTGCCGCGCAAAGCCTTGCCTGTCTGCGCCAGCTTGGCATTCCCGATGATGCCGCACATGTCAATCCGCTGGGTGGTGCAATTGCCCTTGGCCATCCGCTGGGGATGTCGGGCGTGCGTCTGGCCCTCACCGCTGCGCTCGGGCTGCACAAATCCGGCAGCGGCCGTGCATTGGCCACCATGTGCGTCGGTGTCGGTCAGGGCATTGCCCTCGGGCTTGAGGCAGTATGATGACAGAGAAAAATGATCTGGTGCTGGTCGAGGATCTGGGTGCGGTGGTCGTGCTGCGCCTCAATCGTCCCGAAGTGCTGAATGCGCTGAACATGCCGCTGCGCCGCCAGCTTGCGACAATCTTTGAAGGCCTTACCGATGGCGGCACCCTGCGCGCGGTGGTGCTGACCGGCGATGAGAAATCCTTCGCGGCGGGGGCAGATATTGCCGATATGGCGCAGATCGACAGTGTCGATATGTATCTGCGCCATACCGAGCGGCTCTGGGAAGCGGTGGCCCGCTGTCCGGTGCCGGTGATCGCAGCGGTCAATGGCTTTGCGCTTGGCGGCGGTATGGAGCTTGCGATGCATGCCGATATCATTGTCGCCGGAAAATCCGCACGCTTCGGTCAGCCAGAGGTTAAGGTCGGTATCATGCCAGGCGCAGGTGGCACCCAGAGGCTGACCCGCGCGGTGGGTAAGTTCAAGGCGATGCGGCTTTGCCTGACCGGCGAGATCATTGACGCAGACGAGGCCTCGGCAATGGGGCTGGTCAGCGAAGTTGTCGAAGATGACCAGGTCTTCGATCACGCCATGGGGCTGGCACGGCGGATCGCCGGCCTGCCACCTATCGCGGTCAATCAGGTCAAAGAGGTTATCCTGCACGGTCAGGATGCCTCGCTTTCTGCGGCACTCGCCCTGGAGCGCAAGGCGCTGCAGATTCTGTTCTCGACGCAGGATAAATTTGAAGGCATGGCCGCCTTCACCGAAAAAAGACGGCCCAGCTATACGGGCCGCTGATCAGCAAAGCGGGAGGAAATCATGGATCTGGGCATTTCGGGTCGGGTGGCGCTGGTGCTGGGCGGCAGCAAGGGGCTTGCCTATTCAACCGCGCGCCATCTGGCGGCGGCGGGGGTGCGGGTCGTGCTGAATGGCCGCGACGCCGAGGCAGGCGCCGCCGCCGCGGCCGGGCTTGGCCATGGCGCCTTTTTCGTGCAGGGCGATGTGTCTCAGCCGGGCGTCACCGCCCGGGTCATCGCGGAGGCACAGGCCAGCGCCGGACAGATTTCGATCCTGGTGACCAATGCCGGCGGGCCGCCCACCGGGCGGTTCACCGATCATGATATCGAGACCTGGCGCCATGCGCTGGAGACCAATATGCTTTCGGCCATATCGGCCACCCAGATGCTGTTGCCGGATATGATTGCGGATGGCTTTGGCCGCATCGTGAACATCACCTCTTTCGCGGTGAAAGAACCCTATCCGAATATGGCTTTGGCCAATTCGGTGCGGGCCGGACTGACCGGTGCGATGGCGACGCTGGCGCGTGAGACCGTCGCGCAGGGGGTGACAGTGAACAATGTCCTGCCCGGCCTGATGGCGACCGGCGCGCTTGATCGTGTCATCCGCGCGAAGGCAAAACGCGAGGGAATCACCGAGACTGAGGCCGCCGCCGCCATGGCCGGATCGGTGCCGGCGCAGCGCCTGGGTACGGCAGAAGACTTTGGTCCGATCGCCGCATTCCTGTGCTCGGCCCATGCCGGATATATCACCGGCCAGAATATCGCGGTGGATGGCGGTCTGACCCGCGGGCTGCTCTGAGGTCTTCCGCAGAGCGGAACGCTTTGCCGCATTGTGGTGATGCTGGCGGGGCAAAGAGCGGCCATATTGTCCGCAATGAGAGGGAGGAAGCTCATGAAGATTTTCGTTTCTGCGCTGGCATTGCTGGCCGCAGGTGCCACTGCTGCATCGGCTGAAATTTCAAATAACTCGGTCAAAATCGGCGTGTTGACCGATCAGAGCGGGGTGTTCTCTTCCCTGGCGGGAACCGGCTCTGTGGTCGCAGCTGAGATGGCGATTGCAGATTTCGGCGACCGGCTCGGCAAGATCGAGCTGGTCAGTGCAGATCACCAGAACAAGGCTGACATCGGCACCCAGATTGCACGGCGCTGGTATGATGTCGAAGGCGTCGATCTGATCGTTGACGTGCCGAATTCTTCGGTGGTGCTGGCGGTTCAGGAACTGGCGCGCGAAAAGGACAGGCTGCTGATCGTCTCGGGCGCGGGCACTGCCAGCCTGACCAATGAGAACTGCTCGCCCAACGGTATTCACTGGACCTGGGACACCTATGCGGTGGCGGTTTCGACGGGCAAGGCCATGGTTGCCCAGGGGGGAGACAAATGGTTTTTCCTGACCGCTGACTATGCGTTCGGCCATACTATGCAGGCCGATGTGACCGCGGTGGTTGAAGGCGCAGGTGCCTCGGTTGTCGGCACCGCGATCGCACCGCTGAACACGGCGGATTTCTCGACCTATCTGCTGCAGGCGCCTTCGGCCGGGGCCAATGTGATCGCCCTCGCCAATGGCGGCACCGATACGATCAACTCGCTGAAGCAGGCGCAGGAGTTCGGTCTGACCATGCAGGCCAAACTGGCCGGTCTTGCGATCTTCCTGACCGACGTGCATTCGATGGGCCTCGATTCCGCTCAGGGTCTCTATCTGACGACCGGCTTTTACTGGGACCGCACCGATGAAAGCCGCGCCTGGTCGCAGCGGTTCTTTGAAAAGCACGGCGCGATGCCGACCATGTCGCAGGCCGGGGTCTATTCGGCCGTGACCCATTACCTGAATGCCATCGCTGAAACCGGCACCGATGCCGCCGGTCCGGTGATCGCGCAGATGAAGGCAACGCCGGTCAATGATTTCTTCACCGAGAATGGCGTGATCCGCGATGACGGCCGCATGGTGCATGACATGTATCTCGCCCAGGTCAAAACCCCGGCGGAATCCACCGGCCCGTGGGATTATTACAATATCCTCGCAACCGTCCCCGGTGACGAAGCCTTCCGCCCGCTCGCAGACAGCGCCTGCCCGCTGGTAAAATAAAGCCCCGGAGCAGCGGCCTCCCTGCGGATGGCCGCTGCCTTTCCCCGCTTCAGCGCAGCCCGAAAGATGTCAAATGTCCGATGATATTGTCCTGAAAGCGACGGGTCTGACCAAGGATTTCAAAGGGTTTCGTGCCGTGGATGCGGTGAACCTGAATGTTCAGCGCGGTTCCGTCCATGCGCTGATCGGCCCGAATGGCGCCGGAAAATCCACCTGTTTCAATCTCTTGACCAAGTTCCTGACTCCAAGTGCCGGCACCATCACCTATGATGGCCGTGACATCACCCGCCTGAAGCCGGAGGTGATCGCGCGGATGGGTCTCGTGCGCTCGTTTCAGATTTCGGCGGTGTTCGGCTCGATGACCGCGCTTGAAAATGTGCGCATTGCCCTGCAGCGGCGCCGCCATGGCGACAGCTGGGATTTCTGGCGCAGCCAGAAGGTGCTGGCGCGCCTCGAAGATGAGGCAATGGACCTGCTGGATCAGGTTGGTATGACAGGGTTCGCCCGGGAACAGGCCAGTGATCTTTCCTACGGGCGCAAGCGCGCGCTGGAAATCGCCACCACGCTGGCGCTGGATCCCAAAGTCCTGCTGCTTGACGAGCCGATGGCCGGCATGACGCAGGAGGATGTTGCCCGCATCACCACGCTGATCGCGCGGGTCGCTGTCGGGCGCACCGTGCTGATGGTCGAGCATAATCTCTCGGTGGTCGCCACGCTTTGCGACCGCATTACCGTCCTCGCACGCGGCGCCATCCTGGCAGAGGGCAGCTATGACGAGGTTTCCAAAGACCCGCAGGTCATCAATGCCTATATCGGGGTGCCCAATGGCTGACAGGCTTTCTCAGAACCCGCATTTTCAGGTTACGGATCTTGAGGCCTGGTATGGTGAAAGCCATGTGCTGCACAGGGTCAGTTTCGACATTCGCGAAGGCGAGGTGGTGACCCTTCTGGGCCGCAATGGCGCTGGCAAAAGCACCACGCTCAAATCCATCATGGGCATGATCAAACGCCGGCAGGGTTCTGTCCGGCTGCGGGAAAAAGAGCTGGGCCGCGCCTCCAGCCGGGCCATCGCCCGGGCGGGGATCGCCTTTTGCCCCGAAGATCGCGGCATCTATTCCAGCCTGACCGTGGAAGAGAACCTGATGCTGCCGCCGGTGGTGGCCAGCGGTGGCATGAGCGTGGCCGAGATCCACACGCTTTTCCCGAACCTCGCCGAACGCCGCCGGAGCCAGGGCACCCGGCTTTCAGGCGGCGAACAGCAGATGCTGGCAATCGGCCGGATCCTGCGCACCGGCGCCCGGCTTTTGCTGCTTGATGAGCCGACCGAGGGCCTGGCTCCGGTGATTGTGCAGCAGATCGGCGCCACCATCCGCCAGCTGAAAGAGCGCGGCTATACGGTGCTGCTGGTTGAACAGAATTTCCACTTCGCGGCGTCGGTGGCCGACCGCCATTACGTGATGGATCACGGTCAGGTGGTCGACATGATCCCTGGCCCGGAAATCGCCGACAATATGGCGAAGCTCAGCACATATCTGGGGGTCTGAGGCGCAAATATGCTTATATTCGGAATACCACTGCAGTTGCTGTCGACCCAGATCCTGCTGGGTCTGATCAATGGTGCATTTTACGCGATCCTCAGCCTTGGGCTTGCGATCATCTTTGGCCTGCTGAACATCGTAAATTTCGCCCATGGCGCCTTTTACATGATGGGGGCCTTTGGCGCATTGCTGATGCTGGATCACTTTGCGATGAATTACTGGCTGGCGCTGCTTGTGGTGCCGCTGACCATCGGTCTGCTGGGCTGTGTCATCGAACGGCTGATCCTGCGCCGGATTTATGATCTCGACCATCTCTATGGCATGATCCTGACCTTCGGCATGGGGCTGGTGATTGTCGGGCTGTTTCGCAATCAATATGGCGCGACGGGCCTGCCCTATTCGATGCCCGCGGCTTTGCAGGGCGGCTATAATCTCGGCTTCATGTTTCTGCCGGCCTCACGTGCCTTCGTGATCCTCGCATCGGTGGCGGTCTGTCTGGTGACCTGGCTGGTGATCGAGAAGACCAGGCTTGGCTCCTGGCTGCGGGCGGCGACCGAAAAACCGGCGCTGACCGAGGCTTTCGGCATCAATGTGCCTTTGCTGATCACCCTGACTTATGGCTTTGGTGTCGCCCTTGCCGGCTTTGCCGGTGTCCTCGCCGCGCCGATCTATTCGGTCAATCCGATGATGGGGTCTGACCTGATCATCGTGGTGTTTGCGGTGGTGGTGATCGGCGGCATGGGATCGATCTCGGGCGCGATCCTGACCGGCTTTATGCTCGGGCTTGTAGAAGGGGTAACCAAGGTCTTCTGGCCACAGGCCTCGACGACGGTGATCTTCGTCATCATGGCAATCGTCCTTCTGATCCGCCCTGCCGGGCTGTTCGGCAAGCAGGCCTGAGATGGCCCGTCAGAAACCAAGGCCCTTCAGACCGCAGGAGCATTGCACATGACCACGCAACCCGAGATCACCGCCACCGGCCTGCCTGGCATGAGCGCAAGCCATCGCAACCTTTTCCTGCTTTTGCTGGTGATCGTCGCTGTGGCGCCCTTCCTGGCCTATCCTTTGCTGGTGATCAAAGTGCTTTGCTTCGGGCTGTTTGCCCTGTCGCTCAACCTGATGCTGGGCAATCTGGGGCTGCTTTCTTTCGGTCATGCCGCTTATTTCGGCCTGTCCTCCTATGCTGCGGCCCATGCCGCGAAAGTCTGGGGCTTTACCCCCGAATTCGCGCTTGGTTTTGCAGTGCTGGTGGCCGTTTTGACCGGTGCGGTGTTTGGAGCGCTTTGCGTGCGCCGCCAGGGCATCTATTTTGCCATGGTGACACTCGCCTTCGCCCAGATGATCTATTTCTTCTCGCTCCAGGCTCCGTTTACCGGCGGCGAGGATGGCATCCAGAATGTGCCGCGCGGGGCGTTGTTCGGCCTCTTCTCGCTGCAAAGTGATATGGCGCTTTATGCCCTTGTCGCTGTCGTGTTCTTCGTCGCGGTGCTGGCCCTCTACCGTATCACCTGGTCGCCTTTTGGTCAGGTCCTGCGGGCGATCCGCGACAATGAACCGCGCGCGATCTCGCTGGGCTACCGGGTTGATCGCTACAAATGGGCAGTTTTCGTTCTGGCTGCAGGTTTCGCCGGGCTGGCGGGCGGACTGAAGGCGATTTCCTTTCAGCTGGCGAGCCTCACCGATGTCTATTGGGGCATGTCGGGCGAGGTGGTGCTGATGGTGATGATCGGTGGCATGGCGACATTCTTCGGACCGCTGGTCGGGGCGCTGCTGGTGATCTGGATGCAAAACGAGCTGGCCGCTTTCGGGGCCTGGGTCACCATCATGCAGGGACTGGTTTTCATGGCCTGTATCCTCGTCTTCCGCAAAGGCCTGCTCGGGACCATCGCCGACAGGCTGGGCCTTAAGGTCTGAGGATCATCAGTGTCGTCCGGCGCCGCCTCACCGGCGCCGGATGGCCGGGTTCCCCGGAGTTTGCAGCACCGCCGCAGGCCTGGTCCCCGGCTGTTCCGGGCCGTTTGCGCCACGTCGCGCAGGGCCTCCGAAACCGCCTGTCAGCCCGGATCTGCCGGAGACAGCAGCGCATAGGTCCCGGCGCAAAACCGCGCCTTAAACCGGGCTGATCTGCGCATGCAGCCGCTCTCCCCCCAGGGGGGCAAAGGCGCGCTGGCGGCAGGTCAGGACGATGATCTGCTGATCCTGCGCCACCCGGTGCAGGGCGGTGAACATAGCTTCGATCCGGTCATCATCACTATGGACCAGGGCGTCATCGAGGATCACCGGCACCGATCTGCCCGAGCGGGCAAAGAGTCGCGCGAAGGCCAGCCGCGTCAGCACCGCCAGTTGCTCTCTGGTGCCACCGGACAGGATCTCGATCTCTTCATCCTGGCCGTCGCGCATCAGTGCCACCGGCAGGAGGCTGGTATCGTCTATCCTGAGCGATGCGCCCGGATGCAGGATCGACAGAAGCGGGTCAAGTTCGCGCAGGACCGGGCCAAGATAGGCTTCGCGCGCCTCGCGTCTGGCCGCTTCGAGCGCCGTCCGCAACCGGGCAAGCGCCTTCACTTCGCGTTCATAACGGGCCGCGCGGGCCAGTGCTGTCGCTTCGCGGCCCCGCAGATCGCCAAGCGCTTCCTCGATCCCCTCATCGGCCAGCGCCCCGATAGAGCCGCTCACCCCGGCAAGGTCGCTTTCCAGCCGTGCCCGGTCGCGGCGCCGGCCCTCGATCACCGAAGCAAGACGGGTAACAGCCGCCCGGGCGGTCTCCAGATCGGGGGCGTTGCTGGTCAGCCGGGCCAGGGTCCGGGAGGCCTGGGTTTCGGCCCCGGCAAGTCCGGCCTGAGCCTGGGCGAGGTGCAAAAGCCGCGCGGCGAGATCGACCGGATCACCGGCCTCTGCCCGTATCGCGTCCAGCACCTGCCCGGCGGCCAGATCCGCCGCACGCGATGCCGCGCGCGCCTCGCGCAGGCGGGCATGGCGGGCTTCGGCCTCGCGCCTGTGCACCTGCGCGCGCTCTTCGGTCTCTCTGGCACTGCGGAGCTGGTTTTGCAGGCCGGCAATGCCGTCCGCCGATGCCGCATCCGGTGCCGCGCCCGGCAAATCACCCGCTTCGCTGCGGGCCACCGCCAGGGCCGCGCGCAGGGCGTCAATCCCCTCGGGCGCCAGCTCTGCGAGCAGCGCCTTCGCCTGGGATATGGCCGCATCAAGCCGCCCGGCCTCGGCAAAGGCGTGCCGCGCAGCCGCCAGATCCGCCGCGCCGCAGGCCATCAGCGCTGTGGCCAGCCGGTCCTGCGCCTGTTGCAGCTTTGCCCCGATATCGCCTGCTGCGATCAGGCCCGGGTCTATCACCATCCGGCCGATACCGGGCAGATCCAGCGCGGTGCTGCCCCTGAGCTTCAGCCCTTCCGCGCCAATGGGCTGACCTTCGGCCATGACACGCGCCGCGCCCGAATAGGTGAAGGTGACCGCAACTAGGCGCGCCTCGTCCTGAAGTGCCAGGCGGTCGCGCTCGCCCTGGGCCTTTTCCGCCTGATCCAGCAGGTCGCGCGTGACCTTCAAAGGGCTGCGGGCCGCGAGATATTCATCAAGCGCCGCGCGCTGGCGGTCGGCGCGTTCCAGCCTTGCGGCAAGACCTGCCATCCGGTCGCGCGCAGCCAGCGCCAGCCCGGCCCGTTGCGCAAGATCCAGCCGCGCGGCAAGCGCCTGCACCGCCCCGGTGGCGGCGGCGTGTTCGCGGGCAGCAGTCGCATCAAAGGCTGCGGCCTCGCCGGTCAGGGCCTCGGTTCGCGCCAGCTCTGCCGAGGTCTTCGCCTGCGCGGCCAGGGCCTGGCCCAGCCGAAGTTTCAGATCTTCGAGCCGCCGGATCGTTTCCGCACCCTGCCCGGCGGTCAGCTGCGCCAGTCGCAGGTCGCTTTCGGCCTTGCGGGTCTGTTCGGCATGGGTTTCGGCCGCGCGCAATGCCTGGCCCGCCTGATCAAAGGCGGCCTCATCGCGCGCGGCCTGATCGGGGTCAGCCAGCCGGGTCAGATCGCGGGTGATCGCCGCGCGGTTTGCCAATTCTGAGGAAAGCCGGGCCACCTTGATCTCAAGCGCCGCGCGGTCCTGGGCGAGCGCCTCGGCCTCGTCAGTGGAGCGCGCCCATTCCCCGCCCGATCTCGGGCGCAGTGTATTGGTCGCAAGCTTTGCAAGCGCCTCGTTCACGCGCGCCAGAACCTGGTCCATGCGCCGCCCGCCGGTCATCACTTCGATCTCGCCCGCGACCGAGGACAAGAGATCTCGCCGCGCCGTCAGTGCCTTTTCGCGGTCCGATTTATCGGCGGCACCGGCGCCTTCCGGTTCCATCCCAAGGAGACCCTGGCGCACCCATAAAAGCCCCGATGGCCCGGCCAGCCCCTGGCCTGTCAGCCGGTCAATCCAGGCCTCGGCCTCGTCCTCCTGCGCGATCAGGCGGCCCGAAGCGTCCAGCACCCGCGCCGTCGGGCGCGAGAGCCAGCGTTTTTCCAGCCGGAACCGGCCCTCGGGCAGGTCAAGCTCGACCGCGACCTCGGGGGCACCGCCCGAATGGGGTTGCAGCGACTTTACCGGCGCGCGCGCTGACCGGTGCGGCTGGAAGAACAGCGCATGCAGCCCGTCGAAAAAGGTCGATTTGCCGAATTCATTGGGCTGCGACAGCACCGAGACACCGTCGCCGATCCCGTCGATCCGGGCACGTTTTGCCCCGAAACGGCGCAGATTGGTCAGCTCCAGCGCGCGGATCTTCATGTCTCGATCTCCTGCACCAGGGCATAAAGCCGGGACAGCGCCATTTCGGCCAGCTGGCGGTCGGCCTGGGCCAGCGCCGGGTCACCGGCCTCGCCAAGCAAGCCTTCTGCGGCCCGGCGCAGCGCGCCGCCGCGGTCGATCAGGTCGAGATCATCCGGCTGCACATCTGTGCCAAGGCGGGAAAGATCGGCCTCGAACCAGCCGAAATCCGGGGCGATCGCGGCCAGCGCGGCCTCAAGGCCGGCGCGTTCGGCCAGGGTCAGACGGCCGCTGGCCTCGATCCGCAAGAGACTGTCCCGGCGCTGGTTTTCACCGGGCATAAGCCCGGCAAGATGGCCCGCAATATCCTCGCCGGGCAGCAGATCGAGCTCTGGCCGCAGCCAGTGGAACTGACCGGTCTGGGTGACTTCCACCCGCGCCGGCGCGCCGCTTGCCTCAAGGCTGACCACAAGCGCCCCCGGTGCCGTGGCATGTTTGAACCCATCTGCCTCGGGTGTGCCGGAATACCAGGTCGCGGGGCCGATCTGCATCCGCCCATGCCAGTCGCCAAGGCCCAGGTAATCAAGACCCGAGAGCCGCGCCCGATCCGGCGGGATGATCCCCGGGCTGCCCTCGCCATCGGTGAAATCCATGATCGCGCCATGGCCCAGGCCGATGCGGATCGCACCCTCAGGGGTTGGTGCCGACATCGCTTCGGTCAGATCGCGCCCCGGGCGGCGCTGTGTCGGGGGCGCCGGCAAAAGCCAGACACCGGTCGCAAGTTCCAGCGCGCCGGGCCGGTCGAGAACCGTCAGATTGGCCGGCGCATCGGCAAGGATCCGGCGCCAGAGCTCGGTCGCCGCGAGACTGTCATGGTTGCCGGGCATCAGGAACCAGCGCAGATCGCCCTCGACCGCCATGGCTCGCAGCGCGTGGCGCAAAGTCTCGGGCGAAGGGGTTTCGGCATCGAATGTGTCACCCGCCAGCAGCACATCGCGCGCGCCAGTGTCGCGGGCCGCACGGGCGAGGCGGGAAATGACCGTATGGCGCGCCTCGCGCAGGCGGCCGCGGATGTCTTCGGGATAGCCGCCAAAAGGCCGGCCCAGATGCAGATCAGAGGTGTGAAGAAAGCTATAGGTCATGCGAATTCCAGGCCAGGGATCAGGGCGGCCCGGCTGCTGATCGCAGTTTGATGCAAGACGGATGCGGCGCGCAAGGCGCGGGATACCGCAATTCTGGCCCTGCCCGCTCTGATCCGGTTATCAATGCGGCTGAAATGGACACATCCTTGTGCCACGACAACCAGGATCTGCGCCGCATGACCGCTTTTTTGCGTCTGATGACGCCGGGGATCGTGCGGAGGACGGTGGCTGCCAGTCCGGCAAAGTGCCGCGCTGCCTTAGCTGTGATGACAGGCGAGGCGCGCTTTCCTCACGCAGGAACCGATGCTGCAACGGCGCCTAAAGGCGGCGCGAGACAAGGATCAGATAGAGCCCGCCCAGCAGCCCCGTGGTCAGGCCGATCGGCATCGCGAGGCCGAAAGGCGCATTCTGGCTGACGAGATCCGCGCTCAGCAGCAGGAGGGCCCCGGCAATTGCTCCTGAAACCACCGGCACATCGGGCGAACGGGTCAGCCAGCGCGCCAGTTGCGGCCCGGCCAGCGCGACAAAGGCAATCGGGCCGGTACAGGCCGTCGCAACGGATGCCAGCCCGACCGAGGCCAGCACCAGAACCAGCCGCGTCCGCGCCGGATCCAGCCCGAGCTGGCGCGCGAGATCATCGCCCATCGACATCACCAGAAGCCGCCGCGCATTCCACAAAACCAGCGGCGCGAAGAGGACCAGCCCGGCAAAGGCGGTTGCGACATGGGTCCAGTCGCGCGCAGCCAGTGATCCGGCCAGCCAGATCTGCGCTGACATCGCACGCTCCAGATCGCCCATCACCATCAACAGCGTGTTCAGCCCGGACATCAGCGCGCCCATGCCGATACCGACAAGGATCAGCCGGTAGCCGCCGCCCCCTTCCCGCCCGCCTTTCCGGCCACGCGCCAGCCAGAGGACGACCAGCGCCGTCATCACCCCAGATGCGACCGCCGCCAGCGCGGTCTGCACCGGCCCGGCATTGAACAGGATGATCTGCGCGATTGCGCCGCTTGCCGCGCCGGTGGTGAAACCGATCACATCCGGCGATCCGAGCGCATTGCGTGAGATCGACTGAAACACCGCGCCGGACATGCCAAGCGCCGCCCCGACCATCGCGGCGGTCAGCAGCCGCGGCAGCCGGATGCGCAAGACAAGGCGGTTGATCACATCGGTTTCGGCCTGGCCGGTCAGGCCCGCCAGCGCCCCGGCAGGCGTCAGCCGCATGGTGCCGCTGGCCAGCAGGAAAAGGCCAATGAGCAGGCCGAGGGCGATCAGCAGCCCGCAGACCAGCATGGCGCGGGGGCGCCATAACAGGCTGAGCCCGCCGATCCGCAAGACGCGCTGACCTCCGACTCTCACAGCCGCACCAGCCGGAAACGCCGCGCAACATGGATGAAGAACGGCCCGCCAAGGATCGCCGCGACGATGCCCGCTGCCAGCTCGGCCGGGGGGGCCACGATACGGCCGAGGATATCGGCTGCGGTCAGGATGCCTGCGCCGATAATCGCGGAAAGCGGCAGAAGGCTGCGATTGTCCGGCCCGCTCACGGCCCGCGCCAGATGCGGCGCGACCAGCCCGACAAAGGCAATCGGCCCGGCGCTTGCGGTTGCCGCCCCGGCCAGGATCATCACCGACAGGCAGGACAGCGCCCAGACCGGCCCGGGCCGCAACCCGAGCGCGCGGCCGATCTCGACCCCCATCGACAGGGCATTCAGATCGCGCGCCAGCGCCAGCGCCAGCCCGCCTCCCAGCACCAGGGCCACCCACATCACCAGGGCCACGGCCATGCCGCGCCCTTCCAGCGTGCCCGAGCCCCAGTTGCGGAAGATATCCAGCACATCCAGCCCGGAATTCAGGATCACAAAGCCGGTCGCCGCCCCCAGAAGCACCGAGAGCCCGGCGCCCGCCAGCACAAGACGCACCGGATCGGTGCCCGACCCATGTGCGCGGCCAAGGATAAAGACCGCAACCCCCGCCAGCCCGGCACCGACAAAGCCGAACCAGACATATTGCGTGATCTGGGTCAGGCCAAAAGCCGATGCCCCGAGGACCACCGCCATCGCCGCACCGGAATTCACGCCCAGAAGCCCCGGCTCGGCCAGGGGGTTGCGCGTCACCGCCTGCATAACCGCCCCGGCAAGGCCAAGCGCGGCACCGGCGCCAAGCGCCAGCGCGGTGCGGGGCAGCCGCAATTCGCGCAGCACAAGATGCAGGTCATTGCCGGAATCAAAGGCGGTCAGGGCGCGCCAGAGTTCAGACAGCGGCACCGCGCGTGAACCGATGGCGAGGCTGGCAAGCGACAGCAAGAAAAGCACCGGCAACCCGGCCAGCCAGATCCTTGCGCCCCTCCTGCCGCCATTGCCCGTCATCTGGCGAAATAGCGCCCGATGGTCTCCAGAATATCGCGGCCGGAATAGTAATCGACGCGGAACGAGGTCGGCCCCAGGGGCCAGACCTGGCCGGATTTCACCGCCGGCAGATTGGCGAGAACCGGATCGGCCATAAACGCCGCCACGCTTTCTTCGGTGCCGTTCAGAAGAAAGACCCCTTCGCCGGTGATCGCCGCGCCAAGGTTCTCATGCGAGATGAAATCGAAATCCGAGGCGCGGGTGACATTGCCCGCCATCGCCTCTGGCAGGCCCGTCACGGTGAAGCCAAGGACAGAGAGCAGCCTTGCCTGGGCGCTGGTCGGTTTTGACACTGCGTAAGTGCCGCTGAAATTATAGGATACCAGCGACACATCCCCCGGCGGGATTGCAAGCCGTGCGGCCAGATCGGCGGCCCGCGCGTCGAAATCCCGGATCACCGCCTCAGCGCCCGCCTCATGCCCGGTGGCACGGCCAAGCTGGCGGGCAAGGTCTTCCCAGGACCCCGAGGAATAGTCCAGTACGACCACCGTCATACCCTGTGCGCGCAAGGCCGGGACATAGGGCAGGATCGCATCGCCGCCGGTCGAAGAGGCCACAACCAGATCCGGATCGGCCAGGATCAGCGATTCAATATCAAAGGTCAGATTGCCGTAAAGCTGCGCGACGCCGCGTTCATCCGCCGTCTTCGCCCATTGCAGAAAGAAGCCCTTTTCATCTGTCAGAGGCCCGATCATCGCCATTGATGTCGACTTCACCGGCGCGTCGATTGCCAGCAGGATCCCGGTCAGGCTGGGTGCGGTCGAGGCAATATTGACCGGCTTTGCTGCGATCACGACCTCGCCAAGCGCATCGGTCACCCGGCGCGGCCAGCCTTCTTCGGCCCTGGCAGTAAGGGGGGTGATAAGGGTAAAAACGGTCAGGGAAAGGCGCAGCATAGGGATACCTCTCGTCATTCTCAGACCGGCAGATCGATATCGCCAAGTGTTTCCAGGGTGAGGCCCCGGGCGCGCAGCGCCTCATATTCGGCAAGCCGCGCCCGGTCGAGATCCGAGCTGCTCATCCCCTTTTTCCAGTAGCCAAGCACCTGGAGATCGGCGCGCGCCACGCCGGCCTTCAGCAGATGATTGCGCAGATCGCGCATCTCGACGCGCTCGCCTGCAGCCCAGACCGTCCAGCTATGCGGATCGGGCAGGGCCTTCGCCGCCTGAAGCAAGCTCTGCGCTGATCCCGCCGCGACGCCCGCCGGACGCAGGATAAGATGCAGATCGACCCCGTCAGGACGCGGCAATTCGTCAAAGGCGGCACGGTCCGGTGTCTCGATCCAGGCAGAGCCTCTCAGCCAGGCAGGCCAGGCCATCAGGATCGCATAGACCGCCGGGATCGCGGTTTCATCGGCAAAGATCGCCGCCCGTCTGTCACCCGAGGGCAGCGGGATGAAATGCTGGCGCGGCCCGATCATCGGCAGCACTGTGCCAGGACGCGCGGATTTCAGCCAGCGCATCGCCGGGCTGTCATCCTCATGGATCACGAAATCAATCTCGACCTCGCTGCGAAGAGGATCGAAGGCGCGGATCGTGTAGACGCGCACCACCGGACGCTGCCCCTCGGGCTCCCCGACCGCAATGCGCACGGCCTGGTTCGGCGGCATCCAGGGCGTGGGATCTGCCGGTGCGATCCGGCCGGTGACCCGTGCGACCGAGGCGAAAGGCCTGCTGATCGAGATGACCTCCATCCCGATCCGCTCCATTCCGCGCATATGATCCTCTTCTTCAAGAATCCCGCTGCGGTCTTCGACGGATTCTGTAGTGATCCTGGCCATCTGTTCATCCTCGCGCGCGCCGGCCCAGGGCCTGGTGCGATTTTGCCCCTGTGCTGACGGGGATACTGAAGGGGAATGGCTGGCCCCGGCCGGAAAAGGCATCGGGCGGGCGTAGCTTGTTCCCATATTGCAGAGCGCATCCCGCAATGCAATACGAAGAGCCGCCAAAAAACCCGCCGGACCTGCGGTCGGGCGAGAGGAGAATATGATGCAGCACCGCCTGAGCGCCGAGAATGTGACGCTGCGCTATGAGACGCGGTTGATCTCGCGGGATCTGTCGCTGGAGGTGCCGGACCGTTCTTTCACGGTGATCGTCGGCCCAAATGCCTGTGGCAAATCCACTCTTCTGCGGGCTTTGTCGCGGCTTTTGACCCCGGAAAGCGGGCGCGTGGTGCTGGACGGAAAGGCGATCCATACCCTGCCCTCGCGTGACGTCGCGCGCCGGCTTGGCCTTTTGCCACAATCACCGGTCGCGCCCGAGGGGATCAGCGTGGCGGATCTGGTCGCGCGGGGACGCTTTCCGCATCAAAGCTTTCTGCGGCAATGGTCGCCCCAAGATGCGGCAGCGGTCGAGGCGGCGCTGCGCGACACCGGCACGACCGATCTGGCCGACCGGCCGCTGGCGGAACTGTCAGGCGGCCAGAGACAACGGGTCTGGATCGCAATGGCGCTCGCCCAGGAGACCCCGATCCTTTTGCTGGATGAGCCGACGACCTTCCTCGACATCGTACATCAGGTGGATCTGCTTGAAATGCTGGCACGACTGAACCGTGCCGGGCGCACGGTCGTAGCGGTTTTGCATGAGCTGAACCTCGCCTTCCGCTATGCGACCCATCTGATCGCGATGCGCGAGGGGCAGATCATCGCGACCGGCGCGCCTGAGGCCATCGTCACCGAAGAGCTGATCCGGCAGGTGTTTGATCTGCCGGCGCTGGTGATGCCCGATCCGCTGACCGCGCGTCCGATGGTGATCCCCTGCCCGCGCGCGGCGGATCAGGGCTGATCCAGCGCGCTTTGCCCACCTGTAGCGCGGTTTATCAGCCTCGCTACATCCTGTAGTGCAAGCCGGTCGCCCGGCGCATTCAGTTTCCCCAGATCGGTAACCGAGGTCACCACACAGACCAGTTCGCCCTGGGCATCGAGGATCGGAGCGGCCTGGCCGGTTATACCTGACAGAAGATGGCTTGTCAGTTCGACCCAGCCGGTGCGGCGGATCTGATCAAGCTGCGGGCGCTGCACCGGATCGCCGGCGAAGGCGGCGGGCTGGATCCGGCGCGCGGCCTCGGTCACGGCGCGCGGCAGAAAGGCCTGGAACACCTGACCACAGGCGGAATTGTCGATGGGCAGCACATCCCCCAGCTGCACCGGCGAAATCGCGAAAAGCGCGCTGCGATACCAGCGGACAAGGGTCGGGCCCCGTTCGGTCCAGATCGCGACCCCGCCGCTGATCGCGTGATTGGTGGCCAGTTGCTTCATCTGCATCCCGGCCATTTCGACCGCATCCACCCGGCGCAGCGCCGCAATGCCGATCGAAAGGGCCGCCGCGCCCAGATCATAATGGCTCGAGACCGGATCCTGCACCGCGAGCCCCTCTTTCACGAGGCTCTGCATATAGCGATGCGCGGTCGACCGTCCGGTGCGCGACAGCCGCGCGAGCTCTCCGAGAGGCAACGCACGTTCGGCGGCGGCGAGGATGTTCAGGAACCGCATCGCGACCGAGATCGACTGAATGGTGGTCACCCGCCTTGTATCACCGGCACCGGCATCCTCATCGGGAAAAATCTCGAATTCCATCATCCCTGGGATTCCTTTGCCTCGGGCGGCGGCCATGAAAGACCCTGCAAGATCTTAATGCAGCATGGGCGCCAGGGTAAAGGGCTGCACACAGCAGTCGAATTGACATGCATAACGCGTTATGCAATTCGGAACGCATCATATGCCGCCAGCCCACCGCCCGCCTCCGCATGTGCCTCACCAGAAACCGGGGAACATCATGCCGAACTTTCATCATGGCCGGCTGGCGCGTGGGGCCAGCCTGCTGACCATAATTGCAGCCCTCGCGGCCCATGCCGCCTATGCCCAGGAAACGCCTGTCGATCTGGGCACCATCTATCTGACCGGCGAAAAGCAGCAGCGCGATCTGAAGGATACCGCGAGTTCAGTGACCCTCGTGACTGCAGAAGAACTTGAGCAGGACAAGCCGGGCAAGGATGAGGTCCGCACCGTTTTGCAGGGCACGCCGAACGTCATCTATACCGACAATGTCTCTGCCCCTGTGATCCGCGGCCAGAACTCTGAAGGCCCGCATACCGGCGCTACGGCGTTCTTTGCCGGCACCATGCCGCGCGCGACGGTCAATGTGGATGGCCATTATCTCAGCTGGGCAGAGCTGTATTTCGGCGGCACTGCCACCTGGGATGTCGGCAGCGTCGAGGTCTTCCGCGGCCCGCAAACCACCAGCCAGGGCGCCAATGCCATTGGCGGTGCAATCCTCGTGAATACCAAAGACCCGACCTGGGAGCCCGAGGGCAGCTACCGGCTGGAATTCGGCAATTACAACCAGCGCCGCGCCTCGTTTGCCTGGAGCGGGCCGATCAATGACCAGCTCGCGGCACGGATCGCGCTGGATTACGCGGCGCGCGACACCTTTATCGATTATGTCAGCCCGCGCTTTATCCAGAACGAAATCGGCCAGGATTTCAGCAATTTCACCGGTCGGGCCAAGCTGCTGTGGCAGCCCGCCGATATTGACGGGCTGACGGTCAAACTGACCTATTCGCGCTCGGATGTGACCCGGCCAAGCGCCGAAGGTGCGGCGCAGGACCCCGAATACAGCGATCTGCGTTCGATCACGATCTGGATGCCGGGCTGGGATACGGTGACCGATACTGCTGTGCTGGATGTCGATTACGATCTGGGCAATGGTCTTGTGCTGACCAATAAATTCGAGACCTCGAAATCCGATGTTGAACGCCGCGTCGGCACACCCACCTCCGGTGACGCCAATATGTGGCGCAAGAATGTCTCGAATGAATCGAAGCTGGCTTTTGGCACGTCCGAGGATGTCTTCTCTGGCGTGGCCGGTCTTTACGTCGCCTATAGCGATCAGGATGAATGGCTGAACCAGGGCGGTATTTCGACCTTCAATGACAAGAAGAACCAGCTTGGCGTCTATGCCGAGCTCAGCTGGCGTATTGATGATCAATGGACGCTTTCGGGCGGGCTTCGCTATCAGCGTGACCATCTGCGTCGCACCGGCGATGTCTCGCCGCTCTTTGCCAACAGCGATATCGATTATGACCAGACGTTTGAGGAGGTGCTGCCGAAGCTTACGCTGTCCTATGCGGCAACACCGGACTGGACCGTCGGCGCGATGATCTCAAAGGGCTATAATCCCGGCGGCATTTCGCTGGATCTCGTCGGCACCCGCGACTGGACGAAATACAAGGAAGAGACCGTCTGGAATTATGAACTCTTCAGCCGGGCAAGCCTGCTTGACGAGACGCTCTTCCTGACGGGCAACCTCTTTTATATGGATTACACCAACGCCCAGCACAGTGTGACCCAGATGACCTCGTCCGGGATCAACCAGACCCAGACGCTGAATGCTGAAAAAGCCCATTCCTACGGGCTTGAGATCGGTGCGGATTACAAGCCCGTCGACAGCCTGACGCTGCGCGCAAGTGCCGGTTTCCTAAGGACGAAGATCGACGAGATGTCCTCGGCCAAGGCCTGGGAGGGCAATGAATTTGCCCGCTCGCCCGGCAAGACCTTTACCCTTGGCGCAAGCTGGGATGCGAGTGACAAGCTGAAACTTGGTGGCCAGGTGCGCTTTATTGACGGCTATTATTCCAATACCGCCAATACACCGGCCTATGAGGTGGACAATTACACCCTCGTGGATATCCATGCGAGCTTTCAGCTGCGCGACAATCTTGAAGTCTATGGCTATGTGAACAACCTCTTTGACGAACGCAGCCCGACCCTGCTCGAGGCCGCGCGCGGCACGGTGGCCTTCACGCAGGGCTCGATGACCTCGCCGCGTATGTTTGGCATCGGCATTCGCGGCACGTTCTGAGCCATCGCGACAGAAACTGCGGCCGGCCCGTCTCTGGGCCGGTCGTTTCATGAACTGACGAGGCAGGGCGATGAAGCTCCGACCGAAACTCTGCATTGGGATCTCGCTGGCGCCGACCTGGCTGTCTGGCGAAGGCTGGCGGCTGGATGGCAGCGGCATCGAGGGTCTTTATTCCAGCGATTTTGCACTGGAGACCGCACAGCGCGCCGAGGCCGCCCATCTCGATTTCGCCTTCCGCCCCGATGCGAGCTTTCTGCCTTTGGCGATCATGGATCAGTCCTTTGGCTTTTCCAGCCTGGACGCGACTTTGCTGATGACTTCGGTTGCACGCGAGACGCAGCGGATCGGCCTCGTGACCACGATCTCGACCACATTCGGCCATCCCTATCAGGCCGCGCGGCAGCTGATGTCGCTGCACTGGCTCAGCGAGGGCCGCGCCGGCTGGAATGTCGTGACCGCCTTGCAGGGCAATGAGAATTTCGGCGCGGCCGAGATGCCTTCCTCGGATGCGCGCTATCTGCGGGCGCGTGAATTTACCGATGTCGTGCGCAAACTGTGGTCCAGCTTTCCGTCCGGGGCGCTGCTGGTTGACCGCGAGACCGGGCGCTATGCCGATACCGATCTGATCCTGCCGATCAACCATCGCGGCCAGGGGTTCGAGGTTAAGGGGCCGTTGAACCTGCCGGCATTTCCCGGACCGGGGATCCCGCTGATGCAGGCGGGCGGGTCGGCCACCGGTATCGATTTCGCGGGCGAGGTGGCGGATATGGTCTTTGGCATGACCCCCGATCTGGCCACGGCGCAGCAGATGCGCAGCCAGCTTTCCGCCCGCGCTATGGCGCATCGCCGCGCGCCGCGTGATATCCGGCTTCTGCCCGGGCTCAGCCTCTATCTGGCCCCGACCCGCGAAGAGGCGCGCGCGCTGTTTCAGGACAACCACCGCCGCGTCGGACGCGCGCAGCGTCTCCAGCGCATTCAGGAAGCCATCGGGCTGGATCTGAGCAGCTGGCCTGACGATCGCCGCCTCACCCCGGCCGATCTGCCGAAAACGCATCACTCCATGCGGTCTGCCAGCCATCGCGCGCTGTTGCAGCGGATCGTGTCTGACGCGCAGCCGACAGTCGCCGAACTGCTGGCGCGGCCCGAGATCCTGTCATCGGTGCATTGGCAGATCGTCGGCACCCCCGAAGACGCGGCCCGGGAAATCGCCGTCTGGCATGAGGCGGGCGCGATAGACGGCTTTATCGCCGTGCCCGGCGGCTCGCCCGAAAGCCTGCGCCTGACGCTGGAGGACCTGGTGCCGAGACTGGTCAGCGACGGGCGCTTCCGCCGGGATTATGCCGGCGACACATTCTTTTCGCATCTGACGGAGGACTGATCCGGGCGCCGGTCCGGGCCAGGGCTGTCCGGGCTCAGAACCGGGTGGTCAGGCCAAGATGGAGCCGACGATCTTCGGGCAGGACATCGCCCTCATGCCGGTCGTTCAGGTTGTAGACCGCCAGCACGCCACTGACCCGGTCGCTGAGCTCAAAGCTCAGGCCCAGATCGACGATCACATGCGCAGGGATCTGCGACTGCCGTCCCGAAGCGGGCGCGCGGCTGCGGGCACGGGCCTGACCCCAGAGGTTCAGCCGACCTCCCGCCTGCCAGTCGAGCGAGAGAGTCAGCATATGCAGCGGCAGGTTGTGAAAGCGTTGCCCGACATTGCGGCCCCGGGTCACGCGCGACTCCGAATAGGTATAGCTCGCGGCGATATTCCAGTCGTCCAGGGTCAGATCCAGCGCCAGCTCGGCCCCGCTGAGCTGCGCGCTGTCATCGTTGATATATTGCGTCACGGCAACATATGGCGTTCCGTCCAGCAGGCAGCCCGGCGCCTGGCCGGTCGGCGTGCGGCACAGATCGGCCCGGGCGATCCGGTCGTAAAAACGGCTGTGCCAGAGCGTCGCGCCCAGGTGCAGCCCTTCGGGTCCGGTCCAGATCAGGCCAAGCTCGACATTGGTGCTGCGTTCCGGCCGCAACGAGGAATTGCCCCGGTCGCGCGACCGTCCATCGCCGCCCGAGGGCTCGGCCACACCATCATCGGCCTGTTTCAGCGCAGGCACCTTATAGCCGCTGCCAATGCCGCCTTTCAGCACCAGATCCGGTGTCATATACCAGATGAAAGAGGCGCGCGGCGTCAGGGCGAAGCCGTATTTCTGGTTCTGATCGGCGCGCAGGCCAAGGGTCAGCGTCACGTCCTCACCCAAAGGCAGCGCGCCTTCCAGAAAGACCGAGTGATGCCAGCGATGCAGGCGCGGATTGGCCAGATCGGGCAGCCGGTCGGGGTCGTGCCTTGTGCGCTCGCGGCGGTATTCATAGCCGAGGGTGAGGTTGCGCCGCCCCTCGCCCAGGGTGGTGCGGGTGTTGAAGACCAGCGCATCATGGCCGCTTTCGTTGCCCGACCGGAAGTCGGTCGCCTCCCATTGCAGGAAGCTGGTGGTCTCGCGGTTTTCGCCCCAGCCGATGCGATGTGACAGGGCCGTGATGCGATCGGTCACTTTGGTATCGGCATGGCTGCGCGCAGACAGGGGGCTGCGGCTGAAATTAACGCGGCTTTCCTGCAGGCTCAGCTCAAGGCTCTGATCCGCCACAGGGGTCCAGCGCAGCCGCAGGCCCGATATGCTGCGCCGCGCCGCGCCGAGGCCCTGGCTCTGATAGCCCGCGCTGATCCGGTCATCCTCCTGACGCACCGTGAGCGATGTAAACAGCGCAAGCCCCAGCCGCCCCTGGACCAGCGGCCCGCCCAGCCAGACCCGCGCCTCATGGCTGTTCCCTGAGGCCGGATCACTGGCCCTGCCAAAGCCCAGCATGGCCTCGCCGCCCCAGATCCCGGGAATGTCGCGCGAGATCACATTGATCACGCCGCCCGCTGCAGCTGACCCGTGCAGCGCCGATAACGGGCCCCGGATCACCTCGATCCGGTCCAGCGCCAGGAGGGGTGGCAGGAACCCGATCCGCGTGTTCAACCCATGGCCGTTATAGCTGGCCTCTTCCGAAGCGCTGAGCGGTCGGCCGTCGATCATCAGAAGCACATAGCTTTGTCCCATGCCCCGCAGGGAAATCGCCGGCAGCCCTTCGCGCCCCGGGCCGGGCACATAAAGGCCCGGAACGCTGCGCAGCGCATCGGCGAGGCTCGCCATCGGGCGGGCTGACAGTCCTTCTGCCGGGATCACGGTCACCGAGGCCGGTGCATCAATCAGATGCTGCGGCTGGCCGCTCGCTGTCAGGACGATGGTCCCGAGATTCTCGGCCGCTGATACCGGTGCCGCCGCAGGCAGCGTGACGACAAGGCTGCCATCCGAGGTGAACCTGTACCCCGCGCCGCTGCCCGCGAGCACCTGATCCAGCGCCGCCTGCAACCCTGTAATGCCCCGGATCGCCGGAGCCTTCAGTCCGGCGCTGTCGCCTTTGATCAGAACCGAAATGCCCGCGCTTTCGCCGATGCGGGTCAGCGCACGCGCCAGCGGCAGGGCGGGCTGATCAAAGGTCGCGACCGGCTCGGCCGGTGATGGGACCGGGGTAAGGGATATAATGCACAAGGCCAGCGCCGCCGCGCGCAAAACACTGTCGCGCGCGGCCCGGCAATAAGGCGGCGACGCGGGGCAATATGGTCTGGCGCGGCTGGCTCGCATCCTGTCCTTTTTCTGGCCCTGCCCGGCACGGGCCTTTGCCTGACCTTCACGCATGAGGCCATGCCCCACTGAACCCGCGCCCTGGCGGATTGTTGGCAATATCGCTGGCGGGACGCGAGGGCTGGCAGGCGATGTCGCTGGCCCCGGCGGCTGGCGAAAGGGTCACATCAACAGATTGCCACCCGGCAGGGCGAAGATGCGAAAGCCCATCGCCTCTGAAAGCGCCTGTAATTCGGCGCCGGTATCGGAGAGGCTGATACTGCCCGAGATCTTGCGATCGGCCAGCGCCGCATCCCCGAAAAGGATCGCGCCGGCGCCATGGCGGGCCAGCACCCCCGCGACTTCGCGCAGGGTAACATCGTAAAAGATATAGCGCCCGTCGCGCCAGGCCAGCGCCTCGGGCGCATCAGTGCCGGCAAGCTGCGGCGGTTCGCCAGGACGCAGGCGCATTTGCTGGCCGGGGGTCAGATACATCTCGTCGAGGCCGGGCGCGGTGACCGCGATACTGCCCTCTTCCAGCGAAATCTCGACGCAATTGCCGCAATCGCGAACCCCGAATTGCGTGCCAAGCGCACGGATTTCGGTCTCGCCCAGCTGCACGGTAAAGGAGCGGCCGTCTTTTTCAACATCGAACCAGGCGGCACCGGTCAGCAGCGTCACCCGGCGGCTGTCGCTGTCAGCGGTGAAATCCAGCGCCGAACCGCCATCAAGCAATGTACGGCTGCCATCCTGCAGCGCGAAATCACGGATCTCGCCCGCAACACTGACGTGATCCGCCACCAGCCGCAGCCGCAGATCCGGGCGCACCTGGTTCAGCCAGAATGCGCCCGCCAGCGAGGCCGCCAGCGCGAGCCCGGCGCCGGCCCGCCAGAGCCGCCGCCCTGCAGGGCGCAGTGGAACGACCTCAACCGGCACCTCCGCCGCGAGATCAGCGCCCACCAGACCGGCAATCTGCCAGGCCTGTTGCGCTTTGGCAAAAGCTGCGGCGTGGCGGCTGTCGGCCGCAAGCCAGGCGCGGAAAACCCTGTCCTGCTCCAGCGCCGGATGTGCGGTCACAGCGACCAGCCATTCGGCGGCCTCATCGCGGATCTGATCCTGGGAAACGGGGTTTTGCGCCAAAAGAACCGGCCTCATTCGCTGCGCTGGTGGGCGGGGCTGTCTGCGGGGGGATCTTCAAGCGCGCGGGCACAGCGCGCCACCGCTTTCGCCATATGCTTTGCCACATTGCGCTCTGACATGCCACAGCGGCTTGCGATTTCCTGGAAGGTCAGGCCCTCGGCCCGGTTCATCAGGAACAGCCGGCGCGTCGTTTCCGGCAGGTCGCGGATCGCGCGTTTTACCGCCTCCTGCGACTGGCGCGCAGCGATTTCCGCAAAAGCCGGATCGGCGGGCGCGGCTTCGGGCAGCGCGCTGCTGGTATGGCTGTCACGTACCTTTTCGCGCCGCAGATGGTCGATGGCCGCATTCCTCGCGGAACGGCTGAGAAAGGCAGAAGGATTGCCGGAAAACGCACCTGTCACCCCGCGCGTCCGTTCCCAGACCCTGAGGAACACCTCATGGACCAGGTCGCGCGCAATAGCGGGATTGCCCGTTCGCCGCGCAATCTGTCGCTCAAGACGGGCGCTCTCCTCGCTGTAGAGGCGGCCGATTTCGTCGGACTCGGTGGAAGACATCAGGGGCGCCAGAGGATCCGGAACAGGGATGAAGGATCTGGCATAGAGGGGCGCGAGCGCCCGCATCCGGCTGGAGCCAGACCCTATTTCGCGCCCCGGGGCCTGTCCACCGGCTGCGACGGTTACGGCGGGCCCGGACAGGTCTCTGTTGCATATTGGCGCCATTTTTCGCGCCCCGTCACAGGTTATGCAAAGGCGCGGCAAAAAACCGACAAAAAAACTTTGCGCGGTGGTTCAGTGACTGCCCGCCTGCCGCGTGAACCCTTCATGAAACCGAATTTTGCTCCGGGCCCAATCTGGCCCGGATGGGGGGATGTGATGAGAATCAACCACAAAATCAGGGCCGGGCTGTTGTCCTGCCTGCCCGTCTGGGCCTTTGCGCTGGCCGTGATCGTGCCGCAGACGGCGGTGATGGCCCAGACCGGAAAGGCCGGCGAAGAGGAAGAAGCGCAGAACCTTGGCACCATCGTTCTGACCGCGACCGGCCAGGCGCAGGCCCTGCCTGACGCGCCGGCGACCATCACCGTGATCTCCGGCGAAGAGATCGCCTCGCGGCCCTATGCCTCGATCGCCGATGTGCTGCGCCGGGTGCCAGGCGTGGTTGTGTCCTCGCCATCGGCGCGCTCCGGCGCCGAGACCATCTCGATCCGGGGCCTTGGCGAAAGTTATGTGCTGACCTTGGTCGATGGCCGCCCCATCGGCAATTCGCAGGAGGCGACCTATAACGGCTTCGGCTCCGGCCTCGCGATGTCTTACCTGCCGCCGCCTTCCGCCATCGACCGGATCGAGGTGATCCGTGGGCCGATGTCGTCGCTTTATGGCACTGCGGCCTCGGGTGGCGTGATCAATGTCATCACCAAACCGGTTGCCGATGTCTGGTCGGGCTCGCTGATGCTGGGGAATTCGACCTGGCAGGACAATAACGCCGGTTCTGCGCATGAGGGGCGGTTCTATCTGAGCGGGCCGCTGATCGAGGGGCGCCTTGGCCTTGCGGTCTATGGCTCGATCTATGACCGCTCGAAGCCTGCGCTGCAGGTGGCCGGCACCGGCGCGCGCCCCTCGCAGGATACCGAACGCAAATCCCTCGGGGCCAGGCTGACCTGGATGCTCGACGACAATCAGGGCCTGGATTTCGAAGTGGCGTCCGGCACCTCCGACACTGTGAACCTGACCCCCGGCGGCACCCCCGGCGGCGTGAAGGTCGAGCGGATGAACTACGCGCTTGGTCACAAGATCACCTGGGGCGAGGGCTATGAAACCAACAGCTTCGTCACCTATGAAGATGTCGATTTCAGGAACGGCACCAATGTCTCGGGCTATGAGCTTTGGAACCTGAATTCGAAAACCAATGTCAGTTTCGGGCGCCATGACCTGACACTGGGCTTTGATTACCGCGACGAGACCACCCGCCATTCGCCGAACCGCGTCAGCGTCAATCCGGTGATGACGCGCTGGAACCGGGCGGTGTTCGGCGAAGACAATTTCCACCTGACCGATGATGTGACGGTGACCTTCGGCCTGCGCTATGACGAGAACGAGCGCTATGGCTCGCATGTCACGCCGCGCCTCTATGCGGTCTGGCATGCCTCTGACGCGCTGACGATCAAGGGGGGTGTCTCGGGCGGCTATAAGACGCCGTCGCTGAAACAGGCCGACAGCAATATCTTTGAACCTTCCGGTGGCGATGGCCGGGCACGCGACCAGGGCAATACCAGTCTGAAACCCGAAGAAAGCACCAATTTCGAGATCGGCGCGATCTGGGAATCGGAAAGCGGCGTGCAGATCGGCCTTACCGCCTATCACACCCGCTTCAAGGACCGGATCACGACCGAGCGGATCTGTATGAACCCCGCCGATCCTGTCAATTACCCCGGCCTGCCCACCAATTGCGGCATGAACACCCCCACCGATCCGATCAAATGGATCAACCAATATGTGAACCGCGACGCGGCAGAGCTGAACGGCGTCGAGGCAACCATTGACTGGGTGCTGGGCGATGTCGGCTTCAACCTGAACTACACCTATGCCGACAGCAAGGTGACCAAAGGGGCGCGCACCGGCACCAGGTTCAACAACAGCCCGCTGCATGTCGCCAATCTCGGCATCGACTGGCAGGCGAATGAGGCACTGTCGGTCTGGGGCAATTCGCAATACCGCAGCGCGTCCTTCGACGCTGGCAACAGCAGGATCAAGGAACATGCGATCTTTGATATCGGGCTCGATTACGAGTTCAACGAGAACGTCAAAGGGTCGGTCGCGGTCTATAATATCGGCGACACGACCTTCGGCTCCACCAATTACAATGATGGCCGCCGCTTCTTTGTCGGGCTGACCACCACCTTCTGATCCAATCCGATCCCGGCCCCTCACACGGGGGCCGGACGCTTTCTCACTGATCTTCCAGGAGCCGTCATGACCCGCCTTTCCCGCCCTGTTCTCGCGCTTGTCCTTCTGATGGGCAGCAGCTCGTTTGTCGCCGCCGATGCGGTGTTTGATGCGCCCGCGCCCTTTACAGGCCAGGTTTCCTTCTCGGGGCCGAACCGCAGCCCGGCCTATGCCGGCGGCGCGGTCGAGGTCTCGGGCGAAGGCTTCGCACCTGGCCAGATCGTCACCCTGAGCCGCGGCGGCGATCTGATTTCGCCCGAGGGCCTCAGCGCCGATCAGGAGGGCAAATTTTCCTTCCCGCTGACCTTGCCGGCGGATGCGGTGACCGGCCAGCACCTGATCGTGGTCGAGGCCGAAGGCCCCGACAGCGCCGCCGTGGTCGATCTGAAAATCTCGCCCGAGATCGCACTTTCGGGGGGCGAAAAATACACCAGCCTCAGCGTGAAGACCGCGCCGGGCGTCTATCAGGTCGCCCATAGCGCCAAAAATGGCACCGTTTTTACCGCATCTGCCACCGGGCGCGGCGACAAGGGCACCTCGTCCATCGTGAAATTCGACGCGACCACGCTGGAGAAACTGGCCGAGGCCTCGCCCTATTTCGACAAGGAAAACGGGCTTTACGGCGCCTTTGGCATCGCGGTGGATGACGAGAATGGCACGGTCTGGGTCACCAATACCCGTACCTCTTCGGTCGCGATCTATAAGCAGGATGACCTGACGCTGGTGAAACAGTTCGAACCTGGTTCGGTCGAAAAGCCCCGCGATGTGGTGATCGACCAGGCGCGCGGTCGGGCCTGGGTGTCGACCCATCGCACGCGGATCGAGGAATTCGATCTGAAAACGCTGGAGAAGCTGGAAGGGTTCGAGGTGCAATCGGCCGAACGTGGCGGGCAGTTCGGCACCATGAGCCTCGTTCTTGATGCCGATAAGGGCCAGCTTTACACCGTGTCGCTGCGCACGCCGGAAGTGGCCCGGATCGACCTTACCAGCCGCGAGACCATCATCATCCCGCTGCCGGGGGCGAAGACCGCGTCTGGCGTGGATATCGACCCGGCCAGCGGGCGGATCTTCATCGCCTCGCAAGGCAGCGATGACGTGATCGCGCTGGATACTGATGGCAAGGTGCTTTTTGACACGCCGGTCGGCGCGCAGACGCTGAATGTGGTCTTTGATGCGGTTTCCGGCCAGCTTTATGTGGCGAACCGGGCCTCGGACACGATCACCGTGGTTGATGCGGCGACGGGGGCGATCAGTGCTAATCTCGACGGCCATTCCTTCCCGAACCACCTCGCGGTGACCCCCGAAGGTGTGGTCTTCGCGGTCAACAAGGCGCGTGGCCCCGAGGACGCCAAAGCCGATCAGCTGACCCGGATTGCCCCCGCAGAGTAAGCGGCTCCCCCCCACTGCGGCGCATCGCTCCCGCGCCGCAGATCTCCCGCGCCCGGACCTCGCCCGGGCGCGGGGGTGTTTCCCCCCGCAGCTTTCCCGATCCGGATCCCGATATGCCAGCCCGCGCGCGCCAGACCGAAGCCGTAAGGCCAAAACCCGAAGATGAGGGATTGCGCTACCCGCTCGCAGTCGCCTCGCGCAGTCTTGCGGCCCTGGCGGGGGGCTATCTGCTGGCGAACCTCTTCGTGCTGGCCTTCCGGGCGCAGGTGCCGATGGAGCCGCGTGACGCAGGCCAGCTTGCGCTGATGCTGTCCTTTGTCGTTTTTGCGCTGGCCGCGATCTGGGCCTTTGCGACCCGTGACGTATGGCGCGCCTGGGTCGGCATTCTGGTGCCGGTGGCGCTTTGTGCTGCCCTGTGGTGGTTCGCCCCGGAGGCAGGCGCATGAAAAACGGCTTCCGTCAGTCTATGGCCTGGCTGCACACCTGGACCGGGCTTTTGCTCGGCTGGCTCCTGTTCGCGATCTTCCTCACCGGCACCCTGGCCTATTTCCGCACCGAGGTGACCTGGTGGATGAAGCCCGAGCTGCACGCTTCGAGGGTCTCCGAAGATCCCGTGGGGCTCGCCATGTCGCGGCTGAAGGAGCTGGCACCTGCGGCGGCGTCCTGGTCGATCACCCTGCCCGAAAGCCGCAGCCCGGTGCTCTCGGTTTCCTGGGCCAACCCCGGCGAGGCCCCGGGCCGGCGCGGCGCGCCCGCGACTGTGCTTGATGCCTCCACCGGCGAAATCCTCACCCCGCGCGAGACGGCGGGGGGCGATTTCCTCTACCGTTTCCATTTCGAATTGCACGGATTGCCGCGCGAGCTGGCGCGCTGGTTTGTCGGCATCGCCACAATGGCAATGTTCATCGCGATCATCTCGGGCGTCATCACCCATAAGAAAATCTTCAAGGAATTCTTCACCTTCCGCCCCGGAAAGGGCCAGCGCTCCTGGCTCGACATGCATAATATGACCGCTGTTCTGGCGCTGCCTTATCATATCATGATCACCTTTTCCGGGCTGGTGCTGTTTGTCGCCACGCTGATGCCCTTTGTGATCGAGCGCGGCCCTGCGCGTGGCCCCGCGCCTGCCCAGGAGATCGCAGAAACCCTGCCGCCACGCCCGCTGCCTGAGCTGACCTCGCTTGCACCCCTGATGAAGCAGGCCGAAACCGCCTGGGGCGGCATGCCGGTCGGGCGGATCCAGATCGAAGACCTCGACACCGACCGGCCCGAGATCCTCCTGATCCCGCTCCGCCAGTCGGTGGTGACGGTGCAGAGCGGCTCTGGCTCCAACGGGTCCGAACGGATGCGGTTTGACGGGTTGAGCGGCGCGCTGATCGAGGCCACCGGGCGGCCCGACGCCTCGACTGTCGCAAGTGTGAATATGGCGCTTGGCGCGCTGCACCGGGCGCGGTTTGCCGATACGGGACTGCGCTGGCTGTTTTTTCTCGCAGGCGTCGCGGGCACGGTGATGGTCGGATCGGGTCTGGTGCTCTGGGTGTCGAAACGCGCGCAGAAACATGCGAAATCCGGCGTGCAGCCCTTTGGCCTGCGGCTGGTTGACCGGCTGAATGTCGGCGCGATATCCGGGCTGACAGTGGCGACCGCCGGCTATTTCTGGGCCAACCGGCTGATCCCGGCAGGGGTGGAGGATCGGGCAGGCCTCGAGATTCATGCCTTTTTCGCGATCTGGGCGCTGGCGCTGATCCACCCTTTCCTGCGCGCGCCCGCGAAATCCTGGTGTGAACAGTTCGGCCTTGCGGCAGTGCTTTTGCTGACGCTGCCGATCCTGAACGCGTTCACCGGTCCGTCAAACCTGGTCCGGGCGCTGTGGCAGGGCAATATGGTGCTGGTCTCAGTCGAGCTGATGGCGCTTCTCAGCGGGTCCGCCTGCCTTTACGCAAGCTGGAAGGCGCGGCCCGGGCGGCAGAAACAACCCACGAGGCGCGTCCGCAAACCGGTAGCGCCCCCTGCCCCCCAGATCGCCGGAGAATGATCATGTATGCGTGGTCTGCCCTGATCCTGAGCTATGCCGGTTTCACCGCCCTTGCCCTTGCGATGCCGCGCCATCACGAGGAACTGCGCGGCGGAAAGCCGGGCGAGGCAGAAAAGCACCTCTTCCGCCTTGCCGGCATCGTTTTTCTGAGCCTGTCTTTGCCGGGGGCAATGCGGGCCTGGTCCAACCCGGTGATTGCAGTCTCGGCCTGGCTGGGGCTTTTGACGGTCTCGGCCTTCGCGCTGGCGATGGTGCTGACTTATGCAACCAAGAAGAACCGCCGCCTTCTGCCATTTCTGCCGGCGCTGGTGATGCTTGGCGCTGGTCTTGCCAGGCTTTAATGGCCAGGAACCGGTTTTATGACCATAATTATGGACGTGATGCGCTTTTATGTTCAGTTTACTGATCATTCATTGACAAGGATCCGCCTGCAGCAGCATCATGCCCGGAATTGTGGACCCGCCCCTGTCTTATGTCGGGAAAACCGGACAAGGCCCCGTCATGCCGCGCAAAAGAACCTATTCCCGCGTCACCCGCGAGGCGCTCCTGATGCTGGGTCGCCTGATCCGCCTTGGCCGGGCTGAACGCGGGCTGACGGCACAGGATCTTGCCGATCGGGCCGGGATCAGCCGCACCACGCTTTCCAATATCGAAAAGGGCGCGCCCGGCCCCGAGATCGGCACGGTGTTCGAGGTCGCGGCGCTGGTCGGGGTCGCGCTGTTTGGCGAAGAGGAACGCGGCCTGCAGCTGCAAAATGCCCATCTTGGCGAAAAGCTGGCTTTGCTGCCGAAAGCGGTTCGCCGCAGCGTGAAGGAGGCCGATGATGACTTCTGACACGCCCTTGCGCCCCCCGACAAGCGCCTATGTCTGGGTCTGGCTGCCGGATGCGACAGAGCCGGTTGTGGCTGGGCGTCTCGACCGCGACGGCCAGCGGCTGACTTTCACCTATGGCGCAAGCTACCGGCGCCTGGCCGGGGCAATTGCACTTTACACCCCCGAACTGCCGCTGCGCGAAGGGCTGATCGAACCGGCACCCGGTCTGCAGATGGCAAGCGCGATCCGCGACGGCTCGCCCGATGCCTGGGGGCGCCGGGTGATCCTCAACCGGCTGACGGCGAGGCGCACGGGCGCCCCGGATGTGCCGGAACTGAGCGAGCTGACCTTTCTGCTGCATTCGGGGTCAGACCGGATCGGCGCGCTGGATTTTCAGGCCTCGGCCACGGAATATATTCCGCGCCTTGCCACCGAGGCCTCGCTCGGCGAGCTGACAGAGGCTGCGGCCCTGATCGAACAGGGTATACCGCTGCCGCCGGCGCTGGATCAGGCGCTCAATCACGGCACTTCGATCGGGGGCGCGCGGCCCAAGGCGCTGATTGACGACGGCGATCGAAAATTCATTGCCAAGTTTTCCGCCAGCAATGACACCTACAGCGTGGTGAAGGCCGAGTTCATCGCCATGCGGCTGGCGCGGGCCTGTGGTCTGAATGTTGCCCCCGTGCAGCTGACCCGCGCCGCACATAAGGATGTGCTTCTGATCGAACGCTTTGATCGGCGGCACACGGGCCATGGCTGGACAAGGCAGGCGATGGTCTCGGCCCTGACCATGCTCGGGCTTGACGAGATGATGGCCCGCTATGCCTCTTACGAGGATCTGGCAGAGCTGATCCGCCACCGTTTTACCAATCCGAAGGCGACGCTGCACGAGCTTTACGCGCGGATCTGTTTCAATGTGCTTTGCGGCAATACCGATGATCATGCGAGGAACCACGCGGCCTTCTGGGATGGCAGGATGCTGAGCCTGACACCGGCCTATGACATCTGCCCCCAGGGCCGGACAGGCAGAGAGGCCAGTCAGGCGATGCTGATCAAGGGCACCGCGCGCGCAAGCCGCCTGGCGACCTGCCTGACTGCCGCATCTGATTTCCACCTGAGCGAGACGGCGGCACTGGCATTGATGCAGCACCAGATCGAAACGATTGCGACCCAGTGGCGGCCGATCTGCGAAGAGGCGGCGCTCAGCCCGGTTGACCGGCGCTTGTTCGCGGGGCGCCAGTTCCTCAATGCCTATGCGATCGAGGCGCTGACGGGCCACCCGGCGCTGCGTGACGCATTCGACCAGGCGCGCAGCAGTATCATGGCAGACTGAACGCATCTTTGCCCGACCCCGGGCCGCGATGCGCGCGTGGTTTCGGCGGCCCTCTTGACACATACCCCAATTTGAAACATATGAAGTTACATGAAACGTGACAGCCGCCTTTCCTCGGTCCTGCATGCGCTTTTGCATATGGCAGAGCATAACGGACCCATGACCTCCGAGGCGCTCGGCCTCTGCCTTGGCACCAATCCGGTCGTGGTGCGCCGTACAATGGGGCTGTTGCGCGAGGCCGGGCTGGTGGCCGCCGCGCGCGGTCATGCCGGGGGCTGGCGGATCTCGGCCGATCTGACGACGGTCAGCCTGCGCCAGCTGCATGAGGCCCTGGGGGAGCCCGCGATCTTCGCCATCGGCAACCGCAACGAGACGCCGGATTGTCTGGTCGAACAGGCAGTGAATGCGGCGCTGGATCACGCTTTCGAAGAGGCCGAGGCGCTGCTGCTGGAGCGTTTCGCCGACATCTCCCTGGCCGATCTGGCCGGGGATTTCGCCCGCCGTCATGCCGCATGGCGGGCCGCTCAGGAGTAGAAAGATGCAGGATGTGATCGTGATCGGGGGCAGCTACGCCGGAATGGCAGCCGCCCTGCAACTGCTGCGCGCGCGCCGCAAAGTGAAGGTGATTGACGCGGGCGAAAGGCGCAACCGCTTTGCCGGCCAGTCACACGGGTTTCTGGGCCAGGACGGCACCGACCCGGCGCTGATCTGGTCACAGGCGCGCGACCAGCTGCTGGCCTATCCGACCCTGACCTGGATCAGGAACGAGGCCTGCGGCGTCTCTGGCCAGCGCGACGGGTTCCAGGTTGACCTGGCGGCGGGAGATCCCGTCCAGGGCCGGCGTCTGCTGTTTGCCAGTGGTGTGAAAGATCAGCTCCCCGAGATCCCGGGACTTGCGGAACGCTGGGGCAAATCGGTGTTTCACTGCCCCTATTGCCATGGCTATGAGCTTGACCAGGGCCGGATCGGTGTCATCGCCACGGGGCCGATGTCTTTGCATCAGGCGCAATTGCTGCCGGAATGGGGCACGGTCACCTTTCTGACCCAGGGCATTTACGCGCCCGATGCGGCCGCGCGCGCGGATCTGGCGCGGCGCGGTGCAGAGATCGAGGCGACCCCGATTGCCCGCCTTTCCGGACATGCCGATCTTGAACTGACAGATGGCCGGGTGCTGCAATTTGCCGGGCTCTTCACCGCGACGCGCACCTCGCCGGCCTGCCCTCTGGCCGAAGATTTTGGCTGCGCGATGACCGAGACGCCGATGGGCCGCCAGATCCTCACCGGCGACAGCAAGGAGACCACGATTCCCGGTGTCTTTGCCTGTGGGGATACCGCCCGCGCGCCGCATTCGGTTTCGCTGGCGGTGGGCGATGGCGCCTGGGCCGGGGCGCAGATCCATCGCTCGCTGGTCTGGCCCGAGGGGTGAGATCCGGAGGATGAGCCACCGGGGGGAGGCCCACCCCCGGCCCTGCCCCCGGCATCTCACGCCGGCAGCAGTTCCGGATCGCTGACCGCCGCGACGCGATGCGCGGCCGCCGGATGACCAGGGCCAAGCTGCGCATCCCGGCCTGGAAACAGCTTTTCGCGCAAGGTGCCCGGCGCATAGTCGCTTTGTGCCAGCCCGCGCTGGCGCAGGACCGGCATCACATGTTGCGCGAAGTCGGCAAAGCTGCCCGGCAGGGTCTGATAAGCGATATTCACCCCATCAATCCCGGCGTCACGCCATTCCGCCAGCCGGTCCGCGATGGTCTCGGGCGAGCCGATGATGCGGCCATTATAGCTCATCGCCGTGCTCAGATCGCGCAGCCGCACCACCTTGCCGGGATTGGCCTCTTCGACAAAGGTGGTGAAGCCCTGCAGCCCTTCGATCTTCAGCTCGCGCACCGGCTGATCAGGGTCCAGCCTTGCGAAATCCACGCCCAAATCCCGGCCAACATGGGCCGAGAGCGCGTCGAAATTCACCCAGTCATCGGCTTCGCGCGCCTTGCGCTGCGCCTCTTCATCGGTCGAGCCGATCACGAAAGACAGCCCCTGGAAGAACAGGATATCGCCGGGCGCGCGGCCATGGGCGGGCAACTGGCTGTTGATATCCGAAATCGCCCGCCGCGCGCCATCCGGCGTCAGGGCCACGATAAAGGTCGCCTCGGCATGGGCGGCGGCAAAGGCGCGCCCGCTGGGCGATGAGCCGGCCTGGACCAGAAACGGCGTGCGCTGCGGCGAAGGAGTCGAACTATGCACGCCCTTGATACGGTAGCGCGGCCCCTGGTGATGAATGTCATGCACCAGGGCCGGATCGGCGAAACGGCCCGCCGACCGGTCTTTCAGCAGCGCGCCCTCCTGCCAGGAGCCTTCCCAAAGCTTATAGGTGGCCTCGACATAATCCTGCGCCCAGGCATAGCGATCATCATGCCGCGTAAGCCCGTCATGGCCGAAGAGATCCGCCGAGGCCTTATTGGCCGAAGTGACGATGTTCCAGCCGACGCGGCCTTTCGTGTAATGGTCCAGCGTCGAGACGCGGCGGGCGAATTCGACCGGATGCGCCTGGATGATCGACGAGGTGAACATCAGCCCAAGATGTTCGGTCGCAGCCGCCAGCGCGCCCACCAGGATTGACGGATCATTTGAGGGGAAATGTATGCCCTGTTCGATATAGATGTCGCGGCTGTTGTCATAGACCGGATCGACGCCCAGCACATCGGCCAGAAACAGCCCGTCAAACCGCGCCTCTTCCAGCAGCCGGGCGAGATCAGTCCAGACCTTCAGATCGTTGAAATCGACCTGACGACTATCGGGATGGCGCCAGTAGCCATGATAGACATGCGACAGGGCATTCATGCAGAAGGCATTGAAAATCAGTCTTTTGGTCATCGTAAGGTCCGGGATTGAGGCGGGACAGGGGGGCTCAGGCGCGACATTTCGCAACCCGACAGAGCCCCGGGCCTGGCCTCATTGCCAAGGGGAAAGACATCTTGCCTCGGCTGAAAATTGCGGGCGTGGGGGCGCTGCGGGTGGGGCCGCTTTGATGCGATGAGTATAGCTGCCGGCACGGGTATTTGATTTCAAATACAGGGTCGGTGCCGCAGTGCAGAGACCAAAGCCGGGCATTCAGGCAGGCAGGATTTTCTGTTTGCGGCGGCCGGGAAGCTGCCCCGGCATAGAGTACTGTGATGCATTGGCCCGCAGCTGCCCGCGCGGCCCCTGTGCTGGACAGGTGCCGGGATCAGACCCCCGGCACCACGCATGTTCAGGCAGGCGCCGCAGCCGGGGCGCGGACACCGAGCGCGATCAGCAGACCGGCAAGAACCAGCAGCACCCCGCCGAAAGCATAGACTCCGTTCGCCCCGGTCGTGTCGTAAATAACGCCGCCACTTGCCGCACCAAGCGCGATGGCGAACTGGATCGCGGCCACGATCAGCCCCCCGGCGCTTTCGGCGTCATCCGGCGCGATCCGCGTGTTCCAGGTCGTCCAGGCCACCGGCACCCCGCCAAAAGCCATGCCCCAGAGCGCGATCAGCGCAAGACTCAGCAGCGATACAGTATGAAGGCCCGACAGAACCAGCGCGCAGACCCCGGCGATCAGTGGCATGGCAAAAAGCGTGAAGCTGACACTGCGTTTCAGAAGCGGCCCGGCCAGCAATGTCCCGATGAAATTCGCCACACCAAAGCCCAGCAGAAAGGTCGTGAGCCAGCCGACACTCGCGCCGAGGGCAGTTTCGATAAATGGCCGGATAAAGGTGAAAAGCGCGAACTGGCCGGTGAAGACCAGGGTGACGCAGAAGATCCCCTGCCAGACGCCCGAGCGCAACAGAACGCGGAAGATGGTGCCGATGCTTGCGCTTCCGGTCGCGGCCATCGCGGGCAGGGTCCGCCATTGCAGCAAAAGCCCGATGGCACCGAACCCTGCCGACCAGAGGAACACCGCGCGCCAGCCGACCAGCGCGCCAAGCCAGCTGCCCAGCGGTGTCGACACAACCGTCGCCAGCGAGACGCCGGCAAAGATCAGCGACAGCGCTTTTGGCACATCCGCCCCCGGCACCAGCCGCATCGCGGTCGCGGCCGACATGGTCCAGAACCCGCCAATCGCCACGCCAAGCAAAAGCCGCCCGGCCAGCAGGGTCGGGAAATTAAGCGCGGTCGCCACCAGAAGGTTCGACACGACCAGCAGGACCGAAAAGCTCAGCAGCACATGCCGCCGGTCTATTCCCCGCGTCAGCGTTGCGATCAAAAGCCCGGTGAAAAGCGCGACCACCGCAGTAGCCGTCACGCCCTGGCCGGCCATGCCCTCGCTGATCTGCAGGTCCTCTGCCATGGGTGTGAGCAGGCTCATCGGCAGGAATTCGGCGGTGATCAGGCCAAAGACGCCGACGCTCAGCGCGTAGACGGCGCTCCAGCGCGGGGTGATCCGGTCAGGGCCGGCGGGGAGGGAGAGCGATCCGTGCATCTGTCAAAGCTTTCGAAGGTCAGTCGGGACTGGTGGTCTATCCTTCCTGATGCGGACGATCTATGATGGCATGTCCGCAATTTTTGATCAGGCGTCCGACATGCTCGACCGATCCCCGAATGCCACGCTGCCGATGGCCGGCACCAGCACCCCTGATATGATGAGCGAGCTGTTGATGGGCATGCGGCTCAATGGCATCAGCTATCGCCGGATGCAGCTGTCGGCCCCCTTTGGCATCGGCTTCGGCGGCGCGCCGGGCAAGGCGCAGCTGCATTTCGTCGCGCGGGGCGAGGCCTGGCTGGTGATCGACGGCACGCCGCGCCACATTGGCTGTGGCGATGCGGTTTTCCTGCCACGCGGCACCGGACATGCGCTGGTCTCACAGCCGGGGGCGCCGCTGCGCGACCTTGCCGATTTCGCCAGCGCGCCGATCTGTGACGCGGTGGAGGAGATCAAAAGCTGCGATCAGGCGGCCTGCCGCAGCCAGGATGTGATCCTGTTCAGCGGCTGTATGGATCTCGACCTTGGCACCATGCTGCCGTTGATCGGCATGATGCCCGAGGTGATGCAGCTGAGCCAGCTTGCCGACCGCCAGCCCGAAATCCTTCCGGTGCTGGAGGCGATGGAGCGTGAGGCCCGCACCCGGCGCGCGGGTTTTGCCGGCATCCTTGCGCGGCTGGCGGATGTGGTCGCGGCCTCGATCATCCGGGGCTGGGTCGAAAGCGGCTGCGGCAGCGCCTCGGGCTGGGTCGAGGCTTTGCGCGATCCGAAACTTGGCCGGGTGCTGCTGGCTTTGCACCAGGATCCGGGCCGGGCCTGGACGGTCGCCACGATGGCCCATGAGATGGGCGCCTCGCGCTCGGTCTTTGCCGAACGGTTCCTTGCGGTGACCGGCCTGACGCCGATCCGCTATATCACCGATCTGCGAATGCGGCTGGCCGGGCAATGGATCGCACAGGGCGGGATCGGGATCGAAGAGGCGGCGCATCGTCTGGGCTACAGTTCACAGGCCGCCTTCAGCCGCGCCTTCAAACGCGCAACGGGGCAGCCGCCTGGCCTTGCCCGCCTTGCGGTGAAACAGGCCTGACCCAGGGATCAGCCCGAACCAATCCGCAGCGCGAGCGCCGCAACCTCGCTTTGCCTGTGGGCGCCGGTTTTCCCGAGGATCGCCTTCAGGTGAAACCGCACCGTCTCGCGCGAGACCTGCAACAGGCCCGCGATCCGGTCGAGGGCGTGGCCATGCCCGATCAGGGCCATGACCTGCGCCTCGCGCGGGGTCAGATCGAACACGGCACGCAAAGCCGCGGCCGAGGTCTGCGGCGTGGCGGAAAGATCGACCAGCGTGAGAAGCGCGCCTTCCACCCCGAAGGCCCCGATCATCGCCCCGTGATAGGGCGCGGCGCGCAGGACCAGCGGCGCGACGCCCTCATCGCCGGGCAGCATCAGGGGGCCGGGGTTGTGACCGAGGGACAGGTGCGATTGCGCGGCGGCTTCGATCATCCCGGCCAGCGCCGACTGGCGGCCGGGGTCGCTGGCCACCAGACGCCCGGCACTGACCCGGAGCGCGCTATGCGACAGACGGTCGAAACAACCGTTGGAAAACAGCACTTTCCCCCAGCCGTTCACGATCAGCGCCGGCGTGCCCGCCTGGTCAAGCCCCTGCAAAATGCCACCGGCCCGGACATGGGCCACCTTGCGCGCAAGGTCGGCCGCATTGCGCAGATGCGGCAGGAGCTGCGCGAGTTTTGCCAGGTCATGATCGTCAAACAGGCCCTGCGCCTCGGTTCGCTGCAACGAGAGCGCGACATAATTACGGGTCGGGTCTATAGCCAGGGACGCCGCACAGAACCAGGGCACCCCGGCAGACCGCGCGAAACCGGCATAATAGCGGCTGCGGTCGATCTCTGCCCTGGAAAACAAAAGCTGATCGGTCACCACCTCATGCGCGCTGACATAGCGCTGTGCGGCGATGGTGCGGGCATCGCACAGATGCCAGTTCTCCTCGAAGAACTGCTGCAGCACCGGCTCCATCCCCTTTGAATGCGGCAGGGCACCTTTCACAAAGGTCGCGGCGGGCAGAATGGCACCGCGCGCATTGAAGGCCTGGGTGATCAGATCCAGCGCTTCTGCCCAAAGGTCGGAATTCAGCGCCGCCGCATAGAAGCGGGCCACAACCTCGGGCAGTTCGGCAACGGCACTGGTCATCAAGGTCTCCCGACCTGGAAATCCGCGGCGACACAATCCCGGCGCGCTTCACGGTGACATTCTCGCAGGGCGGGCCGTTCGCGGGTCTGGAATTCCATCATCCTACCCGAACGGGGGAGGATTTCCACAAAAGCCTGTCGCTAGCTGGGGCCGAGGCGAAATGGAGGATCTGATGGCATTTTATAGTCCTGTCCGGGGCCGGGTTGCAGCCCTGGCGCTGAGCGCAACGCTGGCTCTGGCGGTCATGATCCCAGGCGCGGCACGGGCCGAAACCCAGCGGCTGAGCAGCGGGCCGGATGGCGAGGTCATTTTCGTCACGCCATCGGGGAATATCGGCTGCATCTATATCCCGGCGGGCGGCACCTCGGTCTATGAAAGTGCCGATGGTCAGGCCGAGCTGCAATGCGACCGGGTCGAGCCGAGCTATGTCACAGTGATCCTTGGCGCGAAAACCAGGGCAAAGCGGATTAACGAGCCGGGCGAACAGGGCTGTTGTTCGCTCGATCAGCCGCTGGACTATGGCAACAGCTGGTCGGAGGGGCCCTTTACCTGCCTGTCATCAAAAACCGGGCTGACCTGCAGTTCGCGGGCGGGGCACGGGTTCTTCATCAGCAAGGCGAAGATCGAGGTGCATTGATATGAAACGCATCTCTCTGGAGGTGCTGTGCCTCGTGCTGGCTGCCCTTCCACAGGCAGGCTTTGCGCAATCACAGGTATTCGAGCTGCCCCGGATCAATGGCACACTGCTCGACTGGTGCTACAACTGGGGCGCTGAATGTGGCAAACCCGCCGCCGACCGCTTTTGCGTCCTGAACGATTACGCCGAAGCCGTGGATTTCGGCGAAAAGCCGGGGCCGCTCGGCGAGCCGACCATGCTGATCAGCGATGGCCGGCTGTGCGAGGCCGATGATTGCGGCACTTTTGAATATATCGCCTGTGAAGGCAATCCCGGCACCGTGACACCCCCCGAACCAGCTGTCACGACCCGGTTTGAGGCCCCCGCTTTCAACGGGATCAGGCTCGACTGGTGTTACGAATTCGCGGCGCAATGCGGCGAGGCATCGGCGGATCGGTTCTGCTCCTCCCAGGGCTTTGCCGGGGCCTCGGCCTGGCAGATCGAAGAGAATGTCGGCCACAGCATCACGCTTGCGACCGGCAAGGAATGTGTCGACGGGACATGCGACGGCTTCACCTATATCGACTGCACGAAGTGAGGAGGCCGGAATGAACCGCCAGACCTGGACGCTGACCGGAGTGGTGGCTCTGCTGCTGGCGGCGGGTGGTGGTGGCCTGTGGCATTACGGGTCACGGACCGCTCCGCCCTCGGCGGAACCTGCAACTCCCGGGGTGACGCAGCCCGCCCCGGCAGAGCCGGCCATGTCGACAGCGCCGCAACCTGCCTCTCTGCCTGCGGCTCAACCCGATCCCCTTCCCGAGACCGACTGGAATGACCCGCTGAACTGGCCACTGACCGTGCCGGTTGGTCCCGATGGCAACGCCCTCCCCCCACGCGCCGACCTTGGCCTGCGCGCGGCGCCGCCGGTGCAAAGCCGGACATCGGCGCTTTTGAAACTGGCCCAGGGCCAGCGCGCCGGCGCGGATCGGCTGATCCTGGCGCGCGGGCCAAGTCCGAAGCCGGGCCCGGTCAGACTGGAGCCGATCGGCCCGGGAACGCATACCATATCACCCCCGGGTGGTGGCACGGGAGGTGGCACGGGAGGTGGCGCAAATTACGGCGCCTCTCCGGGGGGCGGCAAGAGCTGGGAGAGCGGCTTCCGCGGCTCTGTCAGCCATGGCGACGGCTCATACGATTACTGGGACGACACCGGCCACTGGCACGGCGATGCCCCGCGCGAGGATGGGTCGCGCGACAGCTGGTATCGCGACAATGACGGCAATATCGACCGGTTCTTCGACATGGGCGATGGCTGGATGTCGCATTACGACCCGAATGGCGACATCGAACTGGCCGGGCCGGACGGCTCGCGCGAGATCGAACATGCCGATGGTTCGCACGAATATATCGACCCGGAGGGCAATCGCAGGATCAATCTGGACCCGGATGAGAACTGGCACAGCAGCAATGGCCCGGCCGGACCCGACGGCGCCGGAAACGGCGGCACAGGCAGCGCCAGTGGCATTGGCGAGCCACATTTCCTGACCTTTGACGGCACCGGCTTTTCCACCCAGGCTGTGGGCGAATTCGTGCTGGCTACGGGGGTCGCAGGCCAGGAGTTGCAGGCCAGGATTCAGCCCTGGAGGGACAGTCGGTCCGTCAGCGCGATCACCGGTTTTGCGATCCGCGCCGGGGGCGTAGTGATCCAGGTGCTGGCAGATGGCAGCCTGCGCATTGATGGAGCCCTGGCCGGACCGGGCGAGACCCTGCGCTATGACCTGCCGGAAGGCGGCGCGCTTGGTCTCTGGCGCGAAGGCGATGAGATGAAACATGTGGTGCTGATCTGGCCCGATCTCTCGACGCTCTGGGTCGACCGCCACGCGGGATATCTGGATTTTTCAGTGCAATGGCGTCGGGCCGACCCCTCGCGGCGCGGGCTTTTGGGGCTGGATGATGGCGATGCTGCAAATGATCTGTCCGGCCGTGACGGCGCCCTGGCTTTGGCCGGTGATGCCACACAGCTTGCGGGCTTTGTCGACGGCTGGCGGGTGAGCGATGAGGAATCGCTGTTCTCCTATGCGGATGACGCGGGAACGGCGGATTTCACCGACCGCAGTTTCCCCTATGAGGCGCCGGCGCAAATGGCTGCCGACCTCGCGCAAAGCCTTTGCGAGGGGGTCAGCCATTCCTTCCTGCAGGAGGCCTGCCTCTTCGATGTCGCCGTCACCGGCGAAGAAAGATTTGCCCGATCCGCGAGCGCGGCAGAGACCCGGCTGACGATTCTCGCGCCAAAAGACGCACCATTCGCCCCCGCAGACGGGATCTGCAAGGCAGAGGGCGACGACATCACCACCGCCACCACGCCCGAAGGCGGCACAATCGAGGCGACCACGACCGCCGCCGCCCCCCGCCTCTACCGCATTGAAACAAATGGCGGAATTACGGTGATGACACAGGCGGGCATCTCCTGGTCAGGCGCCTATACCGAGGGACTGCCGGGCTATTGCCTCTTTGATGCGACCGGCGCGACGATCATCCCGCTCACTCATTCCGGCAGCGATTCCTCTTTCTCGCGCAATGACCAGGGCGATATACCGGCGGGCATTTACTACCTGAAAGTGGTCGGCACAGGCGAGACACGGCTGAGCGTGGTGACCGGCCCGTGAGATCCTTGCTGAAAGATCGAAAGACCAAAGCCATGCGCCTGACATCCCCGCATGTTGCCGCTGCGATTCATCTGCCGGCTCTGTTCGCAGCGCATGTGAAAGCCGCAGCCCGCGCACCGGCCTGAGGTAAGGACTATCAGGCGGGTGTGACCACAACAGATCGTCTTTGGTCTGGATTTCCGGCGCCCGCTCATGGCATCTGGGGCGAAGATCCTGGATGTAAATGCAATGGTGTTTTCCTTTCTGAGACGCGCCGCCGCCCCTGCCCGCAGGCGCGCCTTGAGCGCGGCCGGGCCTGCGACCATCCGTCCGGGCCTGCCAACGCCCTGCCCGGACGAACCGGTCTGCCTTCTGGGCGACCTGCACGGCCGCAGCGATCTGCTGAAACGTTTTCTGCCCCTGCGGGACGCACATTTCCCCAATGCCCGCATCATCTTTCTGGGAGATATGATCGATCGAGGCCCGGACAGCGCAGGGGTTCTGACACTTGTGCGCGAAGAGGTCGCGAAAGGCGCCGTCGCACTTTCGGGCAATCATGAGGCGATGTTTCTCGATTTTCTCGACCAGCCGGAAAAGGGCCTCTCCTGGCTGAAACATGGCGGGGTCGAGATGCTGGCGAGTTATGGGCTGGAACCCGACCGGCCCGATTCCCTTTGCGACCGCATCCGGACCAGGCTGGGCGAAGACATGATCGCCTGGCTGCGGGCCCTGCCGCTATACTGGCAAAGCGGCACTCTGGCTGCGGCCCATGCCGGGATGGACCCGCAGCGTCCGGTCACCGATCAGGAGCCGCAGGTGCTGCAATGGGGGCACCGGGAATTCGGCCGCATCCTGCGGCGCGACGGGATCTGGGTCGCGCATGGCCATACAGTGATGGACCGTGCCTTTGCCCATGCCGGCCGGATCGCACTGGATACCGGCGCCTATGCGACCGGCCGGCTGAGTTTCGCGGTGATCGACCCTGACCTGCCAGAAAGCGAACGGCTGATGATCGCCGTCACCCCGTAATCCGGCGGATCCAGACCGCTTGCGCGGCGTCCGGGCCCGTCGTTCAGAACCGGCCTCTCAAAGGTGGTGGCGCCTGACGAAATCGCCACGGCTGCCACTCAGGAAGGTGAAATCCACACGCGTATCCGCCGCAGTCAAGCTGGCGATATAGAGCCCGCATAGCCCTGTTCCACCATCTCTGTGACAGGGATGCCGGGCGCGGCGCAGCAGTTAATATACGGCGATACAGACCTGGAGCTCAGGGACCCGTCGGTTGACGTCTTGTGCCATGAGGCGCAGCCCCGGCACTTCCCTTCTCCCCGGCCACCGTAATTTTGCACTGAATAAACTCGGTCACCAGCGCTGTCTCAAGTTTCACCGTCCCGAGTTTGATGCTGTCACCCATAGTCACACTCATCGCTTGTCTTATGGTCCGTGCCGGGCCGGACGTTGGTTTGGCTTGCCACGGGGATTTGTTAAGAACCTCGATGTCAGTGGGGATCGGAGCGAAGATCGCCTGGGTCTTCAGGACCGCAACATAGTCGGATCGTCCTCACCCTTCTTGAGACCTGAATGGAATGAAGGGCCTCGGGCCCGCATGGCAAGCCGGGGAGAGAGGAATATGGAAGGAATTGTCAGCATCGACGTTGCTGAGGCAAACCCTCGTGCAGGCCACGACGTGGCAAACTGCGGGGAGCCGCCACGCCATAGGTCGCGATTGGTTTGCCTGGCCGAAAAATTTGAGACATAAAGGATCGCAGCTGGATGTGAGAATGAACATGGCCGATCCCGTCGAAGACCGTGAACTCGCCCGACAAAGGTTGCGGCTTTGGGTCTCGATGCTGAAATCAGTCCGCAGCATCGAGACCGAATTGCGGGGCCGTCTGCGCAGCAGTTTTGACACCACACTGCCCCGGTTCGATGTGCTCGCGGCGCTGCATGCCGCACCGCAGGGGCTGACGATGACGGATCTGTCACAGCAGCTTATGGTGTCGAATGGCAATGTCACCGGCATTGTGGACCGGCTGGTCGCGGATGGTATGGCGCTGCGGCAGAACGAAGAAACCGACCGCCGTGCCTTTCGCATCTCGCTGACCGAGGCCGGGCGCGCAAAAATGACGGGGATGCTGGAGCAGCATCACCGCTGGATCGACGAGTTTTTCGCGGCTATCCCCGAACATGACCTTGCGCGGGGCATCGCGATCATGATGGACCTGCGCCACAGCTGTGGCCGCGCGGTCTGAGATCGCGTGCGCGAAGCCCGGTCAGAACTGTCGTCTCTTCCCCGTATGCGGCAAGATGGCAAATATTTTACGCGCCCATATAATTTAAGCTTGAAGTAGTTTAACTACATTTCGCATGATACTCACAGGCTCATGATCGCGGAGACCGCCATGCCTGGCGCGACGGCTCATACTGACGGCTTTACCAGTGATGATCTGCTGACCGAACCCGGTATGCCGGTCTTCCTGCCTAGTACCTCCATATATCCCGAACATCTCGATGCATCGGTCGAACTGACAGGCCAGATGGTGGAAAGGGGTGCAGGCGACCGGACCCGGCCCTGCCCGCTGAAGCGCACCTTTGAAACACCCATTGAAAGGATTACCGATGTGGTATCACATCTCTGACTGGAACGCAGTCTACGACAATGCGCCCAATATCCCGCGCGGCGCAGACTGGCCGGGTGTCTGGGTCGAGCCGGCGGCGGCATTTCGTGCAGACATGGCTGCAAAAGGCCTGCTGGAGGCGGATCTGCGCTACGGCCCCGGCGCGCGGCAGGTCTTTGACCTGTTCCGCCCCGCCACCCAGCCGAAGGGGCTTGTTGTCTTCGTGCATGGTGGTTTCTGGATGGCGCTCGACAAGAGCTATTGGTCACATCTTGCTGCCGGGCCGCTGGCGCAGGGCTATGCAGTCGCAATCCCGAGCTACACACTGGCGCCCGAGGCCAGGATCCGCACGATGACGCAGGAGATCGGCGCCGCGATCACGGCGGCTGCGGCGAAAATCGCGGGCCCACTGCGACTGGTGGGCCATTCAGCGGGCGGCCATCTGGTGACGCGGATGGTCTGCGAGGATACGCCGCTGGCGCCGGAGCTGCGCGACAGGATCGCGGCGGTGCTGTCGATTTCAGGGCTGCATGACCTGCGGCCCATGCGCAATATCTGGCGCAATGCGACGCTTGCAATTGACGCGGAAGAGGCGGTCTCGGAAAGCCCGGCCTTGCAGTTGCCCCTGGCAGGAACGCGGCTGACGGCCTGGGTCGGCGCGATGGAGACCTCGGAATTCCTGCGCCAGAATGCGCTGATTGCGAATATCTGGGCCGGGCTCGGCGTGGCCACAAGGGCGGTGGTCGAGCCAAATCGCCACCATTTCAATGTGACCGACGGGCTGGCGCAGCCGGATCATCCGCTGGTCGCGGCGCTGCTGGATCTGCCGGCCTGAGGGAGTGCTATTTGAAAAGCCCGGCCACACGGCCGGGCTTTCGCGTTTCGATCAGAGGCTTGCCACCGGCAGCCGCCGCTTTGCGCATAGCGTCATCAGCACGATGAAGAACAGCGCTTCGGCAATGACAAAGGCGGTGAAAGCCATCGGAAAACCGCCGCTGCCGCGAATGATCACCCCCATGATTGTGGGCGCGACAAAGCTCGACAGGATGCCGAAGACCTCGGCATAGCCGATCGCAGCCGAAGCCAGCGCAGGGGCGTAAGTGTCCGAGATCAGTGCAAAGATCGCGCCGCCGCCGATCACGGCAATGCCGCTGATCGCCGCCATAAGGACCAGAACCGCAAAGGGCAGCGCCCAGAGCGTTGCGGCCAGAAACATCAGGCCGGTGAGGATCGCCATGATGACCGAGACACGGATCAGCTTCAGCTTGTCGCCTTTGTCGGCCATAAGCCCGCCTATCACCAGAAAGACCACCTGCGACAGGCCCATCAGCGTGCCGATCAGCGCGGCGCTGGCCTCGGGCATTGCCTGATGCGAGATAAAGGCCGGCACGACCCAGGTGGCCGTGCCCGCGATGGCAAAGGTGCAGGACGCGATGCCGAAGCCCGCGATATAGACCCAGGGCTTGCGGAAGATCGAGGCGAGCTCCGGTCTATCGGGGTTTGGCGGCTCGCCAGACCATCTGAACCCGGAAAAGGCTGACCCAAGCGCCGCCGGGCCGGGTTTGGCAAACAAAAGCACCAGCGCCGCCGCGAGTGCGGTGCCGCAGGTCAGGATCGCAAAGAAATTGCGCCAGCCATAGCTGATGGTCAGCGGAATCCCGATGGCGAAATCCAGCGTGATCGCAAGGCTATAGGCCGCAAGGATCAGACCGACCACCAGCCCTCGCCGCGCCGGCGGGAACCAGGCCAGCAAAAGCTTCATCACCCCGATAAAGACGCCCGCGTCGAAAAAGCCGATGATCAGCCGCAGCGTCAGCAATTGCCCATAGCTTTGCACATAGATCTGCAGACCCATGCCGATGGTGGTGCCGATCAGCCCGGTCAGCAACATCGCCCGCGCCGACCAGTCGCGGCTGAGCGCCGACCAGACCACCATGCCAAGCCCGTAGGTCAGTGCGAAAATGCCCTGGGCAAAGCCGGCCTGGGCCTCATCCAGCCCGAGATCGGGCGAGAGGAAGGGCAGAACGGCGGCCAGACCATACCAGTCCGCCGCCAGCATGATCTCGCAAAACAGCCCGAGCGCCAGCACACCCCATTGCCAGCGCCTGATCCTTGCCTGATCAGGCGGGGCAAGATTGTCCCATGTTGTCATTTCATCAGTCCCTGTTGGTTTTTGTTTTTTTCGCCGGGTTCAGGCCGCCCCCCCCCTCCCGCCCCGGCGCGGGAGAGGGCGCCGGGGTCAGGCCCCGGCGGGTGGCGGCAGGAAGTGGATATTGTGCAGCGCGGCCAGGCGCACCACTTCGGCCGGGTCCGGCACCTGATGGATCGCCTCGAAAAGCGCGCGCAGATCACGGGTCGGGGCGACCCAGAACAGGCAGGTGGCTTCAGCGCCCGAGAGGTTGAAGATCCCATGCGGGATGCCACGCGGCATCACCACCAGATCGCCGGGTCCGGCCTTTTGTTCGGTATCCCTGAGGCGGATGGTGTATTCGCCGCTCAGAACATAGACGAATTCATCCTGATCGGGATGGATATGGGGCGGAACGAAGGTGCCGGCCGGAAAGATCGCATGCCAGGCCATGCTGTCAGGCCCGGCCTGTTTCAGCGTATAGGTCTGGCCGAGAATGTTCCAGGTCACGCCCTCCCAGGCGCCCGATTGCGCGGTGATGCCGCCGGGCATGGCGGCGCTTGCGCGGGCGAGGAAACCGGTCACGAGGCCGGCGCTTTCAGGCGTTTCTTCCAGGACGAGGTGACCGGTCGCCGGGACCAGCGCCAGTTCGGCCCCGGGCAGCTGTCCCAGCCAGTCCTGTGCCTGGCCGGTCGGTCGCAACCGGTCTTCTGCCCCCCAGAGCAGCAGAACCGGCATCGTCAGACGCCAGAGCCTGCGTGCCAGATCCGGGTTCCCTTCGGGATGGGGTGCCGAGAGTTTCAGAAAGCCGCCAACCTCGCGCCCGAGGGCCGCATCGAAAGCCGGATCCGGTGCGGCAGGGAACAGCGGCAGGATCTTTGCCGGGTCATGTGCCAGATAGGCCGGCAGCTCGGGCGGGGTGATCGAGGTCATCGCCGGTGCGGGAGCGGCCTCGCTGATCAGACCGGCCGGCGCGATCAGCACGAGGCCCGAGACCCGCCCGGGCTGACGCACCGCGAATTCCGCCGCGATCCAGCCGCCAAGCGAAAAGCCCGCCAGCGCGAATTGCTCCATCTTCAGCGCGTCAAACAGCGCCATGTAATGGAAGACCATATCCTCGATGGTCGTGATGCCTGGCGCATCCTCGCTGAGGCCAAAGCCGGGATGGAAGGGGATGACCACCCGATGCGTGGCCGCCCAGTGGCGTGCGGCCTCGAACCCTGTAAAGGTGCCGGTGCCATGCAGAAAGACGAGATCGGGCCCTTGCCCGAGGGTCAGAACGGCAGTGCGGATGCCATTCACGACAAGATCCTGCCGGGCAAAACCGGCGATCTGATTTGAGAGCGGGTCAGACATGTCTGCTCCTGTGATATTGGTGGGGCCGCGCCTCAGGCGGCGCAGCGGATTTCGCGCAAGGATGCGGCGAGCTGGGCCACGCCGGTTTCGAGCCGTTGCGCCAGTGCCCCGGTCGGAGCGCCGTCCGCGTCGAGTTCCGGCGCGCAGGCATAGACTGCCGTGGGCATGGTCAGCGCCTCAAAGAAGCCAAAAAGCGGGCGCAGCTGATGTTCGACCACCAGCGCATGGCGCAAGCCCCCACCGCAGGCCGTGATCAACACCGGGCGGCCTTTCAGGACACCCGGCGGGATCTGGTCGAAGAGATGTTTGAAGAGGCCCGGATAGCCGCCCTGAAACACCGGGCAGCCGATGATCAGCGCGGGCGCCGCCTCTATCCGTGCGATCAGAGCCTGGGCGTCAAAGCCCATCTCCTCGCGACGAAAGGCGGCAATGCCGGGGCCGGCATCCAGCAGATCGCAGGTCTCGGCCCCGATCCCATGCAACCGGTCCAGCCGGTCGACCGCCGCCTCGACGAGGCGGCGCGGGCTGGCAGGGCGCCAGCTTGTTGCGGAAAACGCGAGGACCGGGGGCACCTCATTTGCCCCCGTCTGCCACACCGAACACCGTCCAGGGCGCATTGGGATCGGTGGTGCCCATCAGCGCGCGGCCGCATTCCTCAAAGATCTGATCCGCCATCAGGATATGCTGGGTGCCCGCGTGAATGTCGCGGTAAACCCGCTGCATGACCGTATTGTGCAACGAGGCGCCGCGCGCCGCGCGATGAGCAAATGTCGCGATGTCAGAAATCACATCATGGCTGTAGCGCAGGCAGAGCTTGATCATCGTCATCTGATGCTGGCTGAGCGGCTGTCCGGCCTCCAGCGTATCTGACGCGCTTTTCCAGGTCTCCAGCACCAGGGCGCGCATGGCGCGGAATTTGGCCTCGTTCTGGGCGAACTGGAATTTGAAGCTGGCGCTCTGGGCCGATGGGCCAAAGGCATCGCGGCGCGGGACGATGACCTTGATCAGCTCGTCAAGCATCCGCCGTCCGGTGCCAAGCGCAAAGGAAGTATGGGCCCAGGCGCTGAAGCCGGCAAGCCCGATCGTGCCCTGATGCGAGCCGCGCAAAGGCGCCTCGATATCGAAATCATAGACCATCTCATCGGGGACAAAGATCTCGGTCCCCTCTTTGACGGCGTAATCAAAGCTGCCAGTGGCGCGCAGCCCCAGCACGTCCCAGTTGCCCTTGAGTTCAATCGTGTCGCGCGGGTGATGGGCGATGATCACTTTCGGCCCGCCCGGGCCCATGATCATCTCGCCCGCCTCATCCACCAGGAAGGCGCCGGTATGGATCCAGTCTGCGTGCTGGATGCCGCTGCCATAGGCCCATTGGCCCCAGATCATGTAACCGCCATCGGTCTTGCGGGCAAAGCCGCGCGGCACACCATTGCCGGCGATGGTGATATCAACGCCTTTTGCGAAGACATGATCCACCCCGGCCTGGTCGATATAGACCGCCATGGTGGTGCCTTCCATATTGTTCACGCCGACATACCAGCCGGCGGAAGCATGGGCATAAGTGATTTTTTCATGGATCAGCATCGCATCGAAATGGCTGATCTCAGAGCCGCCGACCACGCGGGGATAGAGCATGGTGAAAAGCCCGGCCTTGCGCAATTCGGCCACGACCTCATCGGTCAGATGCCCAAGCCGTTCCGCTTCAGCCGATTGCGCTTCGATCAGCGGCAAAAGCGCCTCGGCACGCGCTATCAGCTCTGTCGCGGTCGGCGGCGTGGCTGTCACATTGATATTCATCCGGATCCCTCTCTGTAGCGCGCGGCTCGTATCTGCACCCCGTGCCGGGGCTGGCCGCTTTTTAATAACTGCGCAAATCGGCCTGACGCGCCGCGCGGGCGGTGACTGGCCGATCTGTCGGACGATCCTGGCGGTTGGGGCTGGCCCGCCTCAATCCCCCCGAACAGGGGGGCTGTTGTGGCAGGGTTGCGGCAGGAATGCTTTGACTGCGAAATTTTTACACCCGAATGATCGTGAAAGTTGCAGACTGAATTGACCGAATCACCCTCTCCTCCGAAGCTGTGCGACGCAGGCCACTTCGGGCCGCACTTTCGGACTGGACCATGACCGCAGCGCCCTTCTCTGCCGATCTCAGTGCTGCGGAGCTGATGGGGGTCATTTCTGCGGCCTCGATCCCGGTGCTCGGCGAGCAATGTCATGCGGCGCTGGAACGGCATTGCGGTGCCTCGGGGATGGGGATCTATCTCTTGCGCAGCGGCGTGCCGGATCTGCTGTATTCCAGCGGCGTGCCGGGTGGTTTTCTGGAAGATTACGCGACGCTTTACGGCACCGATGATCCGCTGATCCGGCAGCTGAGCACGCAGGTACCCGTCACCGATGGCCGGACCTGTCTTGGCGAGGCGGATTGGGCCCGCAGCGGGTTGCGTGAATTGCTCAGCTCATGGGGGCTTGGGCATAATATGTGCGGGCTGATCCCGATCGACGAGGCGACGATGGGCGTCATCTATACGGCCACGCTACAACGCACCGGAGCATTCACGCCCCAGGCGCGCGAGCAGCTGGTTTTTCTGTGCCGGGGCGCCGGGATCGCTTTGCGCTCGCTGGTGCGGCGCACCCGTGTCGCGGGCGATCTGCCACCGCAGCAGGCGCGGGTCGCAGCCCTGGTCTGCGAGGGGTTTTCCAACAAGGAAATCGCCCGGGCCGTGGGGCTTTCCGAACATACGATCAAGGAATATGTCCAGCGCCTTGCGCAAAGGCTGCGGGCCGACAATCGCACCGCCCTTGCCGTTGCCCTGCTGCGCCAGGGGTTTTTGCATTAGGCGCGGGGATCTGGCCCGGAAGGCAGAAGCAAAAAAGACCGCCCGGGGGGCGGTCTTTTGAAGTCTTGTCCGATGCTGCGGCTTACAATCCGCAGTCATTGACATAGGTGTCCTGGTAGTCATCGAAGATCTTCTCGACAACCGAGGTGGCATAGCGGCCATCTTCGCGCTTCACGACTTTGGTCAGGTAGAAATCCTGAATCGGGAAGTGGTTCTTGCCGAACGAGAAATCGCCGCGCAGCGAGGTGAAATCGGCTTTCTGCATCGCTGCTCGCAGCCCGTCCCGGTCTGACATTTTGCCATCCACCGCCTTGACCGCGCTGTCGATCAGCAGCGCCGCATCATAGGCCTGCATCGCGAAAGTCGCGGGCACTTTGTCATATTTGGCGATAAAGGCATCGGTGAAGGCCAGTGATTGCGGCGTGTCGAGATCAGGCGCCCAGTTCGACCCGGCAAACATCTCAAGCGCAGCATCCTGCTGTGCCGGAAGGGTGGATTCATCCACCGTAAAGGCCGAGAGGAAGGGAATGCCGCTCATGCCGGCCTGGTTGAACTGCTTGACCAGATTGACGCCCATGCCGCCCGGCATAAAGGCATAGATCGCATCCGGGCCGGTCGCGGCAATCTGCGCCAGCTCGGCCGAGAAATCCAGTTGCCCCAGCGGCACCAGCATTTCGTCGGCAATGCCGCCTTTATAGGAATGCTTGAAGCCCTCCATCGCGTCTTTGCCGGCCTGATAGTTCGGCGCCAGCAGATAGACATTCTGGTAGCCGCGATCCTGGGCGACCTTGCCTGACACCTCGTGGATCTGGTCATTCTGATAGGAGGTCACGAAGAGGTTCGCGTTGCATTCCTTGCCCGCCAGCGTCGAGGTGCCGGCATTGGTCGAAATCAGGAAGGCGCCACCTTCGGTGACCGGCGGCATGATCGCGTTCAGGATGTTAGAAAAGATCGGGCCGACCACGAAATCGACCTTATTGCCCTCGACCAGTTCGCGCGCGCGGCTGACGGCGACTTCGGGTTTTTGTTCGTCATCGACGATGATCAGCTCGACCTGCCTGCCGCCGATCTGGCCGCCCAGATCGTCAAGCGCCAGCTGGAACCCGTCGCGCGCCTGTTCGCCCAGAACCGCCGCCGGCCCCGACAGCGTGTAGATCAGGCCGATCCGGACCACATCATCATCGGCCCTGGCCACGGATGCGAACCCGGCAAGGATGCTGCCAGCCAGCAAGGATGCTTTCACTTTATTCATTTACTACCTCCATCGGGCCTGTTGGCGCCCAGTGTTTTCTGGTGGCCGGTATTTTGGCGGCCAGTTTTTTGGTGGACGCGCGCGCGCCAGGCAGGCGCGCGCCGTCAGGTCTTTTGATCAGTCAAGCGCCGGGGGCGGAACGAATTCCAGCTCGTGGAAGCCGGCGATCCGCACCACTTCGGCCGGGTCCGGCACATTATGGATCAAAGAAAACATTTCCCACAGCTTTGCCGTCGGGGAAACCCAGAACATCGCGACCACATCCGCACCCGACCGGTTGAAAAGCCCATGCGCAATGCCGCGCGGCAGGACAACCAGATCTCCGGGGCCTGCACGGCGCAGCTTGCCGCCGACCTCGGCCTCAAGCTCGCCCGAGAGGATATAGACGAATTCATCCTGGGTGAAATGAATGTGATGCGGCACGAAGGTGCCGGGCGGGAAAACCGCATGCCAGGACATCGAGCTTTCGCTGCAGGATTTCGGCGTATAGGTCTGGCCCAGAATGTTCCAGACGATGCCTTTGATGCCATCGTCACCTGCCACCACACCGGGGGGCATGGGAACGGGCGGCAGCGGATAGGTCGGGGTGGTCATCTTTCGGTCTCCTTCTTCATCTCATTCAGATTTAAAAATTTTGTGTGTAAAGCTATTTCTGCGCCTCACTGGCGTTTCCGGGTCTGGTCATCCGAAAAACCGGCGGTCGAAGCATAGCCGCGCACGATGGCGGCGCGTTCCTCAGGCGTGATCACCTGATCGAGATCGGAGAAGCCATCAGGCGCGCGGCGTTCCACCTCGTCGATCAGCCCTTCGGGGCCGCCAAGCCGGTTCAGCCGCACGATTTCGGCGGTGACGGGGCGGCGCGCCGCATCATAGGCGGCAAGTGCCGCGCGGATGGCATCCGGTGTTGTCGCGCCCACCAGCAGATCCGCCAGTGCTCTGGTATCAAGGATCGCCTGGCTCGCGCCATTTGATCCCACCGGATACATCGGATGCGCAGCATCGCCGATCAGCGTCACGCGGTCATGGCTCCAGGCCGGAAGCGGATCGCGGTCGCACATCGGATATTCCAGGAAGACCGGCGTGGCGCGCACGAGCGCCTCCAGGTCGATCACATTCACATCAAAGGCGCGCACATGCGGGATCAGCTCTTCCAGCGTGCCCTGACGGTTCCAGTCTTCGCGCTTCGGGGTCGGGCTGTCTTCGGCGCCGGGGCGGTAGGTTACGACCCAGTTCATCAGCACCTTGCCGGGCGCGGATCCGGGCGCGATCGGGTAGAGCACCAGCTTATAGGTAAAGCCGCCCGCGACGATCATAGTGCGGCCATCGGCAAACGCATCCGTTTCAACCGCGCCGCGCCACATCATGACGCCATTCCATTTCAGGCCGGGTTCGTTCGGGTATAGCTGTGCGCGGATCGGCGAATGCACCCCATCCGCCGCGACCAGAATATCGCCCTGCGCTGACCGGCCAGTGTCGAATTCCAGCCTGACGCCATCCGCATCCTGGTGGAATCCGGTGCTGCGATGCGAGAGATGCACCGCCCCCGGCCCGAGCCGGTCCAGCACCGCCTCGCGCAGCATATTATGCAGCCGCCCGCGATGGATCGAGAATTGCGGGTAATCGCCGCCGGCCTCGACACCGCGCGGCTCGCGCCAGACCTCCTGGCCCTGCCTTGTCTGGTAGCGCAATTCGCTGGTGCGAATGGCGATCCGGTCCAGCTCGGGCAAAAGGCCCAGCTCGGCAAGTTCGCGGATCGCATGCGGCAACACATTGATGCCGACCCCCAATTCGCGCAATTCGGGGGCGGCCTCGAAGATCTGGCAGGAGATGCCGCGCGCCTGCAACATCAGGGCCAGCGTCAGCCCGCCAATTCCGGCCCCACTCACCAATACATTCATGTCATTCCTCACTTCCCTGTCGCGGCTGCCTGCTGGTATTGCCTGCGGCCGTCATTTGGGCCGATGCTTGAGGGCAAGGGCCGCGCCAGCTATCGCCACAGCGCCAGACTATCAGCAGAGCGCCATCTGCTACGCTTTTTCCCGCAGGCAGGCCCGTGAGACGGCAGAAGGCACGCGCGGTCAGCGGCGCCCAGTGCAGAAAGCTTTTGCAAAAGCCGCCCGGCCCATGGTTGAATTGCCGTCGGAAACTATAGGCCTGAAATAAATTCCGCCCCTCTCTGACCCGGTTGATCGCGTTAATGCAAAGCTTGCCGCCGCCGCCCTTGCCGCCACTGTCGCCGTCGCCTTTGTGGAAGCGCAGCAGCTCGCTCGAGGAATTCGAGGCAGTGATGTCTGACCTCTTGCGCCCCTGTCGGGTGCGGGGTCAGGCGCGGCGCGGATACCGGACCGAGATTCTGCATCAGCGGGTCAATGGGCTGGGGCTGACGGCGGTGCGCCTGGGGGCGCCCGCTTCGGTCAGGGTGGCACCGGACCGGGCAATTTCGCTGTTGCAGATCCCGGTCGGTGGCACCTTCCTCGCGCGCAGCGGGCGACGGGGGGAAGAAAGCTTCCGATCAGGTCTTGAGGCCCAGGTGGTCGATGCGCCAACCGGGCTGGATCTGGATTTCTCGCAGGACAGCCGGATGCTGATTGTTGATCTGAGCGCGCCGCAGATCGCGGCGCTGGCCTGTGGGCCGCTGCCCTCGGGCAGTCTTTCGCTGGCCACGCCGGAAGGGGCGCAGCTGTGGCGGCTGGCGCAATATCTTCTGACGGAACTGGAATCCGGGGTGCTGGTTGGCGACAGCCCGCTGGCGCTTGGCCTGGAGCAAAGCCTGACCGGCGCCATCGCTCGCGCGCTGAAAGCCCATATGCCGGCGGTCGCCCGGTCGCAGGACACCAGGTCGCAAAGTGACAGGATGCTTTTGCGCGCTGAGGCGTTCATGGCCAGCCATCTCGACCAGGTGATCGATCCGGCGGCGATAGCGCAGGCGGTTGGGATAAGTGTGCGCAGCCTACACCGGCTGATGCGCGACAAGCGCGGCACCACGCCGCTGTCGGCCCTGAAAGAGATGCGCCTGCAACGCGTGCGCGCCGAGATCGAGGCCGGTCTTTGCCCGCCAAATGGCATCACCGATCTGGCGCTGCGCTTTGGCTTCAACCATCTTGGCGCCTTCGCCACCGATTTCCGTCGCCGCTTCGGGGCGCCGCCATCCGAGCTGTCGCGCCGTCACGCGCAGCGCTGACTTCAGGCGGTACGAACCCGGCCTCAGACCTTGAGAAACCGATCCTTGATCGCGGGACTGTCTTTCAGCGCCTGGGTGGTGCCGGACCAGACAACCCGGCCCTTTTCCACGACATAATGGCGGTCGGCAAAGCGGGTCAGCGCATCGACATTCTTGTCGATGACAAGGATCGCCTCGCCTTCCGCTTTCAGTTTCGCAAGGCAATCCCAGATCTGATCGCGGATCAGCGGCGCGAGCCCTTCGGTCGCCTCGTCCAGCACCACAAGATCGGGATTGGTCATCAGCGCCCGCCCGATGGCCAGCATCTGCTGTTCGCCACCCGAGAGCTGGTTGCCCATATTCGACGCCCGCTCTTTCAGGCGCGGAAACAGGCCATAGACGCGCTCAAGCGTCCATTTGCCTTTCTTTCCGCCGGAATGGGCGGTGGCGATCAGGTTTTCGGCGACGGTGAGATTGGGGAAGATCATCCGCCCCTCGGGCACCAGCCCAAGGCCCATCCGCGCAATCTTGTGCGGCGAAAGGCCGGCGACATCGCGGCCATGCACCGAGATCCGGCCGCCGCGTGGTTTTACGAGACCGAAGATCGTGTTGATCGTCGTGGTTTTGCCCATGCCGTTACGGCCCAGAAGCGTGACCACTTCGCCCTGGCTGATGGACAAAGACATACCAAACAGCACCTTGCTGTCGCCATAAGAGGCCTCGAGATCCTCGACCAGCAGCATCAGACGCCCTCCTCTTCTTCGCCCAGATAGGCCTCGCGCACCTTCGGGTGATTGCGGATGTCTTCCGCCGTGCCGCCGGCGACGATTTCGCCGTAAACCAGCACCGAGATAAAGTCGGCAAGCTGGAACACCGCGCTCATGTCGTGCTCGATCAGCATCATGGTGACGCGGGATTTCAGCCGCAGCATCAGCGCGATAAGGATCTCGGCCTCTTCCGGGCCGGTGCCGGCAAGGGGTTCATCCAGCAGCAAAAGACGCGGCTTTGTCGCCAGCGCAATCGCGATCTCTAGCTGGCGTTTCTCGCCATGCGACAGGGTGCGCGCCAGCCGCCGGGCCTGGGCGTCCAGCCCGACCTCGGTCAGGCAGGCCATGGCCTCGTCATTCAGCGCGCGCTCCTGGGCGGCAACCTGCCAGAAACGAAAGGAGGATCCCGTCCGCGCCTGAACCGCGATGGCGACATTTTCCAGCACCGACAGCCCGGGCAGGATCCGCGTCAGCTGAAACGACCGCGCAAGGCCACGGCGCACCCGCCCCGCCATGTCGAGATGGGTGATCACCTCGCCATCATACCGCACCTCGCCACTGTCGGGCGCAAGCTGGCCGGAAAGCTGCGAGATCAGCGTGGTCTTGCCCGCCCCGTTCGGCCCGATGATCGCATGGATCTGACCGGGAAAGACCTTCAGCGAAACGTCATTGGTGACCGCAAGCGCGCCATAGGATTTGCGCAGCGACGTGACTTCAAGCAGGGGCTGGCTCATTTGTCTTCTCCCTTGCCGGTGACGCGCCCGCTGACGCGCTCCACAAGCCGGGTCAGGCCACCGGGCGAAAACAGAACGACCGCCAGAAGCAGCATGCCGAACCAGAGCTTCCAGTGTTCCGAGAACCGCGCGAGCGCCTCTTCCAGGCCGATGGTCAGAAGGGCGCCGGCCAGCGCCCCGACGAGGTTTCCGACGCCGCCCAGCACGACCATGATGATGAATTCACCCGAACGCTGCCAGCTAGACAGCGTTGGCGAGACATATTGCAGCTGGTTCGCGATCAAGACGCCCGCGATGGCGCAGATCACGGCCGAGATCACATAGGCGGCCATCTGATAGGGCATGATCCGGTAGCCGATTGCCTCCATCCTGAGGCTGTCTTCGCGGGTGCCGATCAGCACGCGGCCAAAGCGCGACCGGGTCAGGCGGCAGAGGAAGCCGAAGATCACCACGAGGATTGCGAGGACCAGATAGAACAGCGTGATCTCGCTGCGCAGCAATTCCTGGCCGAACAGGGTGGCGCGGGACAGGCTCATCCCGTCATCGCCGCCAAAGGCCGAGAGCGAGATGAAGAAAAAGAACGCCATCTGGCCGAAGGCCAGCGAGATCATGATGAAATAGACCCCGCGCGTGCGCAATGCGATCGCCCCGGTCACCAGCGCGAAGGCTGTGGCCGCAAGGCTTGCCCCCACAAGATGCAGGAAGAAATCGGTGATCCCCCTTGTTTGCAGGAACAGCGCCGCATAGGCGCCGATCCCGAAAAAGGCGGCATGGCCAAAGGAAACCAGCGCGCCATAGCCCAGGATCAGATCCAGCGACAGCGCCGCGATGGCATAGATCATCATCCGCGTGACCACCGAAGTGTAATAGTCCAGCCCGGCAAGGCTCAGGAGCGGCGGCACGATGGCAAGGGCCGCGAAGATGCATAATGCGATGCGGATGCGGGGGTCGCCGCTGCGGGGAATCTGCGAGGGGATCTGGGTCATTTGGCATGGCTCCGACCGAAAAGCCCGTTCGGGCGCCAGCAGAGAATGGCGATCATCAGCAGATAGACCAGCATGGGGGCAAGGGTACGGCCCAGCTGATTGGCCACTGCCGGGTCAAAGGCCATTTTCAAAAGCATCGGCCCGAAGATCCGCCCGACCGTATCAATGATGCCGACCAGAAGTGCGGCGATAAAGGCCCCCCGGACCGAGCCGACGCCGCCAATCACGATCACCACGAAGGCAAGGATCAGGATCGAATCTCCCATCCCCGGATCGACCGAGAGAATGGGCGAGACAATGGCCCCTGCAAACCCGGCCAGCATGGCGCCAAAGGCGAAGACCACGGTGAAAAGGCGTGAGATATCAACGCCAAGCGCCGAGACCATATTGCGGTTCGAGGCCCCGGCCCTGAGCAGCATCCCAAGCCTTGTGCGCCCGATCACATACCAGAGCCCAAGCGCGAGACCGAGCCCTGCAAGGATGATCGCGAGCCGGTAGACCGGAAAGCGCATCGGTCCGGCCAGCGGCATTGAGCCCGAGAGGCTCTCGGGCATCGGGACGTTCAGCGGCGCCGCACCCCAGATCATCTTGACCAGTTCAGAGGTGATCAGCACCAGCGCGAAGGTCGCGAGCACCTGATCGAGATGCGGTCGCTGATAGAGCTTTCGGAAGATCCCCAACTCAAGCAACAAACCCACCACCAGCATCGCCGGCAGGGTCAGAGCCAGCCCAAGCCAGAAATTGCCGGTCGTCGCGGCAAAAGTCGCCATCAGATAGGCCCCGACCATGTAAAGCGCGCCATGGGCAAGGTTGATGAAATCCATGATCCCGAAGATCAGCGTCAGGCCGGCAGCAACAAGGAACAGGAGGATCCCGAACTGAACGCCATTCATGACCTGCAGCAAAAGCAGGGTGCTCATACGAGCCCTCCTTGCCAGGAGGCCACTTTTCCAAAGGGAGCGCGCGCCCCGGCCGGATCGCCGCAAGCTCTGATCATCAAGGCTTCCTCTCTGTTTGCAGTTCGCTTCCAGCGTCATGCCGCGCCGGTTCTGCAATTTATTTTATATACGAAACATCTCGATTCAATCGGAATGCGGCCCCCCACACAATTTTTTACATGCGGGCAGGGCCCCGGAAGGGCGTTTTTCAGCTCTGGGGGGAAAAATCCCCGGCGCGGTGCGTGCGGCAAGGCCATTTGTGGTACCTGGCGGATAGGGCGGTCGCTCTCCAGGGCCGCCAGTCACATTTCAGCTCATAAGGCAGAGAGGAAATTGACGAACATATAGTGAACATATACTGTCGCGCGCATGGCAAGACCCCTTCAGAACAAGCTGGCGATCCTTTCGGACGCGGCGAAATATGATGCCTCCTGCGCCTCCAGCGGAGGCGAGAAACGTGATTCCCGCAAAGGTGGCATCGGATCTTCGGGCGGCGCCGGCATCTGCCACGCCTATACGCCCGACGGGCGCTGCATCAGCCTTTTAAAAATCCTGATGACCAATTTCTGCATCTTCGACTGCGCCTATTGCATCAACCGCGTATCGTCGAATGTCGAGCGCGCGCGGTTCTCGGTCGATGAAGTCGTCTCGCTTACGCTGGAATTCTACCGGCGCAATTATATCGAGGGGCTGTTCCTGTCATCGGGGATCATCCGTTCGCCCGATCAGACCATGGCAGATATGGCCCGCATCGCGCGGGTCCTGCGCCAGGATCACGGCTTCAGGGGCTATATCCATCTCAAGACCATTCCCGATGCCAGCCCCGATCTGATCCGCGAGGCAGGGCTTTATGCCGACCGCCTCTCGATCAATGTCGAACTGCCCGCCGATGCCTCGGTGCGCCGCTTCGCTCCGGAAAAACGCCCCGAGACGATACGCTCAGCGATGGCGCAGGTGCGGCTCGAGGGGGAGGCGGCGAAAGAGAAAACCCTGACCGGCAGGCGCCCGCCGCGCTTTGCCCCTGCCGGCCAGTCGACGCAGATGATCATCGGCGCGGATGGCACTGACGATGTGACGATCCTGCAAAGCTCGACCCGGCTTTACACCGGCTACAAGCTGCGGCGGGTCTATTACTCGGCCTTCTCGCCGATCCCTGATGCGTCATCGGCCCTGCCTCTGGTTCAGCCGCCGCTCCTGCGCGAACATCGGCTGTATCAGGCAGACTGGCTCCTGCGTTTTTACGGATTCAGCGCCGAAGAGATCGCGACCGGGACCAATGCCGGGCATCTGGATCTGGAGATCGACCCGAAACTGGCCTGGGCGCTGCAGCATCGCGGGCTCTTCCCGCTGGATGTGAACCGGGCGGCGAAGGATATGCTGTTGCGGGTTCCAGGCTTCGGCACCCGTACGGTCGACCGCATCCTGGCGGCGCGCCGCTCGCGCGGCTTACGCTATGAGGATCTGCTGCGGATGGGCGCCCTGATGAAAAAGGCGCGGCCCTTCATCACGGCCCCGGGCTGGTCGCCGGGCGGGCTGACCGACAGCGCCGGCCTGCGCGCCCGTTTCGCACCACCGCCAGAGCAGCTGTCGCTTTTATGAGCTTTGCCGTCACACTGCCCGATCAGGGGCAGCTCGCAGCCTGGCGGCAGGCGGCGCGGCTTGCGATCAGCCACCGCATCCCTCCCGGCGATATCGACTGGACCGGTGGGGCCGGGCTTTTCGCGGCCGATCCGCTGCCGGACAGCCCCGGCCCGCATCAGGCACGGGTGCCGGAGCAATTCGTGAAACTGGCAGGCTCTGTCATCTGGCACTCTGCGCCAGAGCGGGTCGCCCTGCTCTATCAGGCGCTCTGGCGGCTGGACGCGCGCGAGGGGGAGCCTCTGTCGCAAACCGATCCGCTGGGGCGGCGGCTGACCCTGATGGCAAAGGCCGTGGGCCGCGATATCCACAAGATGCACGCTTTCGTGCGGTTTCGCGAATTGCCTTCTGAGGGCAGACGCCGTTTTGCGGCCTGGTTCGAGCCCGGGCATAATACGCTGGAACCCGGCAGCAGCTTTTTCGCGAAACGCTTTGCCGATATGGACTGGATGATCGCCACGCCGCGCCTGACCGCCAGGTTCGAGGCGGGGCAGCTTGCCTTTCATCCCGGCGGGGCGCGTCCCGATCTTCCCGAAGATGCGTCAGAAAGCCTCTGGGCCACCTATTTCGCCAATATCTTCAATCCGGCACGGGTGAAGCTTGATGCGATGCGTTCGGAGATGCCGAAGAAATACTGGAAGAACCTGCCCGAGACACGGCTGATCCCCGATATGCTGAAGGATGCAGAGGCGCGGGTGCAGCGGATGCGCGAGGCGGCGGCCAGCGCGCCGCGCCCCGGTGCCGCCGCTGTTTCGACCCGCTACCGCGCTACGATGCCCGCAGCTCAGGATCTGCAAGAGACGCTGGCGGCGGCCCAGGATGCGGCGCTGCAATGCCGTCGCTGCGGTTTGTGCGAGGCGGCTACTCAGACCGTCTGGGGAGAAGGCTCTGCGACCGCCCGCCTGATGCTGGTCGGCGAACAGCCCGGCGACCGCGAGGATCTGGAGGGGCGCCCCTTCATCGGCCCCGCCGGACAGCTTTTGCGGCACAGCATGGCAGCGGCAGGCCTCGACCCGGCTTCGGTCTGGCTCACCAATGCGGTAAAGCATTTCAAATTCAGCCCGCGCGGCAAACAGCGCCTGCACCAGACCCCGGACCGGCAGGAGATCCTGCACTGCCGCTGGTGGCTCGGGCTGGAGCTGAGCTTTATCCGGCCAGATCTTGTGCTGGCGCTTGGTGCCACGGCGGCGCTTGCCCTGACCGGCAGGGATGACCCGATGACCGCCCGGCGCGGGCAGATCGAGACCGGCCTCCATGGCGGGCCGGTGTTGATCACCTGGCATCCCTCGGCGATCCTTCGGCAAGGGGACCCTGAGGCCCGGGCCCGGATGACCAAAGACCTTGCAGCCGATATTGCGACGGCGCGCCATCACCCCTGAGTGAACGCGACGTCATCCAGGGGAACCTGCGAGCCGCTTTGACGTTGAACAGGTATGAGTTCGTTTACTTGTTCTAAAAGGAGCGTTGATGATGGCAGAGGCAGCAGACGATATCCGCGCCAATCTGGAGAAGCAGATCACCGATCTGAAGAAAGAAGTTTCCAGAATGAGCAAATCTCTCGCGTCGCGGGCGTCAGACGCGATGGATGACGCGGAAGATGCCTTCGAGGAAGGCAAAGGCCGGGCACGGCAGGCTGCGTCGCAGGTTCGCGAACAGGCCCAGCTTACGGTGGGCGCGATGCGCGAAAACCCCGGCACAACGGCAACCGTTCTGACCTCCGTTGGCCTGATGGGCGTTGCAGCGGGCTTTGTGCTGGCAGGACTTTATGCCGGTGATCGCCGGCGCTGACGCCTGCCGTCGGCAACTGATGGCCGGGGCCGGGCCTCTCCCCTCCCCCTGTCCCTCCCCGGCTTAACGCGGCCCGTGTATTTACACGCGGGCCGCATCCTTATGTCCTCACGACCAGGCCTGCCCGAAGGAGCGCGACCAACCATGCTGAGACCGCTTGTTTTCATCGTGCCGGTGGTCGTGGCCGGGTTGCTGATCGGCTGGCTCAACATCCCCGGCGCCTGGTATGAGAGCCTCGTGAAACCCGGCTTTAACCCTCCAAACCAGGTTTTCGGCCCGGTCTGGACCGCCCTTTACGTTCTGATCGGCCTCGTCGGCTGGAGGGTCTTTGACAAAACACCGGATCAGCCGCTCCGCTGGCTCTGGATCCTGCAAATGGGGCTGAACTTCGCCTGGTCGCCGGCCTTTTTCGGCCTGCAAAACATTGCACTCGCATTGGTCATCATTCTTGCTCTGCTCGCGACGCTGGTCGCCTTCAGTCTGAGAGCCAGAACCAAAGAGCCGATATCAGCCCTCCTGTTTCTGCCCTACATCGCCTGGGTCGCCTTTGCTTCGCTGCTCACCGTCGCGATCTGGCGCCTGAACTGAGCCGAGGCGCGGAGTACCACTGCCGCACCCGGGCAGGAAAACCGGTGCTGATCATCGACCTTGCGCGAAGACAGTAGCTACCGCTGACCCTTTTTCGGGCGGCGGAAGCGGCTTTTCAACCGCTCCCACCCTTTGAAGATCCCGCGCTTTGAGGGACTCTCGAACATCTCGTCCGGACCGTTCGGATCGAGGATCTCATTCTCGGCAAGCCATGCTCCGATGGCGGAGAGGTCCGGGATTTCGTACGGGACGAGGCTGCGACCTGGTCCGCGCAGCGCCTCGACCGTGGCGATCAGCGAGCCGGTCGCCTCCAGGCTGGCGGCAACCTCCGCAGGAGTCACGCCCAGATGCTCGGCCAGGAGATCATTGCGCAGCGCCGCGATTTCATCCTTCAGATCCGCATTGCCCGGTTCATCCGCCGAAAGGATCACATCGCATTCACTGTCGAGCCGCATCGAGCGGTTGTTGAAATTCGAGGATCCCACCCGCAGGATCTGATCATCCACGACCATGACCTTGGCATGGACATAGATCGGCTTCCCGCCTGCTGTCTGCGGATGCCAGATGCGCAGACGGCCGTGGCGGTCGATCCGCTGCAACGCCTCGACCAGCTTTGCGCGGGCGGTGTCCATCGCCAGCGGTTCCAGCCAGCCATGGGCAGTATGCGGCATGATGATGACGATTTCGGGCGGGTCCGCCTCTGCAAGCCGTTCGGCAATGGCGTGCGCGATCCTGCGCGAGGCGAAATACTGGCTTTCGGCATAGATCATCCGCTTTGCCCGCACGATCATATCGATCCAGGAGGCCTCGATCTCATGGACCGGTTCCTGCCCGTCCATCTTCGGGATGGTCCGCGAAATACCAAGCCGCATCTTTGTGAACGACGTCGCCAGCCCGTCGGGCCAGCACTCGTGACACTGGGAACAGGGTTCAAGCCTTTCTCCGGTGGCTGTCAGCCAGCGCGCCCGCGCCAGATCGCCAATCGCCCGCGCGGCGTCCCCGTCAAAGGCGCTGGTTGCATCATGCCAGGGATCCGTGGGCCGCCCGCCCGGGCTGACACGGCGCGGATCATCATCGAGATGGTCGCGCGTGTCCCACCGCTGCATGGTCAGGTCAATGCCGCCGGCAAAGGCGATACTGTCGTCAATCGCCACGATCTTCTGGTGATGCGATCCGGCCAGCGGGTGCTTTGCGTCAAGCTTCAGCGTGATCCGGGGATGCGCCTTCCAGCGCAGAATGGTGAAGATCGTATTGCCGCGCAGCATCGCCCTGAAAGCACCCGTATCCCAGCGAAGCAGCCTGATCTCCAGCGACGGCGTCCGATCTGCCAGCCAGAGGATAAAATCCCCGAGACGCTCGGGTCCCCCGTCATTGCTGTCGCCAAAGGTGATCCGCGTGTCGAAGTCCCAGCCCACCAGCATGATCGAATGCCGGGCCTGAAGAAGCGCCTTGCGCAGGGATACGAAATAATCCGCGCCATCAACGACAAAGGCAAATCGCTGCGCGGCCTCGACCCTCCAGCAGGTTTCACCTGGTCGCAGCAGTGGGCTTTCGGACATATTCCCTCACACCGCATTCATCATATCGGCAACGCCCGGGCCTGGCAGAGGTTCCCTCACAACCGGCAGGGGTGTCAGCCTTCAGCGCGTCACTGCGGCATATCTGCCCCCGCGCAAATGATGCGGTTGCCGCTTTTTTCCTGCAGCAGCGCGAAATGGGGATGTTCCTGCACGGCTGCGTCCATGATGATATGGTCGGGTTCACTGGCCGATGCAAAAGAGATACGCCCGCAGCGCCCCAGTTTCGAACCATCCGCCAAAAGGATCCGGCGCGTGGCGCTGGCAAAGACAGCCCGCGCAATCTCGGCCTCTTCAACCAGCATGCTGGTCGCGCCATCCGCCGCACTCAGCCCATAGGGCGATGAAAACGCGATGTCGGCGCGCACATTGGCAATTGCGGCAAGGGTCGTCATGCCACAGGTCGAAGCGGGGGCAGAGATGAAATCGCCGCCAAACAGGATGGCGCGATTCTGGCGGGCGCGCGACGTGGCCGTGCTCAGATGATTGGCGACTTCGACCGAATTGGTGAAGACCAGCAGGCCGCTCAGCCCGGCCAGTTGTCCGGCGAGGCAGGCGGTGGTGCTGCCCGCATCGATCAGCAAGGTCTGGCCGGGGCTGACGAGCCCGAGACAGGCCCCGGCAATCGCCCTCTTTTCCCGCAGATTCTGGCGGGTCCGTTCGGGATACGGCGCTTCATTCTCGGCATGTGACGGCACGATGCCGCCATGAATGCGCCGCAGGGCCCCCGCTTCTTCCAGCTCTTTCAGGTCGCGCCGCACGGTTTCGCGTGAGACGCCAAGTTCGGTGACGATCCTGTCGATGCTGACCTGACCAAAAGTTTCCAGAAGGGCGCGGATCCGCTGATGACGCTTTGCCTGCCACATGGGGCGAAGACCTTTTTTTAGCTGTTCAGAAAGGCCAGGGCTTCGCGGTGCAATGCGGGCGTTGCGGCAGCGATGACCTGCTCGCCGGAGCCAATGGTCAATGCTTTACCCTGCCAGTCGGTGATGACGCCGCCAGCCTCGGTTACCACGGGCGCGATGGCAAGAAAGTCGTAAGGCTGCAGGCGGCTTTCGACAATGAGGTCGATATGTCCCGAGGCGAGCAAGCCGTAGCCATAGCAGTCGCCGCCGAAACGCTGAACCCGGGATGCAGCGCGGATCGCCTCGTAATGCGGGCGTTCACTGCTGTCAAAATAATCGGGAGATGTCGTGTAGAACCGCGCCTCGGCCAGGGTTTCACAGCTGCTGCTGCGCGCGGCACTGTCTGTTCCGTCGGCGCCGTGAAAGCGGCAGCCATTGCCCGCACTTGCGACCCAGGTCTCGCCGAGGGCCGGCATATGCACGATGCCGAGCTGCGGACAATCACCGGAGATCAGGGCCATCAGGGTGCCCCAGATCGGCCAGCCGGTGATAAAACTGCGGGTGCCGTCAATCGGATCGACGACCCAGGTCGGAACGCCGGACTGGCCTTCCAGGCCGAATTCCTCGCCCAGAATTGCGTGTTCCGGAAAAGCCGCGCGCAGTCTGTCGCGCAGCAAAGCCTCGACCGCGCGATCCGCTTCGGTGACGGGGCTCTGGTCTTCTTTGATGTCAATCGAGACCGGCTTGCGAAACCATTGCATCCCCAGCCTTCCGGCCTCGGTCGCGATTTCGAACGCATAATCAGCCATTTCGGCCGGAATTGTCCGATTTCCTGGCGCTGCTGTAACCATGTCCGGACAACTCCTGTGCTGGAATGATCATTTTTAAAAAACCTCAATATAGCACAAATGCACAGATTGCCACATCGTCAAGCCTGCGTTACCGTTTCTGAAAAATAAAACCAATCAACAGGAGAAGGCTTATGAAGAATACTATTTCACTTCTTGCCGGACTTGCTCTCGGGGTGGCGGCTTTGCCGGCACTGGCGGGTGAGATCACAGTCTATTCGGCGCTGGAAGAAGACGAGATTGCCGCCTACCTGGAGCGGGCAGCGGCCGATATGCCGGATGTTACCGTCAATCTTCTCCGGCTTTCAACCGGCGACCTGGGCGCACGGCTGATCGCAGAGGCCGGCAATCCCCAGGCTGATGTGATCTGGGGCTTTGCCCTTACCAATATGCTTAACCCGGCGATCTATGACCAGCTTGCGGGTTATGACGCCAAAGGCGAGGACGCCCTTGGCGCGCAGTTCCGCGACAAGGATGGACGCTGGTTCGCGCCCACGGGCTATGTCGGCGCTTTCTGCGTTAATACCGAACGGCTGGCCCAGCTGGGCGCGCCGGTCCCCACCTCCTGGGAGGATCTGAAGAACCCCGCCTATAAGGGCGAGGTGGTGATGCCTGATCCGTCCTCTTCGGGCACCGGCTATCTGCAGATCGCCGCGATCCTGCAGGGCGCGGGGGATGAGGCCGGCTGGCAGCTGATCAAGGATATCGACCCGAATATGGCACAATATACCACCTCTGGCTCGCGGCCCTGCCGCATGGCCCAGGCGGGTGAGTTCGCCATCGGGGCATCGCTTTCCTACGTGGCGATGCAGGGCATTGATGAGGGCTATCCGATCCAGATGGTGATCCCCTCGGATTACGCCGGCTTTGAGCTGGAAGCCAACGGGCTGATGGCTTCGGCGAAAAATCCCGACGATGCGAAGCGTTTCCTTGACTGGACGCTGGGCGAGGGTGCGGCCGAGGCCTATGCGGCGCGTAAGGATCTGGTCACCATTCCCGGCGTGCCGCGGTCGCCCCAGGCCGAAAAAGCCGGCCTGCCGGAAGATCTTTCCTCGGTGCTTTTCCCGATGAATTTCGCAGCTTCGGGCGAGGCGCGTGACGCGATCCTCACCAAATGGCGCGAGACCGTCGGGCGCTGAGACACCTGATCTGTGGGATGCGGGGCCTTTTCCGCATCCCGTCTTCACCGGTCTCCGGTCCAAAGCAATTCTGGTTTTGAGTGAGGTAAGATGACCCTGGACATCCGAGGGCTGTCGAAATTCTATGGCACATTTCAGGCGCTGAACGAGATCAATCTCTCGGTCGGAGACAGTGAATTCGTTTGTCTGCTCGGGCCTTCCGGCTGCGGCAAGACCACGCTGTTGCGGGTGATCGCCGGGCTGGAAAGCTTTGAGACCGGCGAGATGATCCTGGGTGGGCGCGATCTTGCCACGATCGGCGCGCGGGATCGGGGCTTTGGCATCGTGTTCCAGTCCTATTCGCTGTTCCCGCAAATGACTGCGGCGCAGAATATCGGCTATGGGCTGAAATTGCGGCAGCGCCCGCGGGCCGAGATCTCTGCGCGGGTCGAAGAGCTGCTGGCGCTGGTCAGGCTTGAACAATTCGCCGACCGCCTGCCCTGGCAGCTTTCCGGCGGGCAGCAGCAAAGGGTTGCAATTGCGCGCGCCCTGGCGGTGCAGCCTGCGCTTTTGCTGCTGGACGAGCCGCTTTCGGCGCTTGATGCACGGGTGCGGGCCGGGCTCAGGACCGAGATCCGTCAGATGCAAAAGCGCCTTGGCATCCCGACCATCATGGTGACCCATGACCAGGAAGAGGCGCTGACCATGGCGGATCGCGTGGTCTGCATGAGCGCGGGCCGGATTGAGCAGATCGGCTCTCCGGCGGAAATCTACGCGCGGCCGGCGACCCGCTTTGTCGCCGACTTCGTTGGCAGCTCGACCCTGTTGAGCGCCGCGCGCGCGGCGGGGTTCGGCGTCACACCGCCCCAGGGCCAGGGCGACAGCCTTTTCGCACTGCGTCCGGAAGATGTGCTTATCCGCGAGGATGCGGCGGCCACAGGCCTGGTGCGGTCGATCACCTTCCTCGGCAATGTCAGCCGCGTCGAAGTGGACTGGCAGGGCGAAACCATCCTGGCCGAAACCCACCGCCTGCCCGGTTTCAGCGAAGGCGCTTCGGTTGACCTCAGCCTGCAGGCGGGCGCCGGTGTCTGGGTTCAGCCATGAGCGCGGCCGGCAAACCCGTCACACGCGGCCTGGATACCCCGTTTGAAGAGCGGCTCTTTCAGCGCGTGGTGCTGCTGGTGCCGCTGGCGGGGCTGGCGCTCTTCTTCCTCTATCCGCTGGCGATTGTGATCTGGCGCAGCCTGTTGCAACGCGACGGGGCGGTGGGGTTCGGCAATTACCGCGAGATCCTCGCGCTTGATCACCTCTGGCGCGTGGTGTGGAATTCGATGGTGATGAGCGGCCTGACCGCGCTGATCTGTGTCAGTCTTGGCCTTGTGATCGCCTATGCGATGAGCCGCAGCAGGATACCGCTGCGCTGGCTGGTCTCGCTGGCACTGATCCTGCCGCTGCTGGCGCCCTCGCTGGTGCAGGCGCTCGGGCTGATTTTCATGTTTGGCCGCAATGGCCTGCTGAATTACCTGACCGGGATGCAAATGCAGATCTATGGCCTGCCCGGCCTGGTGATCGCCAATTCGATGTATGCCTTGCCCCAGGCCGTGATGATCCTTGCGGTCGCGCTGCGCTATGCCGACCGGCGTCAATATGATGCGGCGCTGGTGCTGGGCGCCTCGCCCTGGCGGCGTTTTGTCGATATCACGCTGCCATCGCTGCGCTTCGGCCTTCTGAGCGCAGGCTTTGTCTGTTTCACCGTGACCATCACCGATTTCGGCAATGCGGCGGTGATCGGAGGCAATTACCGGGTGCTGGCCTCCGAGATCTACGCCCAGGTCGTCGGCCAGATGAATTTCAACATGGGCGCGGTGGTCGGGATCCTGCTGCTGATCCCCACTTTGCTGGCCTTTTATCTTGAAAAAGTCGCCGCACAGCGCGGCGGCATCCAGGAAGGCGCGATCCCGGTCGAGCCCGACCGCTGGGCGCCGCGCGATATTCCGCTTTGGGCCGCCAGCTACCTGACCGCGCTGTTCCTGATCGCGATTGTCGCGGTGGTGATCTTCGCAAGCTTCGTGCAGCTCTGGCCCTATAAAATGAGCCTGACGCTGAAGAACTATAATATCACCACCCATGGCGGCTATGATCCGCTCTGGACCTCGCTTTATGCCTCGCTGATCACCGCGACCTTTGGCACCCTGATGTTGTTCGCCCTGGTGCTGGCGCAGCGCAAGATGTCGCGCGGTCCGGCACGGCTCGTCTATCTGCTGGCGATCATTCCGGTTGGCGTGCCCGGGCTGGTGCTGGGGCTGTCTTACGTGCTGTCCTTCAATGTGAAGCCGGTCTTTCCTGGCATTCTTTACGGCTCGGCCCTGCTGATCGCATTCTGCAACTTCTACCATTATCATTCGCAGGGGTTCCTGACGATGGTGACGGGCGTGCGCAATGTGCCGCGACAGCTTGAGGAGACCGTGACCACGATCGGTGGCGGTGTCTGGGCCAACCTGCGCGATGCGATCATACCGATCATGGTGCCAACGCTGATTTCGGTGTTCTTCTTCCTGTTCATGCGCGGGATGGTGACGCTGTCGGCGGTGATTTTCCTGATCACCCCGAAGCTGAGCGTCGGCGCGGTCTCGGTGATGCGGCTGGATCAGGCAGGTTCATCGACACAGGCCGCGGCCTTCTCGGTGCTGATCATGCTGACCGTACTGGCCGCCATGGGGCTGATGCGTCTGCTCCTTCTGGCGCAGGCGCGGGTTAATGGCCGCCCGGGAAGGGAAGAAAGTGCAGCCTGACGGGATGGTCATGCTTTGCAGCGCCGCTGCAAACCGGATCTGCGGCACTAAGAATACGCGATGTTAGCCGGCACATAAAAGCGATGCGAGGTGGCGCAGCCGCGCGCTGGTCTCCTGGGTCCAGCGGAAAGAGAAATTCAGCGCCAGCGCCGCGGCGAAATTGGCCCCGGGATCAGGCGTGACAGGCGCAAAGATCGTGCCGGGCAGAAAACTGGTCCGGGCCTTGCCCGCTTCGCGCAAAAGCACGCCCTGGTCCAGCGGCGCGGGCAGGCTCAGCCAGCAGGTGAAGCCCCCCGCCGGATCGGAAAGTGTGCCCCGCCCGCCCAGGGCTTCAGTCAGGATCGCGCGGCCCTCCTGCATCCGGCGCGCGAGCGTGCGGTTGAGGTTGCGCAGCTGACGGTCATAGCTGCGCCCCGAGAGATAGCGCGCGATGCCCCATTGCACGAAACCGTCGCGCAGACGGTGGCCGTTCATGTAATGGGTGACCAGCAGGTCGCGCTTGTGCAGCCCCCCCACAACCCAGCCATAGCCATATTCCGGCGGCAGGGTGAATTCGAAACTGCCGATCTGCACCACCGTGGCGCCCTGATCGAAATGCCGCAGCGTGACGCGCGGGCCCGGCCGGTAGCCAAGATCGCCGAACATATCATTCTCGATGATCACGGTGCCATGCCGCGCGGCGATGGCGACAAGCTGCTCCATCACCTCTGGCGGGCAGGTGACACCGGTCGGAAAGTGGTTGGTCACTGTCAGGATCGCGGCGCGCACCGGATACGCCGCCAGCAGGCGGGCAAATTCCTCCGGGTCAAGGCCGCGCAGCGGATCGGGGGTGATTTCGATCACCTTCAGATCGCGCCGCCGCAGCGTGGCCAGCAGCGGGAAATAACCGGGGCTTTCGACCAGCACGGTATCGCCCGGCCGGGTAAAGCTGTCGAGACAGAGGTTGCAGGCCTGGATCGCCGATCCGGTGATCAGGATCTCACCCGGCTGGGCAAAGGTGCCGCGGCGGGCGATATGACGGCAGATCTCCTCGCGCATCCGCAGATCGCCATCGGGCTCCAGCCCCTCGGCGAGGCGGCGGCTGCCGGTGCGCAGCGACTGGCGCATGATGCGGTCGGCCTGGGCGCGCGGGATCAGATCGTCACAGATCCACATGGCACCAAAGGTTTCGAACCGGCGGTCCTGCTGTGGACGCAGGAGCTGGCTGTGCAGATCCTCTGCCCTGTCGTCAGGGGCGGTATCGGGCAGGCTTTCAGGCGCGGGCGGAACGGCTGTGACGAAATAACCCGAGCGCGGCTGCGCCCGGCACAGGCCACGGCTTTCCAAAAGCTCATAGCCATGCAGCACCGTGACCGCGCTGAAGCCGGTGATCCGGCTCATCTGCCGCACCGAGGGCAGACGATCCCCCGGCCGCAAAGCGCCCGCGCCGATGCGCGCGGTGATCATCCCGGCCACTTTCTCATATCTGGTCATCAGCTGGTTTTCTCAATCTGTACTGATCGAGAATGAGGGGATCTGCTGATAGGAAACAAGGACGCAGCACGCTAATCTTTTCAGGAACAGCCCTTATCTGCGCGACAGGCCGCGAGATACGCCGGAACGGGCGTGATCGCGAACGATAAAAGTTTCATCTGTTCTGATTGCCCTGCCGCCTGCATCTCCCCTTCACCCTCTTCGCAAAGAACAGCCACGATGACCGAAATCAGCCCGCTTGCCGCCGCCACCATCGGGTCCCGGATCGAAAAGCTTCTGGCGCTGCAGCCGCCGGGGCGCTCACCTTTGCAGCCGTTCTACACCGATCCCGCGATCTATGCCGAGGATCTGGAACGCTTCCTGTTCCGCCACTGGATTTGCGCCGGCCATGTCAGCAGCCTGGCCGCGCCCGGCGATTTCTTCACCGTCGAATTCGCCGGGGAATCGGTGATCCTGGTCCGGGGCCGCGACAATGAGATCCGCGCGCTGGCCAATGTCTGCCGTCATCGCGGATCGCGCGTCTGTCTGGAACGCTCTGGCAATGCGCGGCTGTTCATCTGCCCTTATCATGCCTGGGCTTATCATCTGGACGGCTCGCTCCGGGCGGCGCGCGACATGGGCCCCGAGTTCTCGCGCGAGGATCATGGGCTGCGGCAGTTGCAGGTCAGGATCGCCGGCGGGCTGATTTTCTTTACCTTCGCCGATCAGCCGCCGGATTTTTCTGCGGCGCAGGAGGTGATCGCCACCGTCGCCCGCGCCTATGGCTGGGAGACCGCGAAAGTGGCCCTGCGCAAAAGCTGGCGCATCGCGGCGAACTGGAAGCTCGCGGTCGAGAATTATCTGGAATGCTATCATTGCGGCCCCTCGCATCCCGAATTCAGCGGGATCCATTCCAACGATCAGTCGCCCGAAAAGGTCGCCGGTCTCTTTGCCGCGATGCAGGCCGAAGCGGCAGCCCAGGGCCTTGATCTGCCCGAGACCGATCTTTGGGGCATTGCAGCCGGTGAGGGTCACGAACCGGTCTGGTGCAAGCGCTTTGCCCTGCTTGACGGCGCGCGCAGCGGCAGTGCGGGCGGCGCGCCGGTCGCGCCGCTGATGGGTCAGTTCACGCGCTATGACGGCGGCACCACCTATCTGAATATGGGGCCGGTCAGCTACAGCCTGTCTTATCCCGATCACACGGTGATCTACCGGTTCATCCCCCATGGGGTGAGCGAATGCGAGATGGAGATCCTCTGGCTGGTACATGGCGAGGCCGAGGCCGGGCGCGACTACGATCCCGAGGCGCTGTCCTGGATGTGGGTCGTGACCTCCGAGGCAGATAAGCGCATCACCGAGGATAATCAGAAAGGTGTCAATTCTCGCTATTACCAGCCCGGCCCGCTGGCCGTGATGGAGGGGCGCCAGCGTCGCTTTGTGGAATGGTATCTGACCGGAATGGGCCGGGCGGCGGGCTGAGCGCGCCGGTCTGCCGCAAAAGCCGGTGAACGCTGCTGTCTGGCGGGATGCGAAAGCAAGACAGGCGGGCCGGCAATGCTGGCCCTGCAAGAACGAATTTGACACATCTGACGAAGTTAGGTTCACTGCGGAACGCGCAGCAGTCCGGAAAAAGCATATGCCTTTATCGCCGCTGATTGATCGCATTTATGAGGCGGCGTTCGTGCCTACGGTCTGGACAGATGTTCTGGAGGAGCTGGCGCTGCGGACCGGATCCGAGGGTGGCGTCATCTTTGCCGGCGCGCCTTCGGCCCCGCCCCGCTTTGTGGCATCCGACAAGGTCGCGGCGGCAATGGCAGCCTATGCAAGCGGCGGCACCGGCGCGAACAGCCGGCCCGCCCGGGCGCTGGCGAAAAACCATTTCGGGTTCCTGCGCGATATCGACTTCCTGCCGGTCGAGGATTTCGGCCGTGACTGTCAGCAGCGCGAGCTGCGCAGCTTCGGGCTTGGCTGGCAGGTTGGCACCGTGGCGCCCTTGCTGACGCAGGAGCTTGCGGTGCTGACGATCGACCGCGCCTATGACAATGGCCCGCATCAGCCCGAACATGTCGCGTTGCTGGATCAGCTGCGCCCGCATCTGACGCGGGCCATGATGATGTCTGCGCGTCTTGGCATGACGATTGCCGAAACAACGCTGGGCACGCTGGAGGCGGTCGGTCTGGCGGCGCTGGTGATCAACCGCAACCGCCAGGTGCTGGCGGTCAATCAGCTGGCGCAGGATCACGCGGTGCTGGTGCCGCTGGCGCGCGGCGGGCTGGCCCTGGCGCATGATCTGGCGAACCGGTTGTTTCAGGCCTCGCTTGAGGCCGGGCTGGGCGGGGCTCCGGCACAACTGCGATCCGTTCCGGTGCCCGCAACAGACGAGCGGCCGGCTATGGTGGTCCATGCTTTGCCGCTGCGCGGCCAGGCCCATGATCTGTTGTCGGGGGCCGAGATCCTTGTGGTGATCAACAGCCTTGACGACCGGCAGGCCGCCGATGGCAGCATCCTGCGCGGGCTGTTCGACCTGACCGCAGCCGAGGCCCGGCTGGCACAGAATCTGATGCGCGGCGCGACCATCGGCCAGATCTCTGGTGAGACCGGCGTCAGTGTCGCGACTTTGCGCTCGCAGTTGCGGGCGCTGCTGGCAAAGACCGGCACGCAGCGGCAGGCAGAGCTGATGGTGCTGCTGATGCGCGCCGGCCTTTCAGGATATCAGGGCGCGGATTAACGCAGATCGGCGCAGTAGATCTGGATCGACGAGGCTTTGTCATTGAACGAGGCGGGCATGTTCTGCCGCCCGCTGCGGCCATCGACCACCACATAACTGCCTTTGAAATTGACATGTTCATACAGCAATGCGGTGCAGATCAGCTTTGGTCCGCTGTCGCATTGCACCGAGGAAATCCGGTCATTCCACCATTCGCCCAAAGTCGGCATGGTCTGCGCCCAGACCGAAGTGACGGTGCCGCCGGTATGGCTCGTCGCCTGCCATTCAACGGGTTTCTTCCAGTCTGCGCCTTTTCCGTTGATATGTTCGTAGAACGTGCAGCCTTTGCCTCTGACCCCCGCAGGCATTTTCCCCGCAAGGCCCGGCGATACGGTGATGCGCGGCAGGTCCTTCAGCTCTGGCAGGGAAAGGAGCGAGCCGGCTTTAGGCTTCACCACCCCCTTCAGGGGATCAAAGGTCTGGGCGAAGGCACCACTTGCCGCGCTGAGTGCCAGCGTCGCGGCGACAAGAAATCTCATCATTTTCAATCTCCATCTGCATGATCCCGGCACAGGGTTCCGGATCTGCGGAAAAGAAGAATGGCTCGGGATGCGGTTCGCATCATCCAGATGAATGATGAAGCGGCTTTTCTGCCGTCTTAGCCTTGGCCCCGCTTGCGGTTGATCTGAGGGAGCGGCGGGATGCGGGAGTTCACGAGAGGCTGTCTGATGACGGCCAGCGGATTTGGCGCCGTGGCGCTGTGCCTTGCCATGGTGGCACAGGCGCAGACCACGCTGCAGCAGCTGGGCCGCATCACCGCCCCCTTTACGGTTGTAAGCGCCTCCGGCGCGACGCTGATGCGTGTCGAAGACCATGGCGGCGACCCTTTGCTGATCCTGACCGGAAAATCTGGTGGCCGCATCTCGCTTGGCGCGCGGGGCGAGCGGCTGGCCATCGATATGCGCTATGACGAAAACCGCCATATCAGCCTGATCCTGGAGCCGGAGAATGCCGTGGCGACGGTCGTCATGGGCGGCAATGACGTGAACCTGATCGCGGCGCAGGACAGCGCGGGCGTCGCGGTCGCGCATGAGGGGACCGAGATCTCGCATCTCGGGCTGAAAGCGGGGCTTGATTCCGCGATCCGGATCTTTTCGACCGAAGGGAAACCTGCCGTGATCATCGGCGCAGCGGCAGGCAGTGGCGGCGCAGGCGCAGTGCGGGTGCATGATGCGGCAGGCGGGATCGCTGGCTTCCTCCATGGTCTGGCGGCCGGCGGCGGAGAGGTCGGCATCGCGCGGGGTGGCGATCCCCTTGTGCTGCTGACAAGCAATCAGACCGGGTCCGGCGGGCTTATCAACGTCGCCGATGCGCAGGGCAAGATCGTCTTCACCGCCGGCGCGCGGACCGATGGCGGCGGCGGGGCCTGTATCTACAATAACGAGGCCGGCCGGTGCTACGGCCCGTTCCTGCCATGACCTTACGAAAAGGAACCCGAATATGCGCCCATTCTGGTCTGCGATCTGCCTCAGCCTGACCCTTGCCTGGCCCGCCAGTGCCGACCCTGAAAGCCTCGCGCAGGGTTTCACGCGTGTTTCAGATTATGCGCCTGTTGACCCGGCCGCACTGGATCAGGCGCTGGACGCCGCGCTGGCTGACCGCGGCCTGGCGCAGAAGGATGCCGATGTCACAGCCATCGAAAAAGCGCTGCTGCTGGTCGAGCTGAGCGAGGCCCCGCTGCCGCGCAGCCGTTACATAGCGCGCCTAGGGGTGACCTGGTCCGGCGAGATCCCGGTCTCTTTCATCGAGGTGACGCGCTACAATCTCGGCCCCGCCACACGGGCCGAACTGATCGCGGCCTATGGCGCGGAAAATGTCGCCGCGCCCGAGGAATTCGGGCTGGGGCCGCATGTCAGCTGGCGCTTCGCAACCCAACCCGTCGCAAAGGCCGCCGCGCTGATCCTCTCGGCGTCCCGGCACGAGCTGACCGAAGCCGAGGCAGACGCGGCGCTCTGCCCGGCCCAGGCCTGTCTTGCCGCCGGGCAGCTGGCCGGATTTGCCGACTGGGCACCCGCCCCCGCCGATGAACAGCCACTGCCACCGATGGCCTATGGCGCCCGGCCTGCAACGGCAACGCCGATGCCGGGCGAGGCAGAACTTCCCCGGCAATCCACGGCGCTGATCGCGATCCGGCTGGCGATCGCGGCTGGCCTCGCGGACGGTGGCGGCGATGGTATCCTCTGGACCGCCACCCCGGACAGCGGGGCCGGGACCCCGTTTGCCGAATGGATGATCGACAGAAACTCTGGCCAGGAAAGCGGCATTGAGGGTTATCTGCGCATCGCGCCGCTGGACGGCGAGCCCGGGCCGCGATGGCTGCGCCTGACAACCACGGGCGAGGTCGGGGCCAACATCACGCTCTGGACGATCCCCGGCGATCTGCCACCCCCCGAAACCCTTATCCCTGAAGTGGAGAACTGAAGCCATGCTGCGCAGGATCACCCTTGCCCTCTCATTGCTTGCCCTTCCGCTGATGTCCCTTGAAGTCGCAGGGCCTGCGGATGCCGACACCCTGTTCCGACGGAAAAAGCCTGTGATGGAAGAACTGCCGGAGTTTTCTAGAAAAATGGGTCGCCTCAGCGGGATCACAGCCGTGGACGGCAAGACCAAAGGCATCCGTTTTGCCCTGCGGCAGGAATTCGAGATCACCGGCGTCGCATTGACCGAGAGCGGCATCGACAGCCTTCAGGGCTGGATCATCGGAACCAGGCGCGGCGGTTCCAACCTGCAGATCCTGCGGGCCAGCAAGACCAGGATCGTGGTGCGGCCGGTGGATATTCCTGCGGCAAAGACCACATGGCCCGCATCTTCCATGCCGACCGACCCGGAACTGCGTCAGGATATCAGGCTGATCATCCGCGATGACAATCGTCCCGGCCAGGATCTGACCTTCATCGTGAGAGGGTCCTTCTATCATTGCCTCCGGCGCGAGCAGGTCTGCGGCGAAGAATAGAAGCTGGCGACCGTTCCGGCGCCCGTCGCATATGGGCGCTGGTCTCACACGAGGGCAAAGCGCCGGGGAGCAAGTATACAAATCCCGCGACCCGCCCAAAGCAGGCCGCGAGATTTCAGGTCACGGACGAGATCCGCCGCAAATCGCCGCTACATCCCCATAAGTCGTGGCAGGAACAGCGTTATTTCCGGGATGTAGGTGATCATCATCAGGAAAACCAGCGCGGTCAGCAGCCAGGGTACAACCGATTTCGAAACTTCGGTCAGGCCCAGTTTCGAGATCGCCGATCCGACATAGAGGTTGAGCCCAACCGGCGGCGTCGCAAGACCAATCTCCATATTGACGATCAGGATGATGCCGAAATGGACCGGGTCGATCCCCAGTTTCACGGCAATCGGATAGAGGATCGGCGCCATGATCAGGATGATCGCCGAAGGCTCCATCACCATGCCGATCACCAGCAGCATGATATTGACCATCAGCAGGAACCCGATCTTGCCAAAGCCCAGGCTGACGATCCAGTCCGACATATGCTGCGGGATCTGTTCCGAGGTCAGGATGAAGGCGAACATCACGGCATTGGTGATGATGTAAAGCAGCATCGCCGACATCGCCGCCGAGGTCAGCAGCACCTTCGGCACGTCGCGCATCCGGATGTCTTTATAGACAAAGACCGCAATGACGAAGGCATAGACCGCCGAGACCGCTGCGGCTTCGGTCGGGGTGAAGATACCGCCATAGATGCCGCCCATGATGATGACGATCAGCAAAAGACCCCAGATCGACTTGCGAAACGCGGCAAAGCGCTCGGCCCAGCCGGCGCGCGGCAGCCGCGGATAGCCGTTCTTCCAGGCCCGCCAGACGGTGGTGGCCGCATACATCGCAGCCAGGATCAACCCGGGCACCACGCCTGCGATGAAGATCTGCCCGATCGAGGGCGAGAAGACGACCTCGCCATCCGGCCCGGTCGCCATCATCCCCGATGTGGCCACCGCATACATCACCATGACGATCGAGGGCGGGATCAGGATGCCAAGCCCCCCGGCCGCCGCCACCGGGCCGACCGCGAATTGCGGCGGGTAGCCCATTTTCACCATGGCCGGGATCATGATCGACCCCACGGCCATCACGGTCGCCGGGCTTGACCCCGAAATCGCTGCGAAAAGCGCGCAGGCCACCACGGCCGCAAGACCCATGCCACCATGCCAGTGCCCGACCATCGAAGTGGCAAAGGCGATCATTCGCTTCGCGACCCCGCCATGGGTCAGGAAATTCCCCGCCAGGATGAAGAAGGGGATCGCCATGATCTCGAATTTCTCAATGCCGGTGAACAGCTTCAGCGCGATGCTGTCCATCGGGATCGAGGTGAAGAAATAGAGGAAGCTGAACACCGTCAGACCAAGCGCGATGGACACCGGCATCGAGGTCGCCAGCAGCACGGTCAGAATGGCAAAGATGATTAGTGCGGTCATTTCGCGGCACCTCCATTGGCGGGTGCCGGCGCGTCATCCATGCCGTCGACATGACCATGCTCGTGATGCACGATCTGGCCGGTGGTGACATAAAGATGCAGCGCCTGGATGAAGCGGAAACACATCAGCGCCGAGCCGAGCGGCACCGCGAGATAGACGATCCACATCGGCATTTCGAGGTCAGCCGAGATCTGGCCGCCGACGCCGACATGGTAGACAAAGGTCGTGCCGATCCAGACAAGGATCGCGGTGAACAGGATGCCGCCCGACATGGCGATGATCGTCACGATCCGCTGCCATCTGGCATCAAGCTTCAGCACAACCATATCAACGCCGACATGGATGCCGATCCGCACGCCGTAAGCGGCTCCGAATTTCGCCATCCAGACAAAGAGATAGATACAGGCCTCCTGGGCCCAGGTCAGCTTGATCGAATTGATCGAGGAATAGACCGAACGCGCCCAGGATTGCAGTTCGGGCATATCATTGGCGCGCGCATAGCGCACCAGATCGGCGGCATAGCCGATCGAAAAGCGATGGAAGACCGCAACAAAGATCAGGATCACGGCGGCTGCCATCAGCACCGAGATCAGGACCTCCTCGAAACGGTCGAGGATGCGCAGAAACATGGCAAAACCTCGTGTCAGGGGACCAAAAAAGGGGCGCGGAGAGACCGCGCCCCCGGGTTCATGCAGGGAAATCTGTCAGACGGGATTATTCGATGCCGAGCACGCCATGCGCTTTGGCGATCAGATCGGCGCCGATCCGGGACGCCATCTCATCATGGACCGGACGCAGCCGCGCGATCCATTCGGCGCGCTCGTCTTCGGTCAGCTCGTGGAAGGTGGTGTAGCCGGCCTTCACCATCTCGGCCATCGCCCATTCATTCTCTTCGCGGGCGATGGAATTGGCATAGATGGTCGATTCTTCCATCGCGCGGTCCAGCTGCTCGCGGATCGCAGGGTCAAGACCGTCCCAGAAGGCCTTGTTCACGATGACCGCATAACCGAGATAGCCATGGTTCGAGAGCGTTGCATGCTTTTGCACTTCATGCATTTTCTGGGTGAACATATTCGAGGGCGGGTTCTCGGTGCCGTCAACCACGCCGGTCTGCAGCGCCTGATAGACCTCGGAGAAAGGCAGCACCTGCGGCACCGCATCCAGCGCCAGCATCTGCGCCTCAAGGATCTTCGAAGACTGGATGCGCATCTTCAGGCCGAGGAAGTCATCGGTGCTTTCGATCCGCGAATTGGCGGACATGATCTTGAAACCATTATCCCAATAGGCCAGCCCTTTGATGCCCTTGGGATCGAGGAGGCCCAGAAGCTCCTGACCGATCTCGCCATCGGTGATCTTCCGCAGATCGTCGTAATCCGCCATCAGATAGGGCAGATCGAACAGCTCGAACTGCTGCACGCCCAATGGGCCGAATTTCGCAAGCGAGGGCGCGAGCATCTGAACGGCGCCAAGCTGCAGCGCCTCCAGCTCTTCTTTGTCTTTGTAAAGCTGGCTGTTGGGGTAAACTTCGACCAGCACCGCGCCTTCGGTGTATTTCTCGGCCAGTTCCTTGAATTTCTGGGCCCCTTTGCCCTTGGGCGTGTCGGGAGCCACCACATGGCTGAATTTGATGGTGACAGATTGAGCCAGGGCCGGGGCGGCCACGGACAGGGCGAGAGCAGCGGCGCCGGCCAGAGCGGCAAGTGAACGACGAGTGATCATGATATCCTCCTCAGATCCCACCGCCCTCCTGCCGTGGGATTTCCGTTTGCTTCCTTGCCAGCGTGATCACGGTTTCGCTATTGTGGATTCCCGCAATAAGGCAAGAAAGTTGCGTATGGGGCGCGGGGGCAAACAGATATGGCAACACAGGATCCCGGCAACAGGAGCAAAGGGTGAGGCAATACGGTCACGGACCCGTCAATGACTGAGGCCGCGCCTTTGAGTGCCCGCGCCCGGCCCGGCTCTCCCGATCAACCCGGGCGGGCGGCGCCGCGTGGTGGCTCCTGGGCGATGGAGATCGCGCATCCGCCGCGCAGGCGTGTGGATCTCTTGTCCCTGGTGCCGCTGCTGGCGATCATCGCTCTGGTCGGCATGGTCTGGGCGCTGGTCTGGCTGGTGGCCCGCGACGAGGGCGAGAAAGCCCGCGACAAACTCGCGACCGACGCGCTCTGGGTCGAACAGACCCTGCGGTTCCAGCTGGGTGTGGATGAGGATATGCTGGTCCGGCTGGCGCTGGATCATGCCGGCGGCGTGTCGGATCAGGTGATCGCTGCAAGGACGCGCAGCCATATCACGTCAAATCCCGAAGTGGTTTCGATCCTGTGGTTTGATGCCGATGGCGCCCCTGGATCAGCGGTGCCCGCCATTGGTTCAGAGGCGGATGCCGCGCTGGTCACGCGGATCCTTGCCAGCCCTGCGGGGGCGATCCGCCCGGTTTATGGCGCGGTCGGGCGCGATGGTCTGGTGAGCATCGGCGTGCCGCTGGCTGAAGGCCAGGGCGTGGTTACCGCAACGCTTTCCCTGCCCCGCGTGCTGGAGCGCCATCTGCCCTGGTGGATCGCCGAACAATATGGCGTCGTGCTGGTCGATCTGTCCGGCAATATTCTGGCCAGCCGCCAGCGTCTTGAAGCAGCCCCGGAAAATCCGAAACATATAATCAGCTTCGATCCGCCGCTGCGGGGAACCTGGTTGCATATCAGCGCCTATACCGCGCCCGGAGCCTTCCGCGCCACCGCGCTTTTCGGCGCCATTGCCGCCCTTGCGGCCTTTGCGGTGCTGGCGCTTGGCGTGCTCTACCGCTCGTCGAAACGGCGCCGCGAGACCGAGATGCGGCTCTGGAGTGAGACCGCCTTTCGCCGCTCGATGGAGGAAAGCCTGACCGTCGGTCTGCGCGCCAAGGACCATGACGGGCGCATTCTCTTCGTCAATCCGGCCTTTTGCAATCTGGTCGGCTGGGAGGCGGAGGAGCTGATAGGGCATCAGCCGCCAATGCCCTATTGGGACCCCTCTATCCTGACCGAGACGCAGGAGCGCCATAGCCAGCTTGCCGCCGGCGGCGCGGTCAGCCAGCGCTTCGAGACCCGTTTCGTTGCCCGCGACGGGCGCGAGATTGATATCGAGGTCTATGAGGCGCCGCTGATCGACGCGATGGGTGCGCATCGCGGCTGGATGGGCTCGGTGATCGACATCACCGAGGCGCGCCGCGCGGCCCGGCGCACCCGGTTGCAGGATGAGACCCTGGCGCGGACCGGCCGGCTGGTGACTTTGGGCGAGATGGCCTCGACGCTGGCGCATGAGCTGAACCAGCCGCTGGCGGCCATCGCCTCTTATGCTGCGGGGATGCTGAACCTGATGGAACGCCAGAAGGCCGATCCTCAGGTGCTCCGGACCGCCACAGAAAAACTGGCCCGTCAGGCCGACCGCGCCGGTCAGATCATTCGGCGGATCCAGGATTTGGTGAAAAAGCGCGAGCCGCATTTTCAGCCGCTTGATCTGACTGCTGTGGTCGATGAAACGCTGGGCTTTTTGCAGGCCGATGCGCGCGAACACCGGGTCAGGCTTCTGCGCGATGGCGCGGTCAGGCAAGAGGTGGCCGCTGACCGCATCCTGCTCGAACAGGTGCTGATCAACCTGATCCGCAACGGTATGGAGGCCATGGCCGAGACCCGCCATGGCGATACGGTCACCGTCCGGCTGTCGGAAGCGCCGGGCAAGGTGGTGCTTGAGGTCGACGATTGCGGCGCCGGCATCTCTGCCGATCTTCGCGAAAGCATTTTCGAAGCCTTTGCCACCACCAAGCCGCAGGGTATGGGAATGGGTCTTAAAATCTGCCGCTCGATCATAGAAGTGCATGGCGGCAGCCTGACCTGGCGCGAAGCGCGGGACGGGGGAACGGTGTTCACGGTCGCCTTGCCGGCCATGAGATCCGGCGCAGGCGAGGGAAAAGCTGAGGGGAGCAGGGGGGATGCATGACCGGACTGGTTGACATCGTTGACGATGAAGAGGCGATCCGCGACGCGCTGGCCTTTTTGCTGGCCTCGCGCGATATCGAAACCCGGCTCTGGGCCTCGGGCGAGGATTTTCTCGCCGCGCAGCCGCTGGAGGATATGACCTGTATCATCATGGATGTCCGCATGGGGGGCCTGTCGGGGCCCGAGGTCTATGAACGGCTGCATTCCATGGGCTCGGTGGTGCCGGTGATCTTTCTGACCGGCCATGCCGATGTGCCCATCGCGGTACGGACACTGAAGGCCGGGGCCTTTGATTTTGTTGAAAAACCCTTCAATGACAATCACATCGTTGATCTCGCTTTGCGCGCGATTGCCGCTGGCCTCGCCGCGCAGACCCAGGCAGTGCATCGGCGCGATTTCGACCATCGCCGCGCCTCGCTGTCGCAGCGCGAGGCCGAGGTAATGGACCTGATGCTGACGGGTGCGATGAACAAGCAGATTGCCGATCAGCTTGGGATTGCGATCCGCACGGTCGAGGCGCATCGCGAAAAGGTGCTGAGCAAGATGGGGGTACGCAATGCCCTTGAACTCGCCGCGCGGGGGCGGGCGCTGAGCCCTGATCCCTGAAGGCAGGTCCCGCGATCGGCTCAGCGCAGCGGGGATCCCGGCTCTTCCGGGCCCGGCTGGGTTGCCAGACGACAGCCTGCCGCAAAGACATTACAGGCCGGTTTGCGCTTTGGACCGCGAAGAATAGGGGGCAGGCATCAAAGGGGCTGATATCAGCCTCGATACCGGCACAGAAACCTCCATACGGAAGGATCAGTTCAGCGCGCGGTTGCTCAATGGAAATCCCGGCTGGGAAACAGCTTCTTCGCCTGCTCTCTCGGATGCCGCGCCCTGCCCGCTGTCCGCGTCGGCCTGACGGTCTCCCCTGCCCTCTCGGTTTCGGCCCCGATCCGCAGCTGATGCCCGATGGTTGAAAGCCGCGCTGACAGATCCTCGATTGCTTCCGCGATCAGATGGGTGACCTGTCCGTCACGCTCGATCCGCCCCGTCACCCGCAAAAGCCGCCCTGCCACCACGGCGGGGCGGAAAGCGTCATAGATCTTCTTCCAGACCACGACATTCGCGGTACCGGTCTCGTCCTCAAGGGTAAGAAAGACCACACCCGAGGCGGTGCCCGGGCGCTGGCGGGTGATGACCAGGCCCGTGAGCCGGATGCGGCCTGTCGCGTGCAGGAGCGAAGCCGCCGGCAGGCTTTCGGGCAGATTGGGGCGCAGGAGTTCCAGAGGATGCGCCCTCAGGCTGAGGCGCAGGGACAGGTAATCCTCGATCACCTCCTGGCCGAGCGTCATCCGGGGCAGATGCGCCACCGGCTCCTGCCCGCCTTCCCCGTCGAGGCCGAACAGCGGCAGCGGCTTTGGCGCCTTCAGCGCTTTCGCCTGCCAGAGGGCATCGCGCCGGGAGAGACCAAGTCCTGCGAAACCATCGGCTTCTGCCAGCCGGTCCAGCGCGTCGGGCCTGAGCCCCGCGCGCCGCCAGACGCTTTCGACATCGGGATAGCCATTGCCACGCGCGGCCTTGATCCAGTCCGCATCCTCTTCACGCATCCCCTTCACCTGACAAAATCCAAGCCGCAATGCATGCGATCCATCGGCCCGGGGCTCGATGGTGCACTCCCAGACGGACTCGTTCACCGAGACGGGGCGCACCTCGACACCGTGATCGCGCGCATCGCGCACCAGCTGGGCCGGCGCGTAGAACCCCATCGGCTGGGCATTCAGCAGCGCGCAGGTGAAGATCGCCTGATGGTGGCGCTTGAGCCAGGCCGAAACATAGACCAGCCGGGCGAAGCTGGCCGCATGGCTTTCGGGGAAGCCGTAAGAACCGAAGCCCTCGATCTGGGCAAAGCAGCGTGCCGCGAAATCGGCATCATATCTACGTTCCAGCATACCGCCGATAAAGCGGTCGCGAAAGCCGCCGATGGTGCCCATCCGTTTGAAGGTCGCAAGCGAACGGCGCAGCCGGTCGGCCTCGGCAGGGGTGAAGCCCGCCGCCACAACAGCAATCTGCATAGCCTGCTCCTGAAACAGCGGCACCCCGTAAGTACGGCCCAGCACCTCCATCATGGCCGGGCCAAGATCTTCGACCTTCTCACGGCCCTGGCGGCGGTTGATGAAGGGGTGGACCATGCCGCCCTGGATCGGCCCGGGCCGGACGATGGCCACCTCGCAGACGAGATCATAGAACGTCCGGGGCTTCATCCGGGGCAGAAAGTTCAGCTGCGCCCGGCTTTCGACCTGGAACACCCCTATCGCATCCGCGCGGCAGAGCATGTCATAGACCGAAGGATCTGCGGGTGGGATATTCGCGAGCGTCAGCTGCTCTTGCCGGTGATCCCTGATCAGGCCGAAGGCCTTGCGGATCGCGGTCAGCATCCCGAGCGCCAGCACATCGACCTTCAACAGCCCGAGCGCGTCGATATCATCCTTGTCCCATTCGATGACGGTGCGGTTCTCCATCGCGGCATTCTCGATCGGGCAGAGATCGTCCAGCCTTCCCTGCGTGATGACAAAACCACCGACATGCTGCGAGAGGTGCCGGGGGAAGCCGATGATCTCGGCGATCAGCTTCACCGCAAGGGCCACGCGGTTGTCCCCGGGGCTGAGGCCCGCGTCACGCAGCCGGTCCTCGCCGGGGGCCTCAGACGACCAGCCCCAGATCTGGCCCGAAAGCCGGGCGATCACGTCCTGGCTCAGCCCCATGACCTTGCCGACCTCGCGGATTGCGGCGCGGGCGCGGAAATGGATCACCACGGCGGTCAGCCCGGCGCATTCGCGGGTGTAGCGCTTATAGATCCACTGGATCACCTCCTCGCGGCGCTCATGTTCGAAATCAACATCAATATCCGGCGGCTCGCCACGGTCTTTCGAGATGAACCGCTCGAAAATCAGGGTGATGCTTTCAGGCGGCACTTCGGTGATGCCCAAGAGATAGCAGACCACGGAATTCGCGGCAGACCCCCGGCCCTGGCAAAGGATGCCTTTTGATCGCGCAAAGCTGACGATGTCATAGACGGTCAGAAAGTAGGGGGCGTATTCAACCTCGGCGATCAGGCAAAGTTCCTTCTCGACGCGGCTGACGATCTTCGGCGGCGCGCCGCCTGGGTAGCGCCAGTGCAGTCCTTCGCGCGCCAGCCGTTCGAGGCGGGCCTGGGCAGGCTCCCCGTCCTTTGCCTCTTCGGGATACTGGTAACGCAGCTGGTCCATGCGGAAGGCGCAGCGGTCGGCGATCTCGACCGTGCGGCGCAGCGCCGCCGGATAGCGGTGGAAGATACGGGCCAGTTCCTCGCCGGATTTCAGGCGATGTTCCCCATTGGCAAGGCGCCGGTCGCCGATAGTGTCGATGGTGCAGCCCTCGCGGATACAGGTCAGCACATCAGCGACCGGGCGCCGGCTTGAGCGGTGCATCAGCACATCGCCGACCGCGACTTTGGGCAAGCCCGTCGCCTGCGAAATCCCGGCCAGACGGTCGAGCCGTTCCTGATCCTGCCCGTCATAGACGGGGGCCGCACCAAGGAAGCACTGACCGGAAAAGCGGGCGGAAACCCGGCGCAGATCCTGCTCGAAGCCGCTCTTTTCCAGCGGATCGGGCGGCAGGGCGATCAGGATCATCCCCCTGCCCCATTCCTCGAGATCGGCCAGACCGATATGGCAGCTGCCTTTTTCAGCGCGCCTTTTCCCGAGCGATAAAAGCCGTGTGAGCCGCGACCAGGCGGCCAGATCGGTTGGCAGCGCGAGCCATTCCATGGGGCTGTCGGTCAGCACGAGACGCGCCCCGGGGATCAGGCGGGGCAGAGAAACATCCTGCCCCCCCTGACTTTGGCCTGCCTCCTGCGCAACCCGCGCGAGTTCCTTCAGAGCAGAAAAAGCCCGAACCACCCCCGCGACCGAGTTGCGGTCGGTGATGGCGATGGCCGTGAGGCCAAGATCGGCCGCGCGTTTCACCAGTTCCTCGGGGTGGGACGCCCCGCGCAGGAAGGTAAAGTTCGAGGTCACGCAGAGTTCGGCATAGGCGGTCACAGGAAAACCCCCTGCGCATACCAGTCCCGTGATCCCGATTGCGGCGTGCGGAAAAGCCAGAGCCGTGGCCCCTCACTGGTCTCTACCCGCCAGTAATCCCGCACGCCGGAACGCCAGGCCGGGTCGTCGCACCACCATTCCGGCGTGATCCGCTCCGGGCCATGCGCCCGCAATGTGGTAAAGCCCATCCTGCGCCAGCTGAACCGGGCGGGCGGGCTGCCCGAGACCTGGGTCAGGGGCTCTGCCGGAAAGAGGGTGATGGGCCGGGGGGGGCGACGTCCTTGCGGGAACGGCACCGGCGGCGCAGAGGCGGCCGGAACGGTCACGAAACTGCGCTCGGGAATGCGGCTGCTGGCGGGCTGGAAGCGCTGCACGGCGTCAAACCCGAGCCGGTTGCCGATCCGGGAGATCAGGTCCGAGAGTTCATCCCCGGCCCGCGCCTCTGTATTGCCGATCTGCTCGGGGGCCAGCGGCTCGGTCATTGTGGCGGTGAGGCGCAGCCCGTCGATCCCAAAGCCGGAATCGACCTCATCGACCCCTTTGAGGAACAAGGCCGAGATCCGGGCCGGATCGCGCATTGCGCGGGCAAGCCCCACATCGACCACCGCCGCCGAGCGGTCCACGCGCTGCAGCTCCAGCCGGACCGCGCGCGCGCCCATCCGGGCTGATGCCAGCCTGTCGCAAAGCCGCACGAGCAGCCGGTCAAGCACGCCCATGACATCCGCCGTCAGCCCGATCGGATCGGGCAGTGTCATCCGCACCCCGAAATGCGGGGCCTCTGACCCCGCCGCCACCGGCTCGGACTGGGTCCCGAGCGCCTGATCAAGGCGGCGCAGAAGATCCGCGCCGAACCGCCGCGCCAGTGGTGCCCGGGGAACATTGGTCAGGTCGACGATCCGGTGCAGCCCAAGCCGGATCAGAGCTTCGGCAACCGCAGGTTCGATCCGAAGCGCGCTGACCGGCATCGGCCCGAGCCGGGACAGGAGCCCGCCTTCCGGGATCACGCCACCGCCATGGCGGGCCAGGGCCCAGGCGCCGCCACGGGTTTCCGCTATGGCACTCTTTGCACAAACGCCTGTCCGCTCACACCGCGCCTCGAGATCGGCAAGCAGCTCTGTCTCACCGCCAAAAAGATGCGGCACGCCCGAGACATCGACGACCAGCCCATCCGTTCCGTCTTTCGCTGCATGTGGTCCGTAACGGCTCGCCCACCGTCGGAGGCCCTCAAGCGCCCTGCCCTCGCGGATCAGATCGGCCGGGCGGGTGGAAAGCGCCGGGCAAACCGCGCGCGCATCGGCGAGCGGCATGCCGGGATGGAGGCCTGCCGCCGTGGCGGCCTTGTTCAGACAATGCAGATGTTCCGCGTTCGACGCCCTGAGCGTCAACGCAAAAGGCCCGTCAAGCGGGCGGATCCTCAGGCTGACATCGCTCGCGAGCCTGGGGAACCAGATGGACAGCAGCCGTCGCGCCATTCCAGCTCACATCACAGAGTATAGTTGTTCCCTTTTTGTTCTTATTAAGAGCCCAGCGATGGCGAGTCGAGTCCGCAGGTGAAGGCAGCGGATCACATTTCCAGCGCGTCTCGGCGGCATTGCTGCCTTTGCCTTCCTGGACCAGCATAAGGCCCGTGGTGTTGCCGGCCTCGGCGGCAAGCTGGAGCCGCCTGCCCGCGGTCAGCGTGATAGGCTTTTCCGGCGCCGCGATGACCAGAGACACCGGCCGCGCCCGCAAAGCCTCTTCAACAGCCCAGAGCAGATCCGTCTCACCCGGGGCCTCGATGAGATGCAGCCGCCCGGCAACGCCTTCCGGCAGGGATCCCGGCAACAGCCTGTCCCGGTCATGCGCAAGCATGATCCAGAAGACCGGCCCCGCCAGCCGGGCGGCCTGGAAGAGAGCAAACCCGATCCGACCGCGCCCTTCGACTTCATGAACGCGGCTGTTCAGAAGGTGCAGCGGGTCCGCATGGCTCTCATATGTAAGCCGCTTACGCAGGGTCCGCATGGTGCCCCTCCGCCACGATCTGAAGCTGTCCGTCGGGGAGCGGGCGCTGCAGTTGCAGCGCCGTATTGGTGTCCGCGGTCAGCCAGCAGCGCCAGTCTTCGGGGCGTGTCAGGATCACCGGCATGGCTTTGGGATGCACGGGCCGAACCTCGGCATTGGGCTCGCAGGTCAGAAAACCGAAGAGTTCCGCGGTCACTTCGCCCTCTTTCAGCTTCCTGACCGAGGTCCATTCGGTCCGGATGCCGGCGAAGAAGGCAAGCGGACGATCCTGGCCGAGGGCAAACCAGACCGGGCTGTTGCGAGCTGCTCCCGGTCGGCCATCGGGTTCGGAGAAGCTGGTGAAGGGAATGAGGCAGCGATGCTCTGGCCCGAGCCATGGACGCCAATGGGGGGACCCGGTATTGCGGATATTCGTGACGCCCGGATCCGGGCGCCTGGCCGAAAGATAGACTGATGGGGTCGGCATGCCCCATCGGGCCGTGGTCAGAGTCCAGTTGCGGCCGTTACCGTGGCGAATGATCGGTGCCGGATAGTCGGGAAAGAGACCGGGAGCTGGCGCGAGATTGCCCGTGGCATCGATAAGCTCCTCGTCCTGGTCCAACGCATCACGAAAGACCTGGCGCATCGCGTCCTGGCTTTTGGTCTGGGCGTATAGGTTGCAGATGTGGACGGCCCCTCTCTTGTCAGGATTGCAGAAGACTTTTGACCAAATCGTTTGCTATCAGATGTCCGGCCT
>NZ_JBZEGG010000006.1:0-204541 GCF_058313095.1 Pseudogemmobacter sp. TB195
CGATCTTCCAGGTCGCCGATTATGGCCTGGTGGGAGACCTCTTCACCATCCTCCCCGAACTCACAGAAAAACTCTGATCTGCAAAACGCAGAAAAGGTACGAAAGGGCGCCCCCGGGCGCCCTTTTCCATTGCCGGACCGGCCAGCGCCCGCAGCAGGGATTGCCCCCGCAGGCCCCCGCGCCTAATCTCACAGCCGCAACAGCAAGAGGCTCATCATGGATATCCGTTCGGTCGGCATCGTAGGCGCGGGGCAGATGGGCAACGGCATCGCGCATGTTTTCGCGCTCGCCGGATATGACGTGCTGCTGAACGACGTGAATGAAGACTCGCTGCAAAAGGCCGTCGCCATCATCGACCGTAATCTGGAACGCCAGGTGTCACGCGGCAAAGTCTCGGCCGAGGACAAGCAGGCGGCGATGGGCCGGATCAGGACCACCATGACCCTCGCCGATCTGGGCCCCTCGGATCTGGTTATCGAGGCCGCGACCGAACGTGAAACGGTGAAGCAGGCCATTTTCGACGCGCTGCTGCCCCATCTGAAACCCGAGACGATCCTGACCTCGAACACCTCTTCGATCTCGATCACGCGGCTCGCCTCTCGCACTGACCGGCCCGAGAAATTCATGGGGTTCCACTTCATGAACCCGGTCCCCGTGATGCAGCTGGTCGAGCTGATCCGGGGTATCGCCACCGATCAGGCGACCTATAGCGCGCTGCATGCAGTCGTGGAAAAGCTCGGAAAGACAGCGGCTTCGGCTGAAGACTTCCCCGCCTTCATCGTGAACCGCATCCTGATTCCGATGATCAATGAGGCGGTCTATACGCTTTATGAAGGCGTCGGAAATGTGCGGTCCATCGACGAGGCGCTCAAGCTTGGTGCCAATCACCCGATGGGCCCGCTGGAGCTTGCGGATTTCATCGGGCTCGACACCTGCCTTGCGATCATGAACGTGCTTTATGACGGCCTGGCCGATACCAAATACCGGCCCTGCCCGCTTTTGACGAAATATGTCGAGGCCGGCTGGCTGGGCCGCAAATCGCAGCGCGGCTTTTACGATTACCGCGGCGAGGTGCCGGTTCCGACCCGCTGAGCCCCGACCCGGCCCGGGCTTACCGCGCCAGATACGCGCCCAGAACCGCCCGCGTTCCCTCGGCCCAGAGGCGCGTCAGGTGCTGTGAGAAGGCTGCCCGGAAACGCGGATCCTGACCGGTCTCGCCATAGATTGCCTTTTGCGCCAGCCAGAGCCCGGGCTGGTCCTTTGCCTGCTGCGCCAGCACCGTCAGCCGATGCCAGTCGGGATCATTCGCCGCAATCACGGCGCCGCCGTCAGTCACCCCTGCGCAATAGCGACACCAGAGCGCCGAGACCAGCGCCATCCCCTCCGCCGGCCCGCCCGCCGCCAGCGCATCGCGCAGCGAGGGGATGATGAATTTCGGCTGCCGGTTCGACCCGTCAAGGCAGAGCCGCCGCGTGGTATCGGCCACCTCGGGATTGGAAAACCGCTGCCGGATCACCTGGTAGTAATCGGTGATCACCGTATCCGGGACCGGCGGCACATAGGGCACCACCTCCTCCGTCTCGACCCGGTCGAGGAAGCCCGCGATAAGCGGATCGGCCATCGCCTCATGGACAAATTCGATATCCATCAGCCCGGCCGGATAGGCGATGATCGCATGGCCGCCGTTAAGAATCCGTATCTTCATCATCTCATAGGCATGCACCTCGCGGCTGAAGGTCACGCCGACCCGTTCCAGCGCCGGGCGCCCGGCGGGGAAGTGATCCTCGACCACCCATTGACGGAAGGGCTCGCAGGTCACCGGCACCGGATCATCAAGACCAAAAGCCGCCGCCATTGCGCGTTCGCGCGGGCCGGTCGCGGGCGTGATGCGATCAACCATCGCATTCGGGAAGGCGACCGCCGCTTCGATCCAGGCGCTCAGATCCGGGTCCGACAGGCGGGCCAGGCCCAGGACCGCGTTGCGGGTGACCTCGCCATTTCCGGGCAGGTTGTCGCAGGACATCACGGTAAATGGCGCGATACCAGCGGCGCGGCGTGCCTTCAGCGCGGCCACTATTGCGCCGAACGCAGTGCCCGGCGCATCAGGCTGCGCCGCATCGGCGGCAATTGCCGGGGCGGTCGGGTCAAACGCGCCCGAGGCCGGGTCGATGAAATAGCCGCCCTCGGTCACGGTGAGCGAAACGATGCGGATCTCTGGCCGCGACATCGCCGCGATCAGGCTGGCATTGCCAGGCTCAACCGGCAGGAAATCCACCATCGCGCCGATGCGGCGACAGCTGCGCCCCGTCGGGTCCAGCTCGATCACGGTCGAAAGACAATCCTGGGCCAGCAGGGCCTCGCGCATCGCCGCATCCGCCGGGCGCACACCGGCGCCGATTATGGCCCAGTCATGCCCGAGGCCAAGGCCGAACAGGTCATCGAGATAGACGGCCATATGGGCGCGGTGAAAATTCCCAAGCCCGATATGGACGATTCCCGGTGTCAGGGATTTGCGGTCATAGCCGGGCATTTGCACCGACCGATCAGGCTCCGTCTCCGACCCCCGCATCAAAGTGCCCTTCCCTCATGGTCGAAGCGGTAAAGCTTGCCCTCTTGCGGGCTGAGGCTGACGCGGTCGCCGTGATGCAGCGCCATCTCGCCCGAGACGCGGACGGTCAGCTCGCCCGCCGCAGCGGTCTGAACCTTGAGGAACGTGTCAGAGCCGAGATGTTCTGCAAGGCCCACCACGCCAGTCCACCGCCCGCCCGGCGCCACCGCGATATGTTCCGGCCGCACCCCCAATGTGGTGCAGCCCTCACGCGTGGCCTCGACCCCAGTGATGAAATTCATCTTCGGGCTGCCGATAAAGCCCGCGACAAAGAGGTTCTTCGGCTGGCGATAAAGCTCCAGCGGCGAGCCAACCTGTTCGATCCGGCCGGCATTCAGCACCACGATCTTATCGGCCATGGTCATAGCCTCGACCTGATCATGGGTCACATAGATCATCGTGGTCTTCAGCGACTGGTGCAGCTCGGAAATCTCTTGCCGCATGGTCACGCGCAAGGCCGCATCCAGGTTGGACAGCGGCTCGTCGAACAAGAACGCCGCCGGTTCGCGCACAATGGCCCGGCCAATCGCGACGCGCTGGCGCTGGCCGCCCGACAGCTGGCCCGGACGGCGGTCGAGGTAATTCGTCAGGTTCAGCACTTTCGCCGCCTGCTCGACCTTTGCCTTCTGCTGATCGGGGCTGAGCCCGGCCATTTTCAGCGGGAAGGCGATGTTTTTGCGGACCGTCATATGCGGGTAAAGCGCATAGGACTGGAACACCATCGCCAGCCCCCGGCTTCCCGGCGCGGTATCGGTCGCGTCCTTGCCGTCGATCACGACCTGGCCCGAGGATATATCCTCAAGCCCTGCGATCAGCCGGAGCAATGTTGACTTGCCGCAGCCTGAAGGCCCGACAAAGACAACGAATTCGCCGTCATTGATGGTCAGATCCAGCGGCGGAATGACATTCACTTCGCCAAAGCTTTTCGTGACCGAGGAAAGGGTAATCTGTCCCATTCTTTACCTCACTTCACCGCGCCAAAGGTCAGGCCGCGGACGAGTTGTTTCTGGCTGAACCAGCCAAGGATCAGGATCGGCGCAATCGCCATGGTCGAGGCCGCCGAGAGTTTTGCGTAGAACAGGCCCTCGGGGCTGGAATAGCTCGCGATGAACTGCGTCAGGGGGGCCGCGTTTTTGGTGGTCAGCTGCAGCGTCCAGAAGGCCTCATTCCAGGCGAGGATGATGTTGAGAAGCATGGTCGAGGCGATCCCCGGCACGGCCATCGGAGTCAGGACATAGAGGATTTCACGGCCCAGACTGGCGCCGTCCATCCGCGCGGCTTCGAGGATCTCGCCGGGGATCTCGCGGAAATAGGTGTAGAGCATCCAGATCACGATCGGCAGGTTGATCAGGGTCAGCACGCCGACCAGACCGATGCGGCTGTCCAGAAGGCCGAAATCGCGGAACAACAGATACAGCGGCACCAGCACGCCGACCGCCGGCATCATCTTGGTCGAGAGCATCCACATCAGCAGGTCTTTGGTGCGTTTGCCGGGAACAAAGGCCATCGACCAGGCCGCCGGGATCGCGATGACCAGCGCCAGCACGGTCGAGCCAAGCGAGATGATCACCGAATTCATGAAATGCAGGAAGTAGTTCGAGCGCTCCTGCACGACATGGTAGCTCTCCATCGTCCAGGGCGCGGTCAGGACCTCAAGCGGCGCTTTGATCGCATCGCCCTCGGTGCGGAAGGAGAGGATGAAGATCCACAGGATCGGGAAGAAGATCAGGAAACCGATCGTCCAGGCCAGGGTGGTGACGGCCCATGTCCGGGCGGGGCTTGTGGTACGCGCCATGGCTCAGACCTCCAGATTCTTGCCGATCATCCGCATCAGGAAGACCGCAACGATATTGGCGAGGATGACCGCGATGATGCCTCCGGCCGCACCGCCGCCCACATCGAAGGACAAAAGCGATTGCGAATAGACGAGGAAAGGCAGGTTCGTCGAGGCCGTGCCCGGGCCGCCATTGGTGGTGACGAGGATCTCGGCAAAGACGGACAGCAGGAAAATCGTCTGGATCAGGATCACGACCGTGATGGGCCGCGTCAGATGCGGCAGGGTCAGGTGCCAGAAGCGGCTGCGCCAGCCCGCGCCATCCATCTCGGCGGCCTCCATCTGCTCGCGGTCAAGGCTTTGCAACGCGGTCAGAAGGATCAGCGTGGCAAAGGGCAGCCAGGACCAGGCGACAATCAGGATGATCGAGGCCAGCGGCGCATGGCTCAGGAAATCAAAGGGTTGCAGCCCCACGGATTTGAAGAGATGCGCGAACATCCCGTTTACCGGGTTCATGAACATGTTCTTCCAGACCAGCGCGGCCACGGTCGGCATAACAAAAAAGGGCGCAATCACCATGACCCGCACCACGCCCTGGCCCCTGAACGGCTGATCCAGGAGCAGCGCAAGCGCGATGCCCCCGATCACCGTGATCGCCAGCACGCCCAGCACGAGGAGCAGCGTATTGGTCAGGGCGGGCCAGAAGGCGGGCTGGGTGATGAAATAGTAGTAATTGTCGAACCCGGTCCAGCTCTCCATCCCCGGCATCAGGAGGTTGTAGCGCAGGAATGAGAAGTAAAGCGTCATGCCCAACGGCACGATCATCCACAAAAACAACAGGATAACCGCCGGAGAGACCATAAGACGCGCAGCCGTCCTGGACTGTTCGGTCGCCATGATGTGGTCCTGAAATACGGTGAAGAAGGTGGCGGGGCCGCGTAAAGAAGGCAGCCCCGCCGGGAGGAACTTTTTAACCGATCACTTGATATAGCCCGAACGGGTCATCTCGGTCGTGGTGAAGGACTGCGCCTTCGCCAGCGCGCCCTCTGCGGTATCAGACCCCGCCAGAGCCGCAGAGAACATCTGCCCGACCGCCGTGCCGAGCCCCTGGAATTCCGGGATCGCCACGAATTGCACCCCGACATAGGGCACCGGATCCACCGCAGGATTGTTCGGATCGGCCGCATTGATCGATTCAAGCGTCATCTTTGCGAAGGGCAGCTTCTGGTATTCCGGATTGTCGTAAAGCGACTGCCGGGTGCCGGGTGGCACATTGGCCCAGCCCTCTTTTTCCGCCACCAGCGCGAGATAGTCCTTGCTGGTTGCCCAGGCGACAAAGCTCTTCGCAGCCTCTTCCTTCTGCGTGCCCGCAGGGATTGCAAGGTTCCACGCCCAGAGCCAGTTGCCGCGTTTGCCCAGCCCGTTATCCGGCGCCAGCGCAAATCCGACCTTATCTGCCACGGTCGATTCCGCCGGATTGGTCACAAAGCTCGCTGCAACCGTCGCGTCGATCCACATGCCGCATTTGCCTTGCTGGAACAGCGAGAGATTTTCGTTGAAGCCATTATTCGCGGCACCCGGGGGGCCATAATTGCCCATCAGATCAAGGTAGAAATCCAGCGTATCCTTCCAGGGCTTCTGGTCGAATTGCGGCTTCCAGTCCATGTCGAACCATTTGGCGCCAAAGCTGTTCCCCATGGCCGAAAGGAAGGCCATATTCTCGCCCCAGCCCGCCTTGCCGCGCAGGCAGATGCCGTAAACCTCATTCGGCTTGTCGGTCATCGCGGCGGCGGCTTCTTTGATGAAAGCCCAGGTCGGCGCTTCTGGCATCGTAAGCCCGGCCTTCTCCATCAGGTCGGTGCGATACATCACCATCGAGCTTTCGCCATAGAACGGCGCGGCGATGAGATTGCCGTCAACGGTCAACCCGCCCCGGATCGCCGGCAGCAGGTCATCGACATCGTAATCGGCGGGCAAGTCATTCAGCGGCAGAAGCCAGCCCTGTTTGCCCCAGATCGGGGCCTCATAGGTGCCGATGGTCATGACGTCGAACTGGCCGCCTTTGGTCGCCACATCGGTGGTGACGCGCTGGCGCAGGACGTTTTCCTCAAGCGTCACCCAATCGACCCTGATGTCGGGATGTTTCGCGTAAAACGCCTCCATCAGCCCCTGCATCCGGATCATATCGCCATTGTTCACGGTGGCGACGGTGATGGTGGTTTCGGCCATCGCCGCCCCGGAAAGGGCGAGCGCAACCGTCGCGCCAAACATGGCGCGGTGCGACAGTTTCATTGGTTTTCCTCCCTGGCTGCGTCTGAATCACCTAAATGAGCAATTCATCGCATTGCGATCAATTGCTCACATCTGGATATGTTTCGTCAATCCCTTTCCTCCGCCGCAGCTGCGAGGGGGACCGGCAGTTCAGCTGCGCGCCAGCAGCGCCTCGGCGGTGGGGGAATCAGTGATGAGACCGTTGATAATATGTGATTTCAACGCGGCGCGGATGCCCGGCACCTTGGATGCACCCGCAGCAATGCCGATGGCAGGGCGCGAGAGACCAGGTTCGACCCTCAGGCCGCCGGTGCGGGTGTTGATGCCGAAATCGAGATAGCGGCCGTCCGAATCAAACACCCAGCCCGCGACCTCGCCTGCGGCGCCCGCCGCCTGCATCTCGCGCAGCTCGGCATCGCTGACAAATCCATCCCGGTGCAGCGGCGCGTCATCCGACATCTGGCCGACGCCCACAAAGACCACATCCGCGCCGCGCGCGAGTTCAAGCACCCGTTTCACAGGGCCAAGCGCATGGAATTCGGCGCGTTCTGCGGCGGTCGAGGACACCACCGGCACCAGCATCGGGTAATGCGGCGCCTGGACCCGGTCGGCGAGCCGCATCACCACATCGAAAAAGCTCGCTGATCCATCCGGCGCGATATTCCCGATCAGCGAGACCAGCCGATGCTGCGGCGCGGCCATCGGCTCCAGCGCCTCAACAAGGGCCCGCAGCGCGCGGCCAGTGCCGAAGCCGATGGTCAGGGGATCCTCCATCCGAAGGACCCGCTCCAGTTCAGCCGCCGCCGCACCGGCGATCCCTGCGGCAGGGTCAGCGCCCGGCCCGAGCCCCGGCACCACGCGGCAGGTGGCCAGCCCAAAACGCTCTTTCAGCCGCGCCGCCAGATCCATCGAGGCGCCAATCGGGTGATTGAGCCGCACCTGGATCAGCCCTTCGGCCATGGCGCGGCTGACCAGCCGCTGGGCGCGCTGGCGCGAGATGCCCAGCTCGCCCGCGATCTGGTCCTGGGTCATGCCGCCGACATAATAAAGCCAGCCGGCACGGGCGGCATCGTCAAGCAGGCTGGGTTCTGTATCGGCCCGGCTCATTGTGGTTTCCTCATTGCGGCCTCCTCAACTCTGGCACTATGTCAAAAAACCGCGAGAAATCGTCAAAACGGCGGGCGGGTCGGGCGTCTTCTGGCTCTTCCGGCGTATCAGAGCCCATATGACTGCCCCCGGTAAAGCGCCAGACCTCCATGCCCGCCGCCTTCGCCGCGCGCAAACCCGTCAGGCTGTCCTCAATCACGAGACATGCCGCAGGTGCCACCCCCATCCGCGCTGCGGCATGGAGGAACAGGTCAGGTGCCGGTTTACCCTGTGCCACCTCGCTTGCGGTAAAGGTCACCGCGCCAAGCCGGTCCCAGAGCCCGACCAGCCTGAGCGAGGTCTCGACACGGCGCGGGCTGGACGAGGTGGCGACACAGACCGGCACCGCCAGCAGGTCCAGCATCGCCGCCACGCCGGGCATGATGCGAAGATCGCGCCCGAAAGCGGCCAGCAGTGCCTCGCGGTAGCCCGTTTCGAATTCGGGCGGCAGATCGAGGCCAAAATCAGCGCGGATCGTTGCCATCACCGTCGGATAGCTGCGCCCCAGAAAATGGCGGGCGACATAGGCCAGGTCGATCTCGACACCCAGCTGCGCCAGCTCTGCCACCAGCATCTGCGCGCTGATGATCTCGCTGTCGATCAGCACGCCATCGCAATCGAGGATCAGCAGCTCAGTTGAAACGCTCATCATGCCCCGCACTATGCCCCGAAGCGAAGCCGGCGGATATCTTACCCATTCCGGCGCGGGCCGAAAGCCCGGGTCGCGTCAGCGCGCCTTGCCCAAAGCCAGTGTATGCGCGCGCAGCCAGGCGAGGAAGCCGCGCGGATTGCCTTCCCATTTCTTCAGCTCATCCGCCGGGATCGGCTCACCGATAAAGGGGCGCTGCGGCTTGAACAGCGCGCGCTTGATCTCGCGCAGCAAAAGGCCCTGGCGCAATGTATCCGACAGCTTGTTCGCGATCAGGAAGCTGCGGCTGTTCTGGCCGGGGAAATAGATCGGCAGGATGGTGGCGCCGGTCGATTTCACGATCTTATGGGTGAAGACATTCCACTCCGCCTCGATCGCCGGGCCGAAATATGTCTCGGACATCGCGACCTTGCCGGCGGGGAAGAGAATGATCACGCCGCCGTTTTTCAGCTGCGCGAGCGTCTCGTTGCGCATCTTCAGCCCCTCTTCGCGCGCATTGTCTTCATGCGGGAAGGGCACCGGGATCATGAATTCCTCGACCTCGGGGATGCCGGTCAGAAGCGAACGGGTGAGGATTTTGAAATCGGGCCGCACGCGGGTGATCAGCTCGGCCATGATCATGCCATCGACCAGACCCGAGGGGTGGTTCGCCACCACGACGACCGGTCCGGTTTTGGGGATACGGGCGATTTCCTCGGACGGCGTGTCAATGCGGATGCCCATATGGCGGATCGCCTTGGGCCAGAAGGGCGCGCCAAAGGGAGCACCGGATTTCTCGAAGCTGCGGATCAGCGATAAAAGCTGGATCTTTGCCGTCAGCCATTCAATCGCGCGAATCGAATTCGCCTTGAACGGGTTGCGGAACGTGCCGGCATAAGACAGCCGGCGCATATCATAGGGTTTGTCCACCGGAGCCGGCGCTGCGGGTTTGGCGGTGGGCGGGCTTTGCTCGGTCACGAAGCGACGATCCTCAGCGTGTGTTCCCCGGAACAGGCCCGAAAACCGGACCCCTCATTCCACGAGGACAGCCCTCAATAGTCTTCTCCGAAGCGCCCGGCAACCAGGGCCTCCAGTGCATCGGCAAGTTTCTCCGCATCGGCGCCCGACGTCGTCACATCAATCGAGGTTCCGCGCGAGGCGGCAAGCATCAAAAGACCCATAATCGAATCCCCCGAAACTTCCATCCCGTCCTTGGAGACAAGCGCGCGGGCATCATGTGCCTCAACCGTCTCGACGAATTTCGCAGAGGCGCGGGCGTGAAGCCCCTTCTCATTGACGATTTTGAAAGTCCTCAAGAGCAATCCCCAGGTCGAAATTCCGCCTCAGATCCCTCCGCCGAGATCAAGGCTGTTGATGTATTTGCGACCGGCGTCCAGCGCGGCGGCAACCGCCTCTGGCACAGGAATATCGCGCGATTTTGCCAGCTTAATCAGCATTGGCAGGTTCGCGCCATAAAGAATGCGACGTCCCGAAGCCGTACAGGCCGGCAAGGACAGATTCGAGGGCGATCCCCCGAACATATCCGTCACCACAACGACCCCCTCACCGCTGTCAACCGAATTGGCGGCAGCGATGATTTCGGCCTGTTTGGCGTTGCGGTCATGGTCATCTTCAATCGCAATGGCGATCATGCCGTCCTGTTTGCCGACAACATGCTCCACAGCGGAAAGATATTCCCGCGCCAGCCCTCCATGAGCGACGATTACGATCCCGATCAAGCCACAGACACCTTGTCAGCTGGGCCAGGCATCTCGCCGGCCTTGCGTTCCAGTTCCCTGTGCCGTTTTGACACCGGCCAGCCGGCCTGCGCAAGGGCACTGCCCATCAATTCTGCTAAAGCAACCGATCTGTGTTGCCCGCCGGTGCAGCCAAAACCGATTGCGAGATGCGCCTTGCCCTCGCCCACCTGAGCCGGGAGCAGAAATTCAACCAGATCCCGCACCCGGTCAAGGAAGGGGGCAAAATTCGGATCCTGCGCCAGAAACGCCTGCACGGCCGGGTCCCGCCCGTCCAAAGCGCGGAGCGCGGGGTTCCAGTGCGGGTTTTTCAGAAAGCGGCAGTCAAAGACCATATCCACGCCGCGCGGCAGACCGCGGCGGTAACTGAAGCTTTGCAGAGACACCGCGAGGCGCCCGGATCTGTCCGGTGCGAACCAGCGCTTGATCTCGGCTTTCAGATCGTGGGGCGACAGCTCGGTCGTATCGATCAGCAGATCGGCCCGGACCCGGATCGGGGTCAGCAGATCCAGCTCGCGCGCGATGCCTTCGGCCGGGGTCTCATCGGGGGCCAGAGGGTGGCGCCGGCGGGTCTCGGAATAGCGGCGGATCAGTTCGGGCGAGGCGCAGTCCAGGTACACCACCATCGGCGAGACCCCGGGGTCACGCACCATCCCGTCGATCAGCTCGATCAGCGCGGTGGCGTTGAAATCGCGGTTGCGGACATCAAGCCCCAGGGCCACGGGACGGTCAGGGGCAGTGCCCTCCAGCAGACGCGGGATCAGGCTCAGGGGAATATTGTCGATCGTCTCATAGCCGATATCTTCCAGAACCCGGATGGCCGTGGTCCGCCCGGCGCCTGACGGCCCGGTCACAAGGACCAGTCTGAATTCCCCGGGCACCGCGTCCCGGGCCTGGGCCGCCTCAGAACAGGCCGCCAGAGAGGCATCCATAGCTCACTCCTGTCGCCCGCCCGTCATCAGGGCAAGCAATCCTTCGGCAAGATGGTCATTTTGCGCGCGCAGCACAAGCGGCAGTTCATATCCAAGTATAGATATGTGGCGCCGGGGGGGCAGTCGCTCGGTCTCGGGCCGCCCCAGATCGACCACCAGAGCAAGCGGCACCGGGTCCGAGGGCGTCACCCGCAGGATGCCGATCCCCCGCGCCTCGATCAGCCCGCTGATCGCCTGGGAGGGACAGGAGATCTCGACCCCGCCGCCAGACATGGTCAGCGCCGTCTGGTCATCCGCGACCAGCGCCGCGCCATAAGCCATGAGCTTCAGCGCCAGCGCCGATTTCCCCGCCCCCGAAGGGCCGAGGATCAGCACCCCCCTGCCCCCGATGGCAACCGAACTGGCATGCAGGATCTGCGCCGCCGTCACATCGTCAAACCGGCAGACCGACCACGAAACGCGCGCCCAGCGGCTCGGAATTGGGGTCGGCATTCGGGTGGCGGATGTTTTCGGCCCAGATCACCCCGCCATGCGCCTCGACGATCTGTTTCGAGATCGACAGGCCGAGGCCGGAATTATTGCCGAAATGCGTCTCGGGCCGGTCGGAATAAAAGCGCTTGAAGACTTTGGTCAGCGCCTGTTCCGGAATGCCCGGGCCAGTATCTTCAACCACGATCAGCACGCGGTTCTCGCGCTGACGCGCCCAGACCCGCACAGCATCGCTGGCCTCGCAAAACGAGATCGCATTGGTGATCAGATTGACGAAGACCTGGGCCAGCCGCGCTTCGAGGCCACGGATCATGATCTTGCCCGCAGGCAGGTCGGTCAGGAAATCGACCTCCGACCCGGCCGCCTGTTCGCCCAGATATTGCGTCAGATTGGTCAGGGTATGGACGAGGTCGAATTCTTCCTCCTCCTCTTTCACCAGTTCGGAATCGAGGCGCGAGGCATTCGAGATATCCGAAACCAGACGGTCAAGGCGCCGCACATCATGCTCGATCACATCGAGCAGTTTCTCGCGATGCTCTTCCTTTTTCACAAAGCGCAGCGAGCCGACCGCAGAGCGCAGCGAGGCGAGCGGGTTCTTGATCTCATGCGCCACATCGGCGGCAAATTGTTCATTGGCATCAATACGATCGTAAAGCGCCGCCACCATGCCGCGCATCGCGACCGACAGCCGCCCGATCTCATCGGGACGTGCCGCGAGGTCCGGAATCCGCACCCGCCCCGGCGAGACTTTGCCGCCGTCACCGCCGCGCCCGATCTCTGCCGCCGCCGCCAGATCAGAGAGCGGATTGGCGATGGTCGAGGCCAGCACCAGCGAGAGCCCGACCGAGACCAGCAGCGCCACGATGAAGACCTGGAGCACCTGTTCCCGCTCATAGCGCACCAGCCGGTCGATCTCGCCCGCCGCCGAAGACAGCACCAGGACCGAACGCACCTCGCCCGCAACCGCCACCGGGGTCGCGACTGAGAAGACCTTGCCGCCATCCGGGCCCAGACCGGTCGAAGAGGCGGTCTGCCCCGCCATCGCATTCGGCAATAGCCGGCGCGCCAGCGTCGCGCTGTCCTCGCCTTCCAGCTGGGTGCGGCCCAGCGAAAGCACCACCGAAACCCCGTCCCAGACCGAGTTCAGGAAATCGGTGATCACCGTCGGGCGACGGGCCACCAGATCGCTTTCAGGGCCGGTGCGGGTCGCAAGAATCGCGCCCTCGGCGTCAAAGATAAAGGCCACCACGCCGGGCGCCAGGTCGACACGACGCAGCGCGGCGGAATAGTCGTAAGGCACCGCCGGGGTGATCTGCCCCTCCGGGCCGGCCTGATCCGGTGCAGTGGCCGGGCCCGTCTGGCTGGCCTCGAACACGCCGGAAATCAGCCGCGCCTCGCGGACAAGTCCCGCCTCGCGGCTGAGGACCAGGCTGTCGCGGAACGGGTTGAGGAACAGCACCCCTGCCACAAGGATGATCAGCGCCATCAGGTTGAAAATGACGATCTTGCGCGCCAGCGGGCTGCGGTTCAGCGCGACAAGCCCCCCCAGCGGACGGGCGCCGCGCTGTTCATCCGGAATGCTTTCCGGCGAGACCCAGTCTTCGCCCAGCAGCACTTGCCCCCCGCGCCGGCCATTTCCGGTGCGGGAGTTGCGGTTATCAGGCCCAAGGCGCGGCGAGGCTGTCATTCTTCGTTGTAGCGATAACCAATGCCGTAAAGCGTTTCGATAGCCGAGAAATCCTCATCAACTGTCCGCATCTTCTTGCGCAGCCGTTTGATATGGCTGTCGATGGTCCGGTCATCGACATAGACCTGATCATCGTAAGCCACATCCATCAGCTGGTCACGCGACTTCACAAAACCCGGGCGCTGCGCCAGGGCCTGCAACAGCAGGAATTCCGTGACCGTCAGCGAGACATCGCGGCCTTTCCATGACACCGCATGACGCAGCGGATCCATCCTGAGTTCGCCGCGCTCGATCACCTTATTCTCTTCGGAAACCGGTGCATCCGTCGCCACGCCGGCATCCTGACGCCGCAACAACGCGCGGATCCGTTCTACCAGCAACCGCTGCGAGAAGGGCTTTTTGACATAGTCATCCGCGCCCATGCGCAAACCGAGCACTTCGTCGATCTCGTCATCTTTCGAGGTGAGGAAAATCACCGGCATCGCCGTCTTCTGGCGGAGCCGCTGCAAGAGATCCATCCCGTCCATGCGGGGCATTTTAATATCAAGAACCGCCATGTCGGGCATGCGGCGATTAAAGGCATCCAGGGCCGACTGGCCGTCAGTATAGGTTTCGACTTCGAACCCCTCGGCTTCGAGGGTCATCGAGACGGACGTCAGAATGTTCCTGTCGTCGTCCACCAGGGCGATGCGCGACATAATATATCCTGCTCTGTTTCTTATCCGGATATAATCCTCAATGCGCGGGCAGGAATCAACAAGAAACGAATCACCCACCCGTTCCGGCAGGAAAAGCGTCACGAAAATGCGGCAGCATGGCGAATATGCCTCACTGTGGGCAGGCTGCCGCCGGTGGTTGCGCTAACCTTGGAATGGTTGCGCTAACTCCCTGAAAGGTTGCTGTTTTCCTTTCCGGGCCGCGTGTTATAGGCGCGAAGAGGGCAGTACAAACGGATAGGATTTGCCCTTGCGCCCAAGGCCCGGGCGCAGTTTCAACCAAGGCCGCGCCAGGCGCGCGGCGACCGGAGCTTGGCACGGATATGACTATGAACGGACGCGTGAACCCGAAACGCACTCTGGACCACCAGGGGATCAGCGGCGCTGGACCTGTTCATTACAACTATCGCGAACCTGCACTTGTCGAAGCCGCGGTTGCCCGCGGCGAGGGCCATATCGGCAAAGGCGGCGCTTTTCTCTGCACGACGGGGAAATTTACCGGCCGTTCGCCGAAGGATAAATTCGTGGTGCGTTCGGCTTCGACCGAAAACACCATCTGGTGGGAGAACAACGCAGCGATGACCGAGGGCGCCTGGGCTTTGCTCAAGGCCGATATGCTCGATCACCTGAAGGGGCGCGAGGTTTTCGTCCAGGATCTCTATGCCGGTGCCGATGCCGCGCACCGTGTCGATGTGCGGGTGGTCAGCGGGCTTGCCTGGCATAATCTGTTCATCCGTCACCTTCTGCGCCGCCCCGAGGCCGCTGAACTTGACGTTTTCGAACCTGAATGGACGATCATCAACCTGCCGTCCTTCAAGGCCGACCCCGAGCGGCACGGCTGCCGCACCGATACCGTCATCGCGCTGAATTTTGACGAAAAGACCGTGCTCATCGCCAATACCGAATATGGTGGCGAGAACAAGAAATCGGTCTTCACCATCCTGAACTACCTGCTGCCCGAAAAGGGCGTGATGCCGATGCATTGCTCGGCCAATCACGCCATCGGCAACCCCGATGACACGGCCGTCTTCTTCGGCCTGTCGGGCACCGGTAAGACCACGCTTTCGGCTGACCCCTCGCGCATCCTGATCGGCGATGATGAACATGGCTGGTCTGATACGGGCACCTTCAACTTTGAAGGCGGCTGCTATGCCAAGACGATCAATCTCTCGGCCGAAGCCGAGCCGGAGATCTATGGCACCACCCATCGCTTCGCGACCGTGGTCGAAAACATGGTCTGGGATCCCGAGACCTTTGAGCTTGATTTCGAGGACAATTCGCTCACCGATAATATGCGCTGCGCCTATCCGCTGGATTATATTTCCAACGCATCGCCCACCGGTCTGGGTGGGATGCCGAAGAATGTGGTGATGCTGACCTGCGACGCTTTCGGGGTGCTGCCACCGATCTCGCGGCTGACGCCGGCCCAGGCGATGTATCACTTCCTCTCGGGCTTCACGTCGAAAACCCCGGGAACCGAGCGCGGCGTGACCGAGCCGACGCCGACCTTCTCGACCTGTTTCGGCGCGCCCTTCATGCCGCGCCGGCCCGAGGTATATGGCAAGCTCCTGCAAGAGAAGATCGCAAAGCACGGCGCCTCCTGCTGGCTGGTGAATACCGGCTGGACCGGCGGCAAGCACGGCACCGGACGTCGGATGCCGATCAGGGCGACCCGTGCGCTGCTGACGGCGGCACTGGATGGCTCGCTTGCCCGCGTGCAGTTCCGCAAGGATCCGAATTTCGGCTTTGAGGTTCCGGTCGATGTGCCCGGCGTGGATCCGGTGCTCCTCAACCCGCGCGAGACCTGGGCGGATAAGGCAGGCTATGACGCGCAGGCCCAGATTCTGGTCGGAATGTTCTCGAAAAACTTCGGACAATATGTCGAACATATCGACGCCGATGTCCGCGCCGCCGCGATTGGCTGAAATGTTCGATAAGTGAAATCAGAACCGCCCGGAAACACAGGTTTCCGGGCGGTTTTGTTTGATTTTACAGTGATACCTGGGCGCGCAGATCATCACCGAAGATCAGCATTGTCGGCCCTTTGCGGGCAGCCCCCTCGCGCAGGAAGCCCGGCAGGGTCTCAAGCTCAGTCACGCGCTCGACATGCCAGCCCGAGGCTGCCGCGATCGCCGCCAGATCGGGCGTATAGATATCCACGCCAAGTGTCGGGATGTTCTTCGCGACCATATAGGATTTGATCTCGCCATAACCGCTGTTGTCATGGACGAGCAGGATCACCGGCACTTCGGCCTCGGTGGCCGATGCCAGTTCCGAGAGCGAGAATTGCAGCCCGCCATCGCCCGAGATCCCCACCACCGGGCGGTCATCCGCGAGCTTCGCGCCAATCGCCGCTGGCAGGCCATAGCCCAAAGTGCCGTAACCCGTAGCCGAATTGAACCAGGTACCGGGCGAGGCCGCTTCATATGCCATATTCCCGGCATAGGTCAGCTGGGTGGAATCGCCCACCATCCGCACACCTGGCAGCGTATCGCGCACGATATCGAGCAGCGCCAGGTCGCGAAGATAAGCCTCCGACAGACCGGCACGCCCCTTGCGCGCCTCTGCGGCCCGCGCCGCGCCATCCTTCTTTGCCGCAGGGGGCGGGTCCGCCAGCACCGCCGCCACAAATTCCGCCGCATCCGAAGTGATAGCGAGCGAAGGGGTGATCCCGCGCGCCATATGCACCGGGTCAAGATCGACACGGATCAGGGTTCCCGGCAGTGCGAAACCGCCATCCTCATACATGTCGTAATCGGTCAGACCCAATTCGGTCCCGATCGCCAGAACGACATCTGCGCCGGCGATCAGCGCGCGCGAGCTCGCGACCGAGGCCGAGACAGGCACCGCCAGCGCATGTCCCGGCGGCAGCAGCCCCCGCGCATTAGTCGTCATCACCAGCGGCGCGTCGAACAGCTCGGCCAGCCGTCCGACCTCGGCCCGTTGCGCCCCGCCACCGGCGAGGATCACCGGACGTTCTGCGCCTTCCAGCGCCTGGATCGCCTCGCGCAGGGCCGCGGGCGCGGGCGCGGGCAGCGACAGCATCATTGGCTTTGGCAATGGCAGATGACCGGCATCCGCGAGCATCACATTGATCGGCAGTTCAATATGCACCGGGCGCGGGCGCGCGCCGTAAAACACCGCAAAGGCCTGGGCCAGCGCGCCCGCCAGTTCCTCGGGCCGGTTCACGGTGCGCGAGAACGCCGCCACGCCCGAAACCAGCGCCTGCTGATTGGGCAGCTCATGCAGCCAGCCCTCGCCCGACCCCATCCGCCCATGCGCATTGACGGTCGAAATCACCAGCATCGGGATCGAATCACCATAGGCCTGGCCCATCGCGGTCACGATATTGGTCATGCCCGGCCCGGTGATGATGAAACAAACGCCAGGCTTGCCGCTGGCACGCGCATAGCCATCGGCCATGAACCCCGCGCCCTGCTCATGGCGCGGCGTGACATGGCGCACGCCGGAACCGGCGAGCCCGCGATACAGCTCTACCGTGTGAACGCCGGGGATGCCGAACACCACCTCCACGCCATAGCTGCGCAGAAGATGGGTCAGATAAACCCCGGTTGAGATATTCGCAGTCACGTCTTCATCCCTATCTTTGCTGGCCCTGCCGCAATTGCACGACGGTTTTGATCAATACGACCGCGACCACAATCGCAATCAGCACCACCGAAATCGCGGCAATTGCCGGGTCAATATTATCCCGCAAGCCCATCCACATCAGGCGCGGCAATGTCACCGCATTGACCGAGGTAATGAACAATGTCACGCCGATTTCCTCCCAGGACAGCACAAAGCTCAGGAAAAATGCGGCAATCAGGCCAAAGCGGATATTTGGCATGATGATGCGGAACACCCGCGTCATCAGCCCTGCCCCCATCGAGCGCGCGGCGAGGTCGATGCGGCGGTCCACCTGGCTGAGCGCGACGGTGATCAGCACGACGGCGAAGGGCGCGACCATGACCGAATGCGCCAGCGCCACGCCAAAGAACGTGTCATAGCCGATGACCCCGTTCCACTGGCTGAGCGAGGTCAGGAAGAAGTAAAGCGTCAGCGCCGAGACGACCGGCGGCGCCACCATCGGCAACATCGCGATCCCCATGTAAAGCCCGGCAAATCTCGGCTGCAGCATCCAGATCCCAAGTGCGAAAGCGGTGGCGAGCGCGGTGGAAAACAGGCTCGCGACAAGCCCGATGCGAATCGAGAGCCAGACCCCCTGCCCCCAGACCGGGTTCTCGATCAGCGCCCGGTAATGGCGCAAGGACCATTCATCCCCGGCCATGGAAAGGTTGCGTCCGGGCGTGAAGCTGACCGGCACCACGGCAATCAGCGGCATCAGCAGGAAGACCGCGACCAGAGCCGCAAGGATTGTCGCAAGGAGACCCGGCTTGAGCGTGATCATCGGCCCGGCCCTTTCGCATATTTCATCGTCAGCATCAGCAACAACCCGATGGCGACCATCATGATCACCGAGATTGCCGCACCAAGCCCCCAGTCCGGGCTTTGGAAGATCCTGAGCCAGATCAGTTCCGCGACCAGCACTGAACGGCCTCCGCCAAGAAGGGCCGGCGTGACAAAGAAGCCAAGCGCAAAGACGAAGACCAGCAAAAGGGCTCCGAAAATGCCGGTTTTGGTCATGGGAACGAAGACCTGCCAGAAGACGCGCGCCCGCGATGCCCCCATGCCGCGCGCGGCCAGCAGCACACGCTCATCCACCGCGCGCATGCCTGAGGCCAGCGGGAAGACAGCGAAGGGGATCAGGAAATGCACCATCCCCAGCACGACCCCGAATTCATTGCGGACCAGCGTCAGCGGCTCTGCGAGCAGCCCGAGGTCCTGGCCCCAGGTGTTGATGATGCCCCGGTTTGAAAGCAGCGCCAGCCAGCCAAAGGCCCGCGTCAGAACAGAAATCCAGAAGGGGATCAGAATGCAGAGCTCGACGAAAAGCCGCATCACCGGCCCGCCCCGCACCCAGAGCAGCGTGATGATATAGGCCATTGCGACGGCCAGTACCGTGACCAGCGCGCAGATTCTGACCGTACGCCAGATCACGCTCAGAACCAGCGGATCGGTCAGCGCGGTCTTGTACTGGCCAAGCCCGGGCTCGGGCAGGGTCACGCTCCAGCGCATGACGCCGAGGAACGGGATCAGATAGGCCAGCGCCAGGAAAATCAGCAGCGGAGCCAGCAGAAACAGGCGGGATCGGAGCATGGGCACCCCCTCGGGCAAGAGACCCCGGGCCGGGATGGCCAGGGGTCAGGGGTTCAGGTCGGGTTCAGGTCAGGCCGAGATGATCTTCAGATATTCATCCAGCGCCGGGCCGTAATTGGTCTCATACCAGGCCATATCGATCGGCATTTGCTGGGCATAGTTATCAGCTGCCACCGGGTTATATCTGGCATCCTCGGCCGGCAGCAGCGCATCGGCCGCCGGGTTCGCCGGCCCCTGGCCCAGCATCTCGAACATGATCAGCTGTTTAGCGGGATCCTGCACCGAGGCGAGGAACTGCATCGCGGTTTCGGCACCGCCGGGATTGCCCTTCACCACGCCAAGCGCGCCGGGCGAAACGAAGCCATCCTTCCAGATGAATTTCACGTCGCCGCCCGAATCCTGTTCGATCAGGCGCGCGCGGGTCGACCAGACAATGGCCATCGAGGCCTCGCCATCTAGCAGCAGCGACTGGCTTTCCGCCCCGCCACCCCAGAAGGCCACGACATTGTCCCGGAAGGCCGCAAGCTTCTTGTGCGCGCGCTCGATATCCAGCGGGTAAAGATCTGCTGGCGCCACACCATCGGCCAGCAAAGCCGCCTCCCAGACACCAACGCCCCATTTGTAAAGCGCGCGTTTGCCGGGGAATTTTTCCACATCGAAGAAATCTGCGATGCCGGTCGGCGGGTTGTCCCCGAATTTCTTCGCATCATAGGCAATGACGTAAGAGAAGAAATAGGTCGAGGCGGCATAGTCCCAGCCAAAACCCTCGCGGAATTTCGACTTGTCGACCACTGTGTAGTCGATGGGCTCCATCATGCCCTTTTTGCCAAGTGCTTCGGCCGAGAACGGATCGACATCCACGAGGTCCCAGGTCGGTTTGCCGCTTTCCACCTGGGCCTGGATTGCGCCCTCGGTCGGGCCCGATCCGTCCTGACGCACGGTGATGCCCGTCTCCTCAAGGAAGGGCTTGCCATAGGCCGCATCATAGGCGGTACCGGCATCGCCGCCCCAGTTCACCAGTACCAGCTCTTTGGTCTGCGCATCGGCACGGCTTCCCAGCCCGACCGCAGATGTTCCCAGCAAAAGCGCGAGACCCGTGTTGAAATTCCGCCGCGAAATCTGACCCTTGCGGGCTTTCATCGCGAGGATTTCCAACTGGTCACGCTGGAAAGGTCCGTTCATAATCCATCTCCCTGTTGAGGATTTTTCGTCTCCCGGCGCCCGCATCTGATGGCGGATCTGTCCCGGATCGTTCGCTTAAAGCATGAAACCGCGCTGAGGCTCCCAGCTGGTCCAGACCGCCGCCCCCGGGGCAAGACCCTCCGGGAGTTTCGCAGTCGGCATATGGAGGGTGACCGGCACGCCGCCTTTGGTGGCCAGCGCGAGGCGGGTTTCGGCGCCCAGATAGGTCAGGTCGCGCAATTCGACCGGCAGCGCATTGCCGCAAGTGGGCTCGGTCAGCGAGAGGCCCATATTCTCAGGCCGGATCGCCAGGTTGTCGCCCGTGCCATCCGGCAGGTGAATGGCGCGGCCTTCGATCTGCGAGGCTGTCACCGGCAGAATGTTGATATCGCCTAGGAATTCCGCAACAAACCGATTCGAGGGCCGCTCATAGACCTCGCGCGGCGGGGCGATCTGTTGCAGCTGTCCCTTCTCGAAAATCGCGATCCGCGAGGACAAAGCGAGCGCCTCTTCCTGGTCATGAGTCACGAAGACAAAGGTGGTGCCGGTTTCCTGATGAATGCGGCGCATCTCATCCTGCATCTGGCCGCGCAGGTTCTTGTCGAGTGCCGAAAACGGCTCGTCCAGCAGCAGGACCGGCGGCGAATAGGCCAGAGCGCGGGCAAGAGCCACCCGCTGTTGCTGCCCCCCCGACAGCCCTGCGGGCCGCTTATGGCCATGCCCGCCAAGGCCGACCATTTCCACCATGTCCTTGACACGCCGGGAAATATCCGCGCCCGAGCGCCCCTGCACTTTCAGCGGAAAGGCGATGTTTTCCTCGACCGTCATATGCGGGAACAGCGCGTAGCCCTGAAACACCATGCCAAACCCGCGCGCCTCGGGCGGCGTTTCGGTCATCTCGCGCCCGTCCAGTGTCAGCTGCCCCGATGTGGGGGCCTCGAAACCCGAAAGGATCATCAGGAACGTGGTTTTCCCCGATCCCGAGGGCCCGAGCAGCGTCACAAACTCGCCGCGGCCAACGGTCATGGAAATGTCCTTCAGCGCGGTGAAGCGCCCGAACATCTTGCCGATCCCTGATGCTCCGATTTCTGCTGCCTGCGTCACTTGGTATCCCTTGCCAGAGTTCCGGGTGCCGGCGCCGGCCGCAGGTTGCGGCGGGAACCGGGCAGAATATCCACCTGAGCCTGAGATGCGGGGCTCTGAAAAACAATAGAAAGTTTTTCACCCATTCGGGAAACAGAATTTGCCGAACCGCCGCCAGCCGATCAAAAAAGGGTCAATCGTCGATCAGTTCGCCCAGAAGCCAGTCCCGAAAGGCGCCAACTGCCGGGTTGCCGGCCTTTTCCGGTGGCACAACCATGAAATAGGACCGGACCGAACGCACCGAAAGGTCAAAGGGCCTGACCAGATGGCCGGCGCGGATCGCGTCCTGGCAGATGAACTCGTCCCCCATTGCGATGCCCTGGGCGCCAAGCGCTGCCGAGTAAACCAGGTTCATATCGGCAAAGCGGATGCCGTTCTGCGCCGCCTCGACCGGCAGACCGGCGAGGCGGAACCAGCTTTCCCAATCCTCGTAATCGCCCAGATGCAGCAAAGTGGCACCCAGAAGCGCGCCGGTATCCGCCATCGATTCAAAGCGGTTCAGCCAGGCCGGGCTGCAAAGCGGCGTGAAATCCACCTCTTTCAACAGCTCGACATCCATCCCGGGCTGGTTGCCTTCACCAAAGGTGATGAAGATATCGACATCGGGATTGGCAACATCATCCAGCCGGCGCGGCGTCTGCACCGACAGCGTAACATCCGGAAAATCCGCAACAAACCCGCCAATCTTGCCGCAAAGCCAGCTGGAGGCAAAGCCCGGCGGACAACTGACCGACAGCGCCCCGGTCACGCCCCGCGCCGCATTGCGCGTGGCCGACCCCGCAATCATCGACAGCGCGCGGCGGATATCTGTGGCATAGGCCTGGCCCTGCGGAGTCAGCTCGACCCTTGTGCCGATGCGGCTGGTCAGGCGAAAGCCGAGATCGCGTTCCAGCAGCCGCAGCTGATGGCTGACCGCACTGCGGGTCAGGTTCAGCTCATCCGCCGCCTGCCAGACCGTGCCATGGCGGGCAAAGCTTTCCAGCGCGCGCAACGCCTGGGTCGAGGGGATACGGGCCATGCTCACCTCGCTGGCTTTGCGCCAGTCTGCGGCTTTCCCCGCGCGGCACAAGCAAAAGGTGAATTTTCTTTGCCGAACCTGGGAAAAGGTTTCACTTTCGCGCAACCGTGACGCGCTGTTAGCCCTGAAAGAAGGATGGCGGCCCCTTTCGCCCCCTTGCCCCAGAACCGGAGCCCGGGTCATGTCTCAGCTTTCCGCCGCCCAGATCACCGCCCTTGCCAGCGTCACAGCCCGTGCAGCCGAGCATTCGGACTGGTGCGCCACGATCTTTTCTTATGGCGAAACCGCCTGGCGCGAATACCGCTCCTGCGCCTGGTATGTCGAAAAACTGCGTGCCGAAGGGTTCGACGTCGAAGAGGGATCGGCGGGGATGCCGACCGCTTTCTGCGCCACCTGGTCGAACGGACCCGAATCTGCGGGCGCCCCGGTGATCGGCATGTATGCGGAATATGACGCCGTGCCGGGGAATTGCCAGGCGGCCTCCCCCCGGCGCGAGCCGCGCGCGGGCCTGGGCTTCCAGGCCGGCGGCCATACCGACCCGCATTCGGGCCTCGGAATTGCCGGGCTCGCGGGGCTTTTGGCCACCAAAGCCGCGATGGAGAAGCACGGCATCAAAGGCGGGCTGCGTTTTACCGGCGAACCAGCGGAAAAGGTGCGTGGCTCAAAACCGATCCATGCCGCAAAGGGTTATTATGACGGGCTGGCGGCGATCCTCTCGTTCCACCCGTTCTACATGCTGCCGATGTGCAACACGGTGCGCTGGAACACGCATTGTGGCGCGGCATATGCGCTGATCTACCGTTTCATCTGCGATGAGCCGCAAACCTGGGGCGCGCATGCCCCCTATGCAAAAGACGGCGCGCCGATCCCGCAATCGCATTCGGCGGTACGTGCGCCCGGCGCCAATGACGCGCTGAACCTGATGTTCCTGACGTCAAAATCCCTGCGCGATTCGATGTTGCCGCATCAGGGCGGCTGGTCGATTTCCGAGGCTATCCTGACCGCAGGCCAGGCCACCGCCGACAACCTTCCCGCAGGTCTCGCCGAAATCCAGTATATGATGCGGGTGCCGACCCTTGCCATGGCCGAGGCGGTGACCGCAGCACTTGACCGCAACGCCGAACATGCAGCGGCGATGACAGGCTGCCGCGTGGAACGGCACTGGGTCTGCAAATCGCGCCCCGGTCTTGCGAACCACGCCATCGCAAATGTGGTCTGGGAAGCGATGCAGGCCACCGGCGCCCCCGCTTGGGGCGAGGCCGCGAAAGACATCGCCCGCGAGATCCAGTCGGGTCTTGGCCTCACGCCCATGGCAGAGCCCTTCATCCCCGAGATGACCCGGCTGATCGCCCCGCAGGAGGCCGAACGGATCCTGCGCGAGGATCTGCCGCCTTCGCAGGCCAATTCCACCTCGGATGATTACACCGACATGACCTGGCACGCGCCCACCGCGCGGTTCTACATCGCGCGCCCTGCGCTGAGCGCCCCACAGGGCTATGTCTACCCGTCCTGGGTGATGAATGCGCTTGGCGGCATCCCCGAGACCATTGACCCTATGGTGCAGACCGCCGCCGGGGTGCTGGCGCTCTCGGCGCTGCGCATCCTCGAAGATGCCGATGCCCGCGCCGCGATGTGGGCCGAATTCGAGACCCGCCGCGCCGCCGCGCCGATCCCGCCTCTTTGCGATTACGACCCGCCCATCCATTTCCGCTGGCCTGAATATGTCACCACCCCACGCGGGCGCGACTGGTGGATTCCGTCCACCATGCCAGGCGCCTGACCCAACAGGAGAGAAAAATGAACGTGCAAACGAAGCCTGAAGCCTTTTCCCTCCAGCGCCGCAAGGCAGGTGGCGGCACCGCGCCGCTGGCGAACTGGGGCTTTGCCAATGAGACCGACCGTATGACCGATGTTCTTTTGGGCGATCCGGCCTATCTGCGTCATATGGCAACCTCGTCTCTGTCGCGCAAACATCTGCGCGAAAACCCCTGCAATATCCAGGAGGCCCAGGCCCAGCATAAAGAGCTGAAAGCGGCCTATGAAAGCTTTGGCGTTCGCGTTCATACCGTGCCGCCCGAGGCAGAACTCCCGATGCAGGTCTATACCCGCGATTCGTCGGTGATGACCCCTTACGGCGCGGTGATCACCGCCATGAGCCAGCCCTGGCGGCGCGGCGAAAACTACGCCGCGATCCGCCATTACGAGAGCCTCGGCATCCCGATCTATGACATGGTCACCGCCGGCACCTTCGAGGGCGGCGATTTCAACGTGATCGAGGAAGGCGTGCTGCTGGTCGGATGCGGTGGCGCGCGCACCAATGAAGATGGCGCCCGCCAGGTGGCAGGCTGGTTCGAGGAGGAGGGCTGGGAGGTCCGCCTCGCCTTTATCGACGAATATTACGTCCATATCGACCTGATGGTGGTGCCGATCGCACCGAAACTCACCGCCGTCTGCCTCGCCTGCACCGAGCCCGCAATTGTCGACTGGCTGAAGGCGAAAGGCCATGAGATCATCGATGTGCCCTTCCAGGACACGATGGCGCTTGGCTGCAATTTCATGAGCCTTGGCGGGGATCGCATCATCGCGCCCCAGGTCTCGCAAACCCTGATCGGTCAGCTGAAAGCGCGCGGCTTTGACGTGGCCGTGGTCGATACGGCGGAAATCTCGAAAACCGGCGGCGGCATCCATTGCATGGCCCAGGCACTGAAACGCGAGGGCTGATTCTGATCTGCTGGTCAGTCGCGCGCGGGTTTTGCCGCGCCTGGCTGACCACCTTGCAGCACCGTGAACCTGGCCTCAGATCTGCGGCGCAGAGATCCGAACCCGTCCTTCTCTCATCCTTCATTCCCGGGTTTCACCCGGGTCAGGCCCAGGCGCCAGGGCTCACTTGCGCCGCTTGTGTTCCTCGAGTCGCGGGAAAATTTCCACGAAGTTGCAGGGGCCGTGGCGGTAGTCGAGCTGTTTGACGAGGATCTCGTCCCAGGCGTCCTTGCAAGCACCGGTCGAGCCCGGCAGCGCGAAGAGATAGGTGCCGCCCGCAACCCCCGCGCAGGCGCGGCTTTGCACGGCGGAAGTGCCGATCTTTTGCATCGAGACAATGGTGAAGACCGTGGAAAAGGCGGTGATTTCCTTTTCATAGACGTCATGATGCGCCTCGACGGTCACATCGCGCCCGGTCAGCCCGGTGCCGCCGGTCGAGATCACCACATCCACATCGGGGTCGGCGATCCAGGCGCTGAGCTGCGCCGCGATCCGCGCGCGGTCATCGGTGACAATGGCGCGTGCGGCGAGGATATGGCCCGCCGCTTCCAGACGCGCCACCAGCGTCTCGCCGGACCGGTCCTCGGCCAGGCTGCGGGTGTCAGACACGGTCAGCACGGCGATGCGGGTGGGAATGAACTCTCTTTCGGTCATGCGGCACGCTCCATCACGGCAAGGCGCAGGGCAAGCGCTGCAAAAATGCCGCCGGTCGCGCGGTTCATGCCCCGCGCCAGCCGGTCCGATCCGAGCAGCGCCCGCCCGAGGCGCCCGGCAAAGAGCCCGACCGCGCCGTTGATCACGAGGCCGCCGGCGCAGATGATCACCCCAAGGGCCAGAAATTGCGGCAGCACCGGCTTTGACGCCGTCACGAATTGCGGCAGGAAGGCAAGGATGAACAGTGCCACTTTCGGGTTCAGCAGATTGACCACCAGCGCCTCGCGAAACACCCTGGCTGCGGGCGCGCGGGCGACAGATGCGATCTCGGGTCGCCCCGCATTCCAGGATCTGACCGCCAGCCACAAGAGATAGCCGACACCGCCCCAGCGGATCACCTCAAAAGCCAACGGATGCGCTTTCAGGAGCGCCGCCAGCCCCAGCCCGGCGATCAGAACATGCACGAAACAGCCAAGCGCGATGCCGAGATTGGCCGCCATGCCCGCACGCGCGCCGCCCTTCAGGCCCTGGGCCAGCACGAACATCATATCCGCCCCTGGCGTGAGGTTCAGTGCCAGCGCGGCAGGCAGGAAGGCCAGCAATGTCACAGCATCAACGGGAAACATCAAAACCCACCCCGTATCTGAGGATGTCGGATTGCGGATATGAGGGTGACAGGCATGGGTTTGATTACCTGCCGGCGCGGCTTTGCCGGCGCCTCATTCGCCGCGGCCAGCAATTTTTCACCGAATTCTTCGCCCGGGATATAAGACCGCATCCCGGCAAGATCGCCATAGGGCCCTGGCTTTAACCACTTGCAATTTGCCAGGCCGGCGCCCTCTGCCTCTTCCCCCTGGGCGGCGACGGCCTTTGCAGGCAGGGTCCGCCCATACCCCGGCGCGCGCGGGCGCAGCGGCATCTTCGCCAGTGTAAGAATTGCGGCAGGGCGCATGATCATCCCTTGTCGAGAAAGGCCCGCAAAGCGAGCAGATCGGCCCAGGCCTCGCGCTTGGCGGCGGGGGTGCGCAAAAGATAAGCCGGATGTGTCATCGGCAAAAGCGGCTTGTCCAGCGCGGTCGTCCAGCTGCCCCGCGCGCGCAGGATGCCGCGATTGCCGGTCAGCGCGACAAGCGGCGTATTGCCCATGACCACGATCACATCCGGGTCAGCCAGCGCGATATGGCGTTCGACAAAGGGGCGCAGCATGGCGATCTCGGCCGGGCTGGGGTCGCGATTGCCTTCGGGGCGCCAGGGCATGACATTGGTGATGTAGAAAGAGGCGGCCGGATCGGGGCTCTGGCGGGTCAGGCCGATGGCGCCGAACATGCGGTCCAGAAGCCTTCCGGCCTCGCCCACAAAGGGGCGTCCCTCGATATCCTCTTCGCGGCCCGGCGCCTCGCCGAGGATCAGAACCCGTGCCTTCGGATTGCCATCGGCAAAGACCGTGTTGCGGGCGCCGCGTTTCAGATCGCACAGATCAAAGCCGCGAATGGCTGTTTCCAGCGCCTCCAGCGTGGTGGCCGAGGCGGCTGTGGCGCTGGCGACCGCAACCGGATCAATCTGCGGCTCGGGCGATGGGTCGTAAGTCTGAGAGACGGCGTTCTGGCGGGTTGGGTTCTGGCCGCGCGCCGTGGCTGCGGGGGCTGCCGCGCGGACCGGCTTTTCGATCACAACCTCATAGCGGTTGACGGGTGCCTCGCCGATCACCTCGTCGATGCCGCAGTCAAGCTGCCAGTCCAGCGCGGCGTAAGAGGCATTCCAGTCAGCGGCCACGGCTGCGGCAAATGCCTCCGGATCCGGGCCTTCGCCATCCGGTTCCGCCGCCCCTGCCATGATCCCGGTTTCGATTCCCATAGCGCGCAGGCTAATGCCCGCAGCGCCGCGCCACAAGCCGGCCGCCGCCAAAGCGACACCGTCAGCGGCGCTTGCCCCTTTTCCCCCGCTTTGCGATAAGAGATCACGCACATTACAGGGATCACGCCATGGCTTTCCATGCCCGCCACCTTCTCGGGATCGAGCCGCTCTCGCCCATGGAGATCACCACCATCCTCGATCTCGCCGACCGCTATGTCGATCTGAACCGCCGTACGGTGAAACAGTCGGACACCCTGGCGGGGATGACGCAGATCAACATGTTTTTCGAGAACTCGACCCGCACGCAGTCGAGTTTCGAAATCGCGGGCAAGCGCCTTGGCGCCGATGTGATGAACATGAATATGGCAACCTCCTCGGTGAAAAAGGGCGAGACGCTGATCGACACCGCGATGACGCTGAACGCGATGCATCCGGATCTGCTGGTGGTGCGGCACGGCGCCTCGGGCGCGGTCAATCTTCTGGCGTCCAAGGTGAATTGCGCGGTGCTGAACGCGGGCGACGGCCGACACGAGCACCCGACCCAGGCGCTTTTGGATGCGCTGACGATCCGGCGGGCGAAAGGCCGGATCGACCGGCTCACCATCGCGATCTGCGGCGATGTCGCCCATAGTCGCGTTGCGCGCTCGAACCTGATCCTTCTGGGCAAGATGGGCAATAACCTGCGCCTGATCGGGCCGCCGACGCTGATGCCGTCGGGCTTTGCCGAACTGGGCGCGACGATCATCGAGGATATGCGCGAGGGCCTGAAAGGCGCCGATGTGGTGATGATGCTGCGGCTTCAGAAAGAGCGGATGGATGGCGGGTTCATCCCGTCGATGCGCGAATATTACCACCGCTACGGGCTGGATGCCGAGAAACTGGCCTATGCCAAACCAGATGCCATCGTGATGCATCCGGGGCCGATGAACCGGGGCGTCGAGATCGACGGCGAGATCGCCGATGACATCAACCGCTCGGTGATCCAGGACCAGGTCGAAATGGGGGTTGCGGTGCGGATGGCCTGTATGGATCTGCTGGCGCGCAATCTGCGCAGCGAGCGCGGCCGCCGTATCGCCGAGAGCTATGTCTGAGGCGGCCGGATGACCGCGAAACAGGGGCAGACCGGGGCACAGGAGCAGGCCGTGACGCGGGAACAGGCCGGAGCTGGCGCCGCGCCTGCATCTGTGACCCTGTGGCAGGCCCGACCGGATATGCGCATCTATGCCCTGATCGCGGTCCTCGGCTCTGTGATGGGCTTTTACCCCGTCCTGCGCCTTGCCACAGCCCTAGCCGGAACCGGTGAACCGCTGCCGCCGGTCGAGATCGCCTTCGCGCTGATCGCGGCCGCAATCTTCGTTTTCGCGGTCTTCATACTCGTTGTCATCCTGGCTGGCGGGTTCGTGATCGAATATCGCCTGGAGCAAGGGACTTTCTTTGTCGAGCGCCGGTTTCTCGGCAGGCTCCGCAGCCGCGCCTATGCTGTATCCGGGCTCCGCTTTTTTCGCATCCGCAGGTTTTCCTGCCTGGTTCAGGCCGGAAAACCCGGCCCAGACGGCAGCTGGCCTGCCAGCTCCACCATAACCCTGTTCAGTGCGGCCGATCGTGACAGCCTGCGCCGCGCGCTGCCGGAAGGAACCTTTCCGTGACCACGCCCGACCCCAATCGCAAACCCACAAAAGCCGAGATGCGTCAGGGCGGCATGGTCGCCACCGCCGTGCTGCTGGGCCTCGTGGTGCTGACCGTGGTTTTTGTCTGGGTGGGAGGCTGATCCATGACCCCCGCCCCCCCGCCAGGCTGGGAGGATATTCTCGACCCGGGCGAGGAGATTCTATGGCAGGGGCGCCCGGAAGCACGGTTCGACTGGACGAGCATCCTCAGTTTCCGCCTGATCGCAGGCCTTCCTTTCACCGGCTTCGCGCTGATCTGGATCTATATGGCCTCGGGGGCTGGCATTGGTCTGCCCTTTCCGGTCAACCTGATCTTTATCGCCTTCGGCCTGCCCGTGCTTTTCATCGGCCTGACCCTGTGTTTCGGTGCGCCGCTCGGGCGCTGGCTGCGGCTCAGAGGCAGCTTCTACACGCTGACCGACCGTCATGCCTTTATCGCGACTGAAATTCTTGGCCGCCGCCGGCTGCAGCGCTTTGCGCTGAACTCCGGCCTGCATCCGGCGCTGGAAGAGGGGCTGCCAGGTTCAGTCTGGTTCGCGACCCGCAGCTGGGATGTGGTCAGCCTGACGCGCGGCAGCCTCATCGGCTTTGTCCATAGCATCGGGATTTTCGGAGAAAAGATCGGCTTCGAGCAAATCCCCGAGTCCCGCACTGTCTACCGCCTGCTCCTCGACGCAATCAGCGGGCCAGGTGACATCACAGGTGGCACCAGATGAGCCTGGAGCGTGCAGGCCTTACCACCAGACAACAGTTCGCGGGCGGCCTGATCGCCATGACCTGGCTCTGGCAAGTCGCGCTCATCGGAAGGCCCGCCTGCACTGCGCGTCCCTTCTTCGAAATGCGCCGTTCTGGTCTGGCACAAACCGCTGAAGCGAAGCCCCCTGCTACGGGTACCGGTGCACGATCCGGTTCCGTTCCGACGCCCTGGCCGGCAACCCGCCGGGGCGGCGCTTCGCCCCTCAGGAGGATGCGCCAGGCCAGTGACGCTTTGCCCACGACCTGAGCCCCGGAACTGATCCGCACTCCCCGAACCTGACATCCTGGCCCCGAGACCCGCCCCGATGACCGCAACCGCGCCCCCCGCCCCGCCCGACTGGAGCCGCGATCTCGCGCCGGGAGAACGGCTGCTCTGGACCGGCCGCCCGGCGCCGGGGCGGCGTTATGACCGGAATGATCTGGGCATGACGCTGATCGGCGTGATGGTGGCCCTTTTCGCTTTCCTGTGGATCGCCTTTGCCGCGACATTCCTGCGCGATCCGGCAATGGCACCGGCCCAGGCGCCGCTCCTGGGGCTGGTGATGGTGTTTTGCGCCATTGTCGCAGTGCTGAGCCTGTTCCTCGCCTCCTGGCTTTTATGGCACGGCTGGCTCACGCGTGAGCGGGACTTTGAGCGCAGCTTCTACGCGCTGACCGACCGGCGCGCGCTGCTGCGGCTGACCGGCCCCGCGCCGCGGTTTTCGCGCCCGAAGCTCACCTCCTGGCCGATCCTGCCCGAAAGCATCCTCGAAATGACCGGCGATCCGCGCCATGGCACTGCCTCGCTGCATCTGGCGGTGCTCGTCACGGTAGACAGCGACGGTGACACGTCTTACACCCGCACCGGGTTTGAACGTCTGACGGATGCAGAACAGGTCCTGCAGCTGGTGCTCGACATTCAGGCCAAAGCAACGCTGGCCAAGGCAAAGCTGGCCAGATCCCAGCCCGACACGGATCCCGGATGACCATCCTTCATTTCACCAATGCCCGCCTGATCGACCCCGAAACGCTGAGCGATGCGCCGGGCAGCCTGACCGTGGTGGATGGCCTGATCGCCGAGCCCGCGAAGAAACTGCCGAAGGGCGCGGTCACCATCGATTGCGGCGGCAAATGCCTCGCCCCCGGGATCGTCGACTGGGGCGTCAAGATCGGCGAGCCGGGCGAGCGCCACCGCGAGAGCTTCCGCTCGGCAGGGCTTGCGGCTGCGGCGGGAGGCGTGACCACTGTGATCGCGCGGCCCGACACGCTGCCTGCGATCGACACGCCCGAAGTGCTGGAATTCGTCACACGGCGCGCCGCCGAGGCCGCGCCGGTCCGCATCCGCCATATGGCGGCGCTGACCAAGGGCCGCGCGGGTCATGAGATGACCGAGATCGGCTTTCTCCTTGATGCGGGCGCACTGGCCTTCACGGATGCCTTCCATGTCTCGACCGATACCCGCGCGCTGAGCCGTGCCCTGACCTATGCGCGTTCGCTTGGCGCGCTGGTCGTGGGCCATCCACAGGAACCCGCGCTCTCAAAGGGCGGCGCCGCGACTTCCGGCAAATTCGCGAGCTTCCGCGGCATTCCGGCGGTTTCGCCCATTGCGGAACGGATGGGGCTGGAACGCGATCTTGCGCTCGTCGAGATGACCCGCGCCCGCTATCACGCCGATCAGATCACCACCGCGCATGCCCTTCCCGCGCTGGCGCGGGCAAAGGCGGCAGGTCTGGATGTCACTGCAGGCACCTCGATCCACCATCTGACGCTGAATGAGCTGGATCTGGGTGATTACCGCACCTTCTTTAAACTGACGCCGCCCTTGCGGTCGGAGGAAGACCGTCAGGCGATCATCGCGGCGCTGGCGGATGGGCTGATCGATGTGATCGCGTCCTTCCACACGCCTGCCGATGAGGAATCGAAACGTCTGCCCTTTGAAGAGGCGGCCCCCGGCGCGGTGGCGCTTGAGACAATCCTGCCGGCCGCGATGCGGCTCTACCATGCCGGCCATCTGAGCCTGCCGCAGATCTTCCGCGCCATGGCGCTGAACCCGGCGAACCGGCTTGGCCTGCCGCAGGGCAGGCTCTCGGTCTCGGCCCCGGCGGATCTGGTGCTGTTTGATCCGGATGCGCCTTTCCTGATGAACCGCTTTACGCTGCAATCGAAATCGAAGAATACGCCCTTTGACGGGGCGCGGATGGAGGGGCGCGTGCTGGCCAGCTGGGTCGGCGGGCGCGAAGTCTTTCGCTCGGCAATCTGAAACGCAGCCTGGGGTAAACGCTGTCATCGGGCCCGGGCCCTGTGAGCGCAGGGGAGAGAGAATAAATGCCGGATTTTGTAACCGGGCGTGAGACGCTGATTCTGGTGGCCATCCTGGCCTATCTGCTGGGATCGGTGCCGTTTGGGGTGCTGATCACCCGCGCGATGGGCCTTGGCGACCTGCGTCAGATCGGGTCGGGGAATATCGGCGCGACCAATGTTCTCAGAACCGGCAACAAGGCGGCGGCGTTGGCGACATTGCTGCTCGATGGCGGCAAGGGCGCGCTGGCGGTTATCCTGGCGCGGAGCTGGGCTGGTGCGGAAGATGCCGCCCAGGTCGCAGCGCTGGCGGCTTTCCTTGGCCATCTCTTTCCGGTCTGGAGCGGCTTTCGCGGCGGCAAAGGGGTTGCGACCTTCCTTGGGATCCTGCTGGCGCTGGCGCCGCCGGTCGGCATTCTGACCTGCCTGACCTGGCTGATCGGCGCGATTGCGACCCGGATGTCCTCGGCGGCTGCCCTGATCGCAGCGGCGCTGACGCCGCTTTGGGTGCTGGTCGCCGGGATGAAAGACATGCCGGTCTGGATTGCCTCACCCGGTGCGGGGCGAATGCTGATCCTCGTCGTGCTGCTGACGGTGCTGATCTATATCCGCCACGCCGCAAATCTGAAGCGGATCAAATCCGGGACCGAGCCGAAGATCGGCGGGAAGAAGGCCTGATCTGCGATGGTTGAACTCAGCCTCGCTGTCCTGCTTCCGCTTTTGCTGCTCGCCTGGCTGCTGGCGCTTGCCCTGGGCTTGCGGCGGCGGTGGCGGGCGCGGGCAAAGGCCCGCAGACCGCTTGCGGTGCTTGATGGGTCCAATGTGATGCATTGGCGTGACGGCAAGCCGCAGATCGCCACCCTGTCCGAGGTGCTGACCCGGCTTGATCTGATGGGCTATCGCTGCGGCGTGGTTTTTGACGCCAATGCCGGCTACCTGCTGACCGGGCGCTATATGAATGACCGGCAATTCTGCCAGCTGCTCGGGCTGGAACAGGACCATGTTCTGGTGGTGCCCCGGGGTGCGCAGGCCGATCCCTACCTGCTGGATTTCGCAAATCAGAGCGATGCGGTGATCATCAGCAATGACCGCTTTCGCGACCGGATCGCCGGATATCCCGACCTCGCCCGCCCCGGCCGTCTGGTTCGGGGCGGCTATCGCGACAATGCGCTGTGGCTGGATCTTGCCCCGGCAGGGCAAGAGGCCAGGAAACAGGGCGCCCGTAAATCAGTAGCTTGATGCGTCATAGACCGGTGCGAGGCTGCCGGCCCAGTCGCCATGATACAGGTCGAGCCAGCGGTCGGCCTGGACCTTTCCGGCCTTGACCGAAGTGACCAGCGGCGCAAGCCAGATCTCTTCGCCATACCCGCGCTCTGCCAGCCCGGTATGGGCAAGCGAGACCACCGCATGGGCCAGATCGGCCAGCTTCACCCCATTCGCTTCGCCCTGCAGCGCCGAGACCGAGGCCGCAACGCGCAGCCCTTCGCGGGTCTCGCTGTCGATATTGCGGACCAGCTCCCATGCGGCATCCAGCGCGGCATCGTCATAGGTCAGCCCGGTCCAGAAGGCCGGCAGCGCGATCAGATGCGCGCGGTCGCCGCAATCCGCGCCGCGCATCTCGATATATTTCTTAACCCGCGCCTCGGGGAAAACCGTGGTCAGATGGTCGGCCCAGTCGGACAAAGTCGGCTTCTCGCCCGGCAGCGCCGGCAGCTTGCCATCGAGGAAATCGCGGAAGCTCTGTCCGAGCGCATCGATATATTTGCCGTCGCGATAGACGAAATACATCGGCACATCGAGCACCCAGTCCACATAGGCCTGAAAGCCCATGCCCTCGTCAAAGGCGAAAGGCAGCATCCCGGTGCGGCTGTCATCAAGGCCACGCCAGATCCTGGAACGCCAGGATTTATGCCCGTTCAGCTTACCGTCAAAGAACGGGGATGACGCGAACAGGGCTGTCGCCACCGGCTGCAGCGCGAGCGCCACGCGCAGCTTTTTCACCATGTCTGCTTCTGACGCGTAGTCGAGATTAACCTGCACTGTCGAGGTGCGGTACATCATCTGCGTGCCATGGGTACCGACGCGGCCCATATAATCGGTCATGAGCCGGTAGCGGCCCTTGGGCATCACCGGCATCTGGTCATGCGACCATTCTGGTGCCGCCCCGATTCCCATGAACCGGACGCCCATGCCCTCGGTCACCGCCGCCACCTCGGCGAGGTGATTGTCGAGCTCAGACGCGGTCTCGTTGATGGTCAGAACCGGCGCGCCGGAAAGCTCGAACTGGCCGCCGGGCTCAAGGCTGATATTTGCGCCGTTGCGGGTAAGGCCGATGACGTTTTCGCCTTCAAGCACCGGCTCCCAGCCAAAACGCATCTCAAGCCCTGCGAAAATCGCGGAAATCGAGCGCGGGCCGTCATAGGGCAGCGGCTGCTTCGTATCGGTAAGCCAGCCAAACTTCTCGTGCTCGGTCCCGATGCGCCAGTCTTCCTTCGGTTTACAACCGCTCTCCAGCAAGGCCGCGAGCTGGTCAAGGCTCTCGATCGGGCCGCCTCCGGATTGTGGTATCGACATGGGCTGGCTCCGGCTTCGCTGTCAACTGGTCTCAGGCGACTGACCTGTCCTGTCCCGGGGGATATTGTCAAGCCCGCCAGATGCACAGGTCCTGTGAGCTGGCGTTTCGGATGGGCCAGTCGGTTGGCCACTCACACAGGCCGGATGCCGCTGCCGGGCCGCGTCCAGACCAGATGTTCGCGCGCGCCGGTCGAGGGCAGCGTGCTGCCTTGCGGCGCTACATCGGCATCAAGCGCCGCCACGAGGCTTGCGGCCGTCAGCCCTGGCAGGCTGGTCAGCGCATCGGCGAGATCCCCGGCCCCGGCAGATTCGAGCGGCACGATCAGCCGCGCCCCCGAGAGGTCGCGCATCTGCCACAGCCTGCGCCCCCGGAGCGTGACCAGCTTCAGCTCTGCAAGGTCATTCAGGCTGACCTCGCCTCCCATCACCGGATGCAAAAACCGGATGCGGCCCTCGTCCACCTCGATCAGCCCGGGCGCCGAAGGGTCAGCCTGAAAGCGCATACGCCGCCAGCCATTGACCGCCCAGCCAAGCCCAAGCGCCATCACCGCCAGCCCTGGCAGCTGCCAGACCAGGGTGCCGCCGGCAAAGATCCAGCTGCCGAACAGAAGGAAAGCCGCGCCCTCGATCACACCCTGCCAGCGCCGCGCGCCGGCGATGATCCCGGGGCGGATCATGCCCAGTCCCCGAAAGTGCGCTGCCAGAGCGTCACCGCCGCCAGCGCCGCCGTTTCGGCGCGCAGGATCCGGGGGCCAAGGGCGACCGGGCTGACAAAATCGAGACTGTCGAGTTTCGCGCGTTCCTCGGGCGTGAAGCCGCCTTCCGGCCCGATCAGGATCGCCGCAGGCGCGCCCGGCGCGCCCGGCCAGATCCCATCAGACCCCGCCCGGATCTCATCGGCCCAATAGATCCGCCGCGCCGGATCCCAGCCCGCCAGAATCCGGTCGAGCGGTTGCAGATCACTGATCACGGGCACAAAGGTCGCGCCGCATTGCTCGGCCGCCTCAGTGGCATGGGCCTGCTGCTTATCGAGCCGGAGCCGTTCGGCATTCATGCGCCGGGTCGAGATGGGCATCAGACGCGCCACCCCCAGCTCTACCGCCTTCTCAACAATGAAATTTGTACGTTCCTTTTTGACCGGCGTGAACAAAAGCCACAGATCCGGCGGGAAATCCTGCCGCCGCGTCTGCGCTTCGCAGACCAGAACGCCGCGCCGTTTATTCGCCTCGGCCACGCGCGCGCGCCATTCGCCGTCACGCCCGTTGAACAAAAGCACCTCGGCGCCTGCCCCCAGCCGCATCACGGCAAAAAGATAATTCGCCGCCCCCTCAAGGACTGCGACGGCTTGCCCCTCCCCAAGGGGCTGATCTACATGAAGTCTGACTTTCGGCCCGGACATGGAGGCGAAACTATGGCGCCCACAGACAGAACGCCAGAGGGAAGCGGCCAGCCCGAAGGGGATGATCTGCTGTCGCCGGTCGAAGCGGCACGGCTTGCCGATCAGCTGGAGGCCACGGCTGCGAGGATCAGCAGCGGCCAGGTGGCGGATGCGCCGCGCGGCAATTGGGTGGATCACCTCGCCCCGCCGGTGACGCGGCCCTTCCTGCGGCTGTCGCGGGCAGACCGGCCGATCGGGACCTGGCTTTTATGGCTTCCCTGTCTCTGGGCGCTGGCGCTGGCGGCGAATGACGGGTCTGGTTTTTCCTGGTGGGATCTGTGGCTGGTGGCCTCTTCCGGGGCTGGCGCCTTTCTGATGCGTGGCGCGGGCTGCACCTGGAATGACATCACCGACCGCGATTTCGATGCCTCGGTCGCGCGGACCCGCTCGCGTCCGTTGCCTTCGGGCCAGGTCACGGTGAAAGGCGCGGTGATCTGGATGGTGGCCCAGGCGCTGATCGCGGCGCTGATCCTGTTCAGCTATAACCGGCTGGCGATCACGCTTGGCGTGGGCTCGCTGGCGCTGGTGGTAATCTATCCTTTCGCCAAACGCTTCACCTGGTGGCCGCAGGTCTTTCTTGGCTTCGCCTTCAACTGGGGGGCACTGCTCCTCTGGGCGGCACATTCCGGAGATCTGCCGATCGCGGCAGTGATCCTGTGGCTGGCGGGTATCGCCTGGACGCTGTTTTACGACACGATCTATGCCCATCAGGACAAGGAAGATGACGCGCTGATCGGGGTGAAATCCACCGCGCGGCTGTTTGCCGACCGGACCGGTCAATGGCTTGCGGGCTTTCTCGTGCTTTCGGTGCTGCTGTTTGCGGCGGCGGTGATCCTCACCATACCCGCTGGCCGGGGCCTCCTGCCGCTTCTGATGGGGCTTTGCGGCATCTGGGCCTTCGGACTGCATCTCTTCTGGCAGTTGCGGCAGCTGGATGCGGATGATCCGGCCATCTGCCTCAGGCTTTTCAAATCGAACCGTGATGCCGGTCTGATCCCTGTGCTGTTTCTTGCCGTCGCAGTCTTCCTCTGATTGATCCCTGCCGCCCAAGCGCCTAGGTAGAGGGACGATCCCGGCGGCCCGGTTCCCGTGGCCTGCGGGACTCCTACGGTTCCGCAAATCCCGGGTCTTCCTTTGCCGCAACGTCTGCTCACCCTGCCCCGTGCCGCTCTCGGTGCCCTTGCTTTCGCAATTGCCGGACTTTTGATGATCGGCATCGCCTTTTGCACGGTGCTGGTGATCGAAGACCGAACCCGGGCCGTGCTGGGTCAGCGCCTGACCGAAGCGCGGATGGACTGGGTCGGGGTGGCGACCGACGGGATGCAGGTGGGACTGAGCGGCACCGCCCCAAACGAGGCGGCGCGGTTTCGGGCGCTGAACCTTGTCGGCAGCCTTGTTGACAGCTCGCGGATCCGCGACGGGCTTGAAGTCGCCCCCACCACCGCCATCGAGGCGCCGCGCTTCTCGGTCGAGATGCTCCGAAATGATGACGGGATCCAGCTGATCGGCCTGATCCCGGCGATCCTCAATGAGGGCGAGCTGGATTCCGAAGGCCTTGCGGCAGCAGCCAATTCCTTTACCGCCGAAGACAGCGCGCCCGCCAATATGCTGCAAACCGCGAACTGGCCGGCCCCCGAGGGCTGGGACGCCTCGCTGCGCTTCGGGCTTGAGGCTTTGTCTTTGCTGAAACGCTCGAAAATCTCGGTCTCGGCCGGTGAGGTACGGGTGACCGCCATCGCCGAAAGCCCGGCGGAAAAGCGGCGTTTTGAAACGGAGCTTGGCAAGCGCAAACCGGCCTCGGTCAGGCTTGATGCCGCGATTTCGGCGCCGCGCCCCGTGATCACGCCCTTCACACTTCGCTTTGTCGTTGATGGCAGCGGCGCGCGGTTTGACGCCTGTTCCGCAGATACCGAACGCGCCCGCAGCCTGATTCTGGCGGCCGCAGGCGCGACCGGGATGGAGGGGCCGGCGATCTGCACCGTGGGTCTTGGCACCCCGACGCCGCGCTGGTCGGACGCGGCCGCGCTGGCGATCCGCAAGCTTGGCGCCATGGGCCAGGGCAGCGTGACCTTCTCAGACGCGGATATTACCTTTGAAGCCGGCGAGGGCGTGACGCAGGAGGCCTTTGACACCGCGCTTGGCGATCTGCGCGCCGGCCTGCCGGATGTGTTCTCGCTGCAACCGGTGCCGCCCTCGACCGAAGCCGTGATCCGTGGCCCCGAGGAATTCACCGCCCGCCTTGTGACCGGGGGACGGGTCGAACTGCGTGGCCGCCTTGTCGATGAGGTGCAGCAGGCGGCGGTTGATGCCTATGCAAGGGCCTCATTCGGCGCGTCAAATGTCTATGTGGCGACGCTGCTGGACCCGGCTTTGCCCGATGGCTGGCCGTCAAGGGTGCTGGCGGGGCTCGAATCGCTGTCGATGCTGGCTGAGGGCACGCTTGTGGTCCGCGCCGATACGGTCGAGCTGCGCGGCGTGACCGGCAGTCAGGACGCGCGCGGCCGTATCACCCAGATCCTGTCGTCGAAACTGGGCCAGGGCCGCAATTTCCGCGTCGAAGTCACCTATGACAAAAAGCTCGACCCGCTGGCCGCGCTGCCGACACCTGCGGAATGTGCTGCGGATGTGGCCGCGATCATGGCGAAATCAAAAATCGCCTTCACGCCGGGATCGGCCGAGATCGCCTCCGAGGCCGGGCCGCTGATCAATGAGATCGCCGAAGTGCTGAAACGCTGCCCCGCGCTGCAGATGGAAATCGCCGGGCACACCGATTCGCAGGGCTCTGAAAGCGGCAATGCGGCGCTGAGCCAGGCCCGGGCAGAGGCGGTGCTGATGGCCTTGCAGGGCCGTCGCGTCGATGTCTCGAATATGACTGCCATCGGCTATGGTGAAAGCACCCCCATCGCGGATAACGCAACCGAGGCCGGGCGCGAAGCCAATCGCCGCATCGAATTCAGCCTGAAGGGCGCCGTCGCCCCCGAAACGCCGGCAAAAGCGGCACCTGCCGGAGAAACAGCCCCCACAGGTGACGAAATCGCCACCGCCCCGGAGGATGAAGATCTCGAAGACCTGGTGCTTGGCTCTTCCGACCCCGATGATCCGGCAACTCCGGCTGATGAAGCGGGCGAGCACGATGTCCAGGTGCCTGCCGCGCAAGGAACTGCTCAGCCGGAGGCCGCATCGCCCGCTGCCCCCGCATCGGCTGTCGCAGCCGGCCCCGCTCCGGCGGAGGCGCCGTCTGAGCCAGGCCCGGAAATTGTCTATACCTATAACGGCCCCTCGCTGGCCCCGACAGAGCAGACCATCCGCCCGAAAACCCGCCCTGCCAGCGCCGGCCAGAACTGAGCCGCGCGCCCGATTGATAACCCCGGATACGTCGCCCGGATGGCGCCAGCGGGACCAGGAAAGAAGATTTGCATGAACCGGACAGAATTCATCATTGCCACTTCGGTCATCCTGTTGCTGGCCTTTGCGCTTGGCTGGTTCTGCCACTGGCTGCTGCACCGGTTCTCGCGCAATGCCGGCAATGACCTGACCGAGCTGGAACGCCTGGCGCAGTCGCTGCATGAGACCGAAGAAATGCGTGATCAGGCAATTGTCTGGCTGGAAAGCCGCGAGGCCGAACTTGGCAACCAGATCAGCCAGACCGAAGCCGAACTGCGCGCCGCGATGGAAGGGCTGCGCGAGGCCCGCCAGGAAGCCGAAGAGATGCGCGCCTATATCGAACGGATGCACGCGAACAGCTGAGGCCTTCGCGCCTTTCCTTTTCCGGATGCCTCCGGCGGGAGTATCCGGAGCAGGAGGAAAGCGGCATTTCCCCTGACTTAAATACTCCCCGAGGAGCGTCCCGATCTGCCCCGCATAATGCCGCCAGCCCTTGCCGGATTTGCGCCGCAACTGGACTGATCGTGCGTCCGACAGTAGACAAGTGGCCTTACGGATGCCACCTGAGGGAAAACCCTTCAGCGGAGGCCTTCATGCCTGATTCCGTCACCAATCTGCGTTCGCTTCTGAAAGATCCCTCGCTTCTGGTCGAAAAGGCCTATGTTGCCGGCGCCTGGATCGATGCCGATGACGGCTCGACCTTCGAGGTGATCAATCCGGCACGCGGCGATGTGATTGCCCGCGTCCCCAACCTGAGCCGCGCCGAAACAGCCCGCGCCATCGCGGCGGCGGAAAAAGGACAAAAGGCCTGGGCCGCGCGCACCGGGAAAGAGCGCAGCCAGATCCTGAGGAAATGGTTCGATCTGATGATGGCAAACCAGGATGATCTCGGCACCATCCTCACGGCCGAGATGGGCAAACCGCTGGCAGAAGCCAAAGGCGAGATCGCTTATGGCGCGAGCTTTATCGAATGGTTCGCCGAAGAGGCCAAGCGGGTTTACGGCGAGACCATCCCCGGACATCAGCCCGACAAGCGCATCACGGTGATCAAACAGCCGATCGGCGTTGTCGCCTCGATCACGCCCTGGAATTTCCCGAATGCGATGATCACCCGCAAATGTGGCCCGGCGCTGGCCGTCGGCTGCGCCTTTGTTGCGCGTCCTGCCGCCGAGACGCCGCTTTCTGCGCTGGCGATTGCGGTCCTGGCCGAGCGTGCCGGCATCCCGGGAGAAGTCTTTTCGGTCATCACCTCGAAACGGTCCTCGGATATCGGCAAGGAGTTCTGCGAGAACCCCATCGTGCGCAAGCTGACCTTTACCGGCAGCACGGAAGTGGGTCGCATCCTGCTGCGCCAGGCGGCGGATCAAGTGATGAAATGCTCGATGGAGCTTGGCGGCAATGCGCCCTTCATCGTGTTCGATGACGCCGATCTCGACCGCGCCGTCGAAGGCGCGATGCTGTCGAAATTCCGCAACAACGGCCAGACCTGCGTCTGCGCGAACCGGATCTATGTCCAGGCCGGCGTCTATGATGCCTTTGCCGAAAAGCTTGCCGAGGCGGTCGCGAAGACCAAAGTCGGCGACGGGCTTTCCGAACCGGTGCAGTTTGGCCCGCTGGTCAATGAGGCCGCCGTTGAAAAGATCGAAGAGCACATCGCCGATGCGACCGCCAAAGGCGCGGTGGTGGCGCTTGGTGGCAAGCGGCACAAGCTTGGCGGCTCGTTCTTCCAGCCGACGATCCTGACCAATGTCACCTCGAAAATGCTGGTCACCACCGAAGAGACCTTCGGCCCGCTGGCGCCGCTCTTCCGGTTCGAGACCGAGGAAGAGGTGGTTGCGATGGCCAATGACACCATTTTCGGCCTCGCCTCCTATTTCTACTCGCGCGATATCGGTCGCATCACCCGCGTCCAGGAAGCGCTGGAATATGGCATCGTGGGCGTTAATACCGGGCTGATCTCGACTGCAGAGGCGCCGTTCGGTGGCGTCAAACAATCGGGCCTCGGCCGCGAAGGCAGCCATCACGGCACCGAAGACTATCTCGAAATGAAGTATATCTGCCTCAGCGTCTGAGCCAGCCTGCCTGGGGCATCTGGCCCCCGGACATCAATGGGCGCCGCCTCTTGGGATGTCCGGAGGATGAAGGGATCTGAAAGACTCAAGGGGGCGCCGGGGCGCCCCCTTTCCTGTTTCGCCAAGCCCCTGATTTCAGGGCTGCTATCTGATATCAACGGGGCGTTTTTGCCTGTCAGACATCTCTGGCCCAGATTTGACCCATCGCGCCCCGATCCGGTTCTCTGCACGACCGGAGAGGAGAGCGCAGGCCAATCCAGGAAAGGACATGCCATGCTGCCTGTTACCAGTTATGACAGACATCAAACCGTCAAAAGCGGGACCGCCAGAAACCAACGCGGCAAATTCCGGGCCGGTATTGTAGCGGCGCTGGCCGCCGCCTCGGTCGCGCTGACCTCGATGCCCGCGCTTGCCTGGGGCAAAAAGGAACAGGGTTTCGTCGCCGGCGTTGCCACGGCGATCATCGTCGACCAGCTGATCCAGAACGGTCAGCACCGCCGGGATCACCAGCCCCCCCGCTATGTCGAACAGCCACGCTATGTTGAACAGCCGCGCTACTATGAGCCCGCGCCGGTCTACCGCGAGCCGCGCCGCAGTACCAAGAGCTACAGCTCGGTCTATTCGACACCGGCGGGCCAGGCGTTCAACACCTATAGCCCTGGCGAACGCAAAGCGATCCAGCGCCAGCTGCGTCGCGCCGGATATTACAATGGCGGCATCGATGGCGTGTTCGGCACCGGCACGTATAACGCCGTTTCGGCCTGGGCGCGTGATTCAGGCGCCTCCGGCAATCTGCGCACCACTGGCGGCGCCTTTGCCGTCTATGACGGGCTGTTGTTCTGAACCCGGCCTGATCTCAGGCTCCGCTGCGGCGGGTTACAGCGGGCGGGCATAAGAAACCCGCTCGTGAAAACGAGCAGTGGCGGATGAGACCCGGGCGGGCCTCTGGCCGGCAATTCCCCCGGCCGGCCAGAGGACAGGAACCGGAGTACGATCTTTTGAGATCCGGGACCGGGCGCCCCCCTTCATCCTGCCCGATGGAGGGGTGGACTCAGGTCAGACCTGCCCCGCCCCTAATCCAGATCGTAATTGAACCAGGTCGTCTCATGGACTGTCTGTGCGTCGTCCAGCACTTTGGGCAGATCGCTCAGCGCGATATCCGTCGACATGGCGGTGAAATCCCATTGCAGCACCAGCTGGCCCGGCCCTGGCGCCGCCCCCTCAAGCCTGTAGCTGAAAGCCGGATTCTCAAGCTGGACCGCCTGCGGAGGCGTCAGCCTGCCAAAACGGCCCCGGAGCTCGGCCCGATGCCGGTAATGGCCGGGGCTCAGCCCGATCATCGGCCATTTCCGCCGGCTGGAACGAAGATAATCTGCCCCGCCCGCCGGGAATTGCGCGGTGAAATCCTCGGCTGTCAGCGCAAACCCTGTCATTACCCCCTCATCCCTGATGACCGAAGCCGGCAGGAAATAGCGCTCATGCATCCGCACGATGTTGTTTTCCGCATCATCGGTGAAATCGGGCTCCCGGATCATGGCCATCTGCGGAAAAACGATCTGGTAATAACCGAGCAGTTCGGCGGAAATGTCCCCGATCCCAAGCTCGGTATAGCGGTAGCGCAGATCATCGGCGGCAGAGCCGCGATGTTCTGAGGCCACGTCGAGAAACAGGCCCGCCGGGGTGAAACGCCAGGTCTCCTTCACATCGCTGGTCCAGATCGCGGCAGGTTCCGCCTCCATCACCACCGGCTGCGTGATGCCCGCCACCAGCGGCTGCGTGATGCCCGCCACCAGCGGCAGCGCAAAGCCGAAATCGGGAGGGCTCATGGCCTCGAGCCGCGCCGCTTGCGGCGGCCGGGACGGGTCGAGCCACCAGACCTGCCCTTCCAGCTCCACCCGTACCAGCGCCAGATCGAGGAAGGCCATCGACGGTGGCAGCCGGTCAAGGGCGCGGCCATAGTCAAAGCTGGTCAGCGCAACATCGGCCTCGACCCCCAGCCGCCGCAACATGCTCCGCAAGAGCAATGCCTTTTCCGCAGCCGAACCCAGCCCCCTCAGCGCCACTTCCGCGGGCGGGGTCATCAGCCGCCTGCCAGTCACCCCGGGAACGCCGCTGTCCCCGATCTCGTTTTGCACCAGCAAAAGCGCGGCCGCGATCTCGTTGGTCGTGATCGCGCCCCCATCGGCCGGGCGCAGCGCATCGACCCGCGCCTGCCAGGGGCCAAGCGGCCAGTCCGCCGCATAATGGCCCGCCAATATGGTCGCGATCCGTCCCCAGTCACGATCGCCGCTGACCCGCAACACCGCGCGTTCATCGACCCATGAAGGCACAAGTTCTTCGCCCGGGGGCGTGATGAAATCGAAAAGCTGATAGTCATAGCGCGTGCCCCCGCCCGCAACCGGCCCGGTTGCCAGCGTCACCTCATCGGGCAAGGCCGGGGTGAAAATCTCTCGCCCCGCCGGCCAGTTCACCACGGCCCGTGCAAGCGTGACGCGGTCGTCGAATTGCAGCGGCGCCACCGCCTCCAGGTCAAGCCCGCGCTCCGGATCCGACAGATCGGGGCGCGATCTGCGCAGAAAAGACAGATCGAGACTGTCCCCGGCGCGCAGGCCGGGGAAGGTCATCATGACGAAATACTGCGGATTGAGCGGGCTGGCCTCATAGCTTGCGCTGAACAGCTCGACCGCCATTTGCGGTGTGTTCCAGAGCTGGATCTCCTCGCCATCGCGCCAGAGTGAGGCGCCCGTCAGCGTAAAATCCTCAAGCGCACTGTTATAGTCGAAGATCTGTGTACCGGCTTCGGTGGCGGCCCCTTCGGTGGCCATCTCGATCACCTGGCGTTCCCAGATCTGGCGCCTGCCGCCCTCCCAGGTGAATTGCATTTCCCTCAGCAGATAGCGCGGGCGGTCGGTCTCGTCGCTTCCGATACCGGAAAGCGCTGTGATATCAGGAAGATAATCCACCCATTCCGGGACAGACGCCCGTTCGAGCCCCGCCTCTTCGGCAAAAGCCGGCAAGGTGACCAGAAAAGCCGTCAGCATGGCAGCGCCCAGCAGCAAAACGGCCTGAACAAGTGCGAAACGCGCAACGCGGACCATGTCATCTCTCCCTGGGGCAGCGGAGTGGTCTGCCAAAAGCTGCGGCGAGGTTCCGCGCGGGCGAGCCTGCTGCAAAGCCGCCGGCGCGACAAGGCGGCAAAACTGCGGGACCAGAAGGCCGCTGCGGAAAAAAATGTCCCGCGCCTCCAGGGATTGCCAGCCGGGCCGCGTCTGATTAGCACCATGCTGATGGATACGCCCGACGAAACCCTTGCCAGCGCCGCGGCCGAAGGCGACCGCGCGGCCTTTGCGACCCTGGTTGCACGGCATTATGACCGCATTTTCGGCCTGGCCTGGCGGCTGAGCGGCAACCGCTCTGACGCCGAGGATCTGGCGCAGGACATCTGCGCCGCGCTGCCGGTGAAACTCAGGAACTGGCGCTCTGAGGCGCGGTTCACCACCTGGCTATACCGCGTGGTGGTCAATGCCGCCCATGACCAGCGCCGCCGCCAGGCAACGCGCTCAAAGGCCGCCGAGGGCTGGGGGGACTGGGAGATCGCGCGCCAGGACGAGATCGAAACCGGGCGCGAGGCCGAGATCTGGCTGCATCAGGCCATGGCGCAGCTGTCTTCTGAACTCAGGGACACGGTGGCGCTGGTCCTGGGCGAGGAAATGACCCAGGCCCAGGCCGGAGAGGTTCTTGGCGTGACCGAGGGCACCATCAGCTGGCGGATGTCAGAGGTCAAAAAACGCCTGCGGGTGATCGCGGCAAGAGAGGTCGGAAAATGACCGATGAGCTGAACGATCTGCATGCAGCGCTGAAACGCGCGCCGGCTTCGGACCCCGAGGCCCGCACCCGTGCTTTGGCCCTGGCGATGGAAAATTTCGACCGGCTCCAGGGATCGGCAGAGGCGTCGCGTCACAAGGAAGACCGCCCGGGGGCAGATGCGCCCCGGCAGGCGGGCTTCTTTGGCGGAGTGCGACAGATGATGAAATTTCTCAGCTCAAAGCCGGCCTTGCTGGCAACGACTTCGGCGGCGGCCCTGGTGGTCGGCGTGGCGATTTTCCTGCCTTTGGGCAATATTCCCGGGATCGGCGGCGGCACGACCGGCGTCACCGGCACGGCAAGTCCGGGCGGCGATATCCCCGCCCAGAATGCGCCTGCCCCCGAACCGGCGCTTACCGCATCCTCCCAGACCGAAATAGCCGGGGAAGAGCCGGTCGTCACGGCGCCAGACCCCGCACCGCAGGCCGCAGCAAAGATTGCCGCCGATGAGGTGCCTGCTCAGGACGGCTCGCCAAAACCAGCCCCCCAGCCAGAAAATCCGGGACCGGAGGCCGCCGCGCGGGCTGCGAAAGAGGCCGCTCCTGGCGGCAGGGCTGAATATGCGGCTGAGGCCTCCTCTGCAGACGAGATGCTGATGGAGGCTCCCTCGCAGCCGATGAATGAGGCACGTCTGCGCGTCTCGAACGGCATCATGCCCGCCGGAGACATGGCCTATCTGCCTGCCCCTGCCCCCGCGACCGAGGACTATGCCAATGCGGCGGCCAATCCGGTCAGGGTCACCGTGGAAGAACCGGTTTCGACGTTTTCGACCGATATCGATACGGCCTCCTGGTCGGTGATCCGCTCGACGCTGAACGCAGGCATGCTGCCCGCACCGGATCAGGTGCGGGTCGAGGAAATGGTGAATTATTTCCCCTATGCTTACGCCGCGCCCGAAGGGGGCGAGGCTTTCGCCACCACAATCGCGGTGATGCCGACGCCCTGGAACCCCGACACGCGGCTGGTGACCATCGGCCTCCAGGGCGCACTGCCCGAGATCGCCGCCCGGCCGGCCCTGAACCTCGTCTTCCTTGTCGATACCTCGGGATCGATGCAGGACATGAACAAGCTGCCGCTGCTGAAACAGTCGCTCGCGCTGATGCTGCCCGAATTGCGGCCCGAGGATCAGGTCGCCATCGTCGCCTATGCCGGATCCGCCGGCACCGTGCTGGAGCCAACCCCGGCGGGCGAGCGTGACAAGATCCTGAGCGCGCTGGACAGCCTGTCGGCGGGCGGCTCGACCGCCGGGGCTGAGGGGCTGGAGCTCGCCTACCAACTGGCCGCGAAAATGGCGGGCGATGGCGAGGTCAGCCGCATCCTGCTGGCAACCGATGGCGATTTCAACGTGGGGGTCTCGGACCCTGAGGGGCTTGAGGCCTATGTCGCGAAAAAGCGCGCCGGCGGCACCTATCTTTCGGTGCTGGGCTTTGGGCGCGGCAATCTGGATGATGCGGTGATGCAGGCGCTGGCGCAGAACGGCAATGGCACAGCGTCTTATATAGACAGCCTGTCAGAAGCGCGAAAAGTGCTTGTTGACCAGCTGACAGGGGCGCTTTTCCCGATTGCAGATGATGTAAAAGTGCAAGTCGAGTGGAACCCGGCCCAGGTCGCGGAATACCGGCTTATCGGTTATGAGACCCGGGCGCTGGCGCGGGAAGACTTTAACAATGACAAGGTCGATGCCGGCGAGATCGGTGCGGGTCTTCAAGTCACGGCGATCTATGAGGTGACGGCGCCGGGTTCGGCGGGCCTGAAAAATGACCCGCTGCGCTATGGCTCCTCCGGGGCGGTGACCGGCGGCGGCAGTGATGAGATGGGCTTTTTGCGGCTGCGCTGGAAAGAGCCGGGGGAAAGCATCTCTCAGTTGAAGGAAACCCCGATCACCGGGATGGAACCGGCCTCGGATGAGACCCGTTTCGCGGCAGCGATTGCCGGGTTTGGCCAGCTTTTGCAGGGTTCGGCCTATACCGGCGACTGGGGTTACGGCGATGCGATCAAACTTGCGGTGGCCGCGCGGGGTGAGGATGACTTCGGCTACCGGATCGAAGCGGTGACCCTGATGCGACTGGCGCAGAGCCTCGCAAAATAGGGGGGCGCCTCGCAACACAGACAGGGGCAGACAGGTAAAACAGGGCGCGGGGTCCCCCGCGCCCTTGATGTCAGGCGTAAAGCGAGGCCCAGCGGCTGATCAGCTGCCCCTGGAGCTTGCGCGAGCGGCTGATCCAGGCTTCGGATCCGGGCGGGTTCTCGCGCGCGGCGACCGGAACCGCATCGCGGCGGGCCGGGTCTCCGGTGAAGATCGCGAAGATCATCTCGCGCCCGCCTGGCGGGGTAATATAGCCCGCCAAAGCCGAGACGAAATTCAGCGTGCCGGATTTCGCCATGACCTTGACCGGATGGCCTTTGATCACCTTGCCCTGCGCGTCTTTCATGCCGACATCGCGCAGGATCGGCTTCAGCCCGCGCCCGTCACGGGCTGCGCGGAGCAGGATCTGCGCCATATCCTGCGCCGAGATCCGTGAAGCCCCACCGAGGCCCGAATGGTCGGCAAAGCTCGCGCCGACACCAAAGCTCTGCCGCACCCAGGCGGTCATGGCCCGGCCCGATTCGGCGATATTGCCGGCGCCCGAGGCACTCAGCCCCGAACATTCGGCGGTGATATTCGTGGACCAGCGCAGCATGCCGCGCAGGACTTCGGGAAGCGCCTCGCTTTCCACCCGGGCGAGTTCATCGCCGCGCGGCAGGGCCTGGACCGCCTGGCCCTCGGGCAGGGTCACGCCCTGGGCTTTCGCGAGGGTGCGGAAGACCTCGGCGGTGTAAAGCCCGGTCAGCCGCACCGGCAGCCAGCGCGAGCCACCTTTGCCAAGCGCGCCGGAGGCGACCGTCCAGTCCTCGCGCGAAGCGCCGCCCTTATAGGTATAAAGCGGGGTCTCGCGGCTGGCGACCTTCATCCCGACCATCGAGACCTGGGGGATAAACCGCTCGCCCCGGGCATCCATCGCGACCGACCAGTCGGCGCCGGCCTTTTTCCATTCAAAATGCACGCGGTTGAAATTCAGGTTCAGCCCCGAAAGCGCCGGGTTATAGCCGACCTGGTCCGGCTGATCAGCGGCGATACGCGCCGCATAGGGCAGCGCGCCCTCCCAATAAAGCAGCCGCCCCGAGACGCCCCTGACGCCGCGTTTGGCCAGCCGTGCCGCCAGATCGCCCAGCTGATCGGTCTGCAGCGTGGCATCGCCGCCGCCCGCAAGAACCAGATCCCCCTGGATCACGCCGCCCTGGACCGGGCCGGTGGCCAGAAGACGGGTCGCAAAGCGCCGCCCTGCCCCGAGCCTTTCCAGCGCATAAAGCGCGGTGACTGCCTTGGTCACCGAGGCCGGCGGCAGAGCTGTCCCCGCTTCGCGCCCCTCGAGCACCGCGCCGGTCTTTGCATCCATCAGCACGAAACCAACCGTTCCCGTCAGTTTCGCCGCCTGGACAAGCGCCTCGGCATCGGTGGTCACAGCGGCTTTCTGCCCCGGTGCCGCTTTGCCGTCGCCGCGGCCATCGCCTCTGAGCTTCGGACGCGGCGAAGAGGTCATCACCTCGCCGCAAGCTGGCAGCGCCGCGCTGGCGAGCATCGCCGCAAGCAATCCACGTCTTGAAATCACGGACCGATTCCCCCGGTTATGCCGCCTGTGTTTACCTTATCCGGCGCGGATCGCACAGCCGCCGGAACGGGACTACCTGATAACAGCATTGTGAACATTTGCTGAAAACACGGCTGCCGGGCGAGGGATCATTCGCCGCGCGGGAAGCGTTTGGAATCCTCCAGCACGTTGAGATCCATGTGGTTGCGCATGTAGCGCTCGGATGCGGCGCGGAGCGGCTGATGATCCCAGGGGAACCAGGCCCCGTTCCTCAATGCCTCATAAACCACCCAGCGCCGGGCCTGGCTTTCGCGCACCTCTGCATCATAGGCGGCCAGATCCCAGCGCCGGTCGGCCTCGGCCCGGAACCAGGCCAGAACCTCAGCCGCGCGTGGGTCACCGGCCAGATTCTGGCGCTCCAGCGGGTCATGGGCGAGATCATAAAGCTGATCGGGATCTGCGGCGCAGCGGATGTATTTCCAGGCCCCCTCACGCAGGCAGACCAGCGGCGAGATCGAGCCCTCGGCCGCATATTCCATCGCAACAGGGCCGCGCGCTGCCCCTGCGGCGACCGGCAAAAGATCGAATCCTGCCGTCCAGGGCATCACCTCTGACATATCGATCCCTGCCAGCGCGCAAAGCGTCGGCGTCACGTCGATGGTCGAGACCGGGGTTTCCACGAGACCCGGCGCAAGGTCCGGCGCCGCGATCATCAGCGGCACCCGCGCCGAGCCCTCGAAGAAGTTCATTTTGAACCACAGGCCCCGCTCGCCCAGCATATCGCCGTGATCTGAGACGAAGAACACCACCGCCTCCTGGCGCGTGGCGTCGAGCACATCGAGGATCTCGCCGATCTTGTCGTCGATATAGGAGATATTGGCGAAATAGCCCTGACGGGCGCGGCGGATATGGTCGGGTGTGATGTCAAAGGCGCGGAAATCGCAGGCCTCCATCAGACGCTTTGAATGCGGGTCCATCCGGTCAAAAGGGATGGTCCCGGGCGGCTCGCATTCCGGGGCGCCTTCATAGAGATCCCAATATTTGCGGCGCGCGACATAGGGGTCATGCGGATGGGTGAAAGAGACGGTCAGCGACCAGGGCCGCGCATCCCCTCCGCGCGAGAGGTCGTAAAGCTTCTGCACCGCCTGGAAGGCGACATCATCGTCATATTCCAGCTGATTGGTGATCTCGGCCACGCCCGCGCCGGTGACCGAGCCCAGGTTGTGATACCACCAGTCGATCCGCTCGCCCGGCTTGCGATAGTCGGGCGTCCAGCCGAAATCGGCGGGGTAGATATCGGTCGTGAGGCGTTCTTCAAACCCGTGCAGCTGATCGGGGCCCACAAAATGCATCTTGCCCGAGAGCGCAGTCTGATAGCCGGCGCGGCGCAGATGATGCGCATAGGTCGGGATATCCGAGGTGAATTCGGCGGCATTGTCATAGACGCGGGTACGGCGCGGCAGCTGGCCTGACATGAACGAAGCCCGCCCCGGCGCGCAAAGCGGGCTGCCGGTATAGCTGTTCGCGAATCTCACCGAGCGCGCCGCGAGCTTCCTGAGATTGGGCGCATGCAGGAAGGCGGCCGGGCCATCGGGAAACAGCGTTCCGTTCAGCTGATCGACCATCAGGATCAGAATATTCGGACGCGCATTCATCTTCATTCCCCTGCAGACGGTATTGATTTCGCAATTTGGTGGCGCGTGTTCCGATGCGGCGCAAGATCATTTCCGGCTCCCTCCGGGCGCGAGGGCGTTCTCAGACAAAGACCTGCCGCTTTCAGGCTACTTTTCGGAAGGATCGTGGATTTACTCGGGCTTACGCGCTCCCTTCTGAAAGGCAGCCATGACGCATTCCGGGCAAGGCAGCATCACCGAGGCAAAACGGGCAAGATCGCCCGCAAAGGTGCCATGCCAACAGAGACAGGATCGGCCCGGCCCTTGCTGTGCTGACGAAAACGCCGCCAGGAACGTCTTTTCTGCCAATGGGTTGCATTCCTGGACGGCGCGCGTTTATGTTTGCCGCAATATGGTTGAAGACAGACGGGCCTGGCCCGGGGGCAGCTTTGCCCCGCCTCATCTTTCACATCATCGCGGTTGTGCCGGAACAGGTGCGGCCAGCATGGACAACCAGAGACTGATATATTCCGGGGCATCTGCCTCTGTCTGGTCTCGACGGACAACCGCAGGGTTTGTCCGCAACGAAAACATTTGCCCGATGCCGCGCTTCACGCTTTTATTGACTCAATAATCAAAAACAGAATCCGGTGATGCCAAAAGGCGGACCGGAAAAAAACCGACAGAAAACCGACAGGGAGAAAATGAATGTCCGAGAAACTCGACTGGATGGTCGCCCGTGCCCGCGCCGGCAAAATGAACCGCCGCGAATTCATCGGCCGGACCACCGCGATGGGCGTCTCTGCCGCGCTGGCCTCGGCGCTGTTCACCAAAGCGGCCCTGGCCGAGCCGAAAAAGGGCGGCACCCTCCGTGTGGGCCTGGCAGGCGGCGAAAGCACCAATACGCTCGATCCGGCGCTGGCGGCTTCGGTCGTGCCGCAGGTCGGCAATGCGCAATGGGGCGAGCAGCTCGTTGATATGAAGCCGGACGGAACCATTGATTTCCGGATTGGCGAAGAGGTCTCGTCGAGCCCGGATTCGAAAGTCTGGACCTTCAAGATCCGCCAGGGGGTGACCTTCTCGAACGGAGCGCCGGTCACTGCCGAAGACGTGCTTGCGACCTTCAAACGCCATACCGATGAACAGGCACAGTCGGGCGCGCTCGGGATCGTCAAGGGCATTACCGATATGAAGGCGGAAGGCGACAAGCTGACGCTGACGCTTGATGCGCCTTCGGCTGACCTTCCTTACCTGCTGACCGATTACCACCTGATCATCCAGCCCGGTGGCGGATACGACAATCCCAATGCCGGTATCGGTGCCGGCCCCTATATCCTTGAGACCTTCGAGCCGGGCGTCCGCTACGTATTGCAAAAGAACCCGAACCACTGGGATCCGAATACGGGTCACGCAGATACGGTCGAGATTCTTTCGATCAACGACAACACCGCCCGCACTGCCGCGCTGCAATCGGGTCAGGTTCATATCATAAACCGGATCGACCCGAAAATCGCGCAGCTGCTGGCGGGTGCGCCAGGCGTCGAAGTGCGGCGCGCGGTTGGTCGCGGCCACTATGTCTTTATCATGCATGTCGACACCGCGCCCTTTGACAATAACGATCTGCGCATGGCGCTGAAGCTTGCGGTCAAGCGCGACGAGATGGTGGAAAAGGTGCTCGGCGGGCTTGGCTCTGTGGGCAATGATTTCCCGATCAATGCGGCCTATCCGCTGTTCGACGACAGCATCCCGCAACGCGAATATGACGCGGCGGCGGCCAAGGCGGCTTATGACAAATCCGGCCATGACGGCAGCCCGATCATCCTGCGCACGGCACCGGGTGCTTTCCCCGGCGCGGTTGATGCGGCGAACCTCTTTGCCGCTTCGGCCCAGGCCGCCGGCATTCCGCTGCAGATCCAGCTTGAGCCCGATGACGGCTACTGGACCAATGTCTGGAATGTGCAGCCCTTCTGCGCCAGCTATTGGGGAGGGCGTCCGGTCCAGGATCAGATGTATTCCACCGCTTACCTGTCCACTGCGGAATGGAATGACACCAGGTTTAAGAACGCCAAATTCGACGAGCTGCTGCTGGCGGCACGGGCGGAACTGGATGAGACCAAGCGCAAGGCCGATTACTCGGAAATGGCGCATATTGTCCGGGACGAGGGCGGTCTGATCCTGCCGATGTTCAACGAATTCGTGGCGGGGATCCGGTCCGCGGAAATCGGCGGCTGGGTGGACGATCCGAATGCCGAGATGATGAACTACCGCGCTCCGTCCAAGTGCTGGCTGGTCTGAGGACGCATCGGTGCATCCAATCCTGAAACTTCTGGTCCAGCGCATCGCGCTGGGCCTCGTGCTGCTTTTGGCAGTTTCGGCGGTGATCTTCCTCGGCGTCGAGGCCCTGCCCGGTGATACGGCACAGGCCATTCTCGGCCAGTCCGCGACCCCCCAGGCGCTGGAGAACCTGCGCGCGCAGATGGGGCTCGATCAGCCCGCGCTGACGCGCTACTTCAACTGGCTCGGCGGGGTGATGACCGGCGATCTGGGCAAGGCCCTCACCAATGGTGTCGATATCGCGCAGGCCATCGGGCAACGCCTGGGGAATACGCTGTTCCTGGCAGGATGTGCCGCGGTGATCGCGGTGCCGCTGGCGCTGATCCTTGGCGCGGTCGCCGCCCGCTATGCCGGGCGCTGGCCCGATAAGGTGATCTCGGCGATCACCCTGACCACGATCTCGCTGCCGGAATTTGTCGCCGCCTATTTCGTGATTTACCTGCTCACGATCGTCTTCCCGGTCTTCCAGCCCGTCGCCATCGTCTTTCCCGGCATGAGCTTCTGGGCGAAATTGCAGGCCGTGGCTTTGCCGGTCATCGTCCTCGTGATGGTGGTGCTCGCGCATATGATGCGGATGACGCGCGCCGCGATCCTCAATGTCATGCAATCGGCCTATATCGAGACGGCAGAGCTCAAGGGCCTCTCGCCCATGACAATCATCTGGAAACATGCCTTCCCGAATGCGATCGCGCCGGTGATCTCGGTGGTGGCGATCAACCTCGCCTACCTGGTCGTGGGCGTCGTCGTCGTGGAGGTGGTGTTTTCTTACAATGCGCTAGGCCAGTATCTCGTGGACCATGTGACCAAACGTGACCTGCCGGTGGTGCAGGCCGTCGGGCTGATCTTCGCCGCCGTCTATATCGGGCTGAACATCATCGCCGATGTGACCTCGATCATCGCCAACCCGAGACTGAGGCACCCGAAATGAGAATACCGCCCTCAGCCCTTATCGGCCTTGTCCTTACCGGCATCTTTGTGTTTTCGGCTATCCTCGCCGATCTGATCATGCCCTATGCCTATGATCTCCCCGTCGGAGGCCAGTGGGAAAGCCCCTCTGCCACACATTGGTTCGGCACCGACACGATTGGCCGCGACATCCTTTCGCGGCTGATCAAAGGCGGCCAGATAACGATTTTTGTCGCATTCGCGGCCTCGGTCATCTCGTTCTCGATGGGGTCGTTCTTTGGCTTCATGGCGGCAGTCCAGGGTGGCTGGACCGACCAGATCCTGTCGCGCATCTGCGATCTGATGATGGCGATCCCGTCGCTGATCGTGGCGCTGGTGCTGCTGTCCGTCCTGCCGCTGAACCTTACGGTCCTGATCCTTGTGATGGGGGTGCTCGATTCAACCCGCGTCTTCCGTCTCGCCCGCGCGGTCGCGATGGATATTGCGGTGATGGAATATGTCGAAGCGGCGCGCCTGCGCGGGGAAAAAGGCACCTGGGTGATCTTTCGCGAGATCCTGCCCAATGCGCTGTCGCCGCTGGTCGCTGAATTCGGCCTCAGATTCATCTTCGCGGTTCTCTTCATCTCGACGCTTTCCTTCCTTGGCCTTGGCGTGCAGCCGCCGCTGGCGGACTGGGGTGGCATGGTGAAAGAAAACAAGGACGGGCTGACCTACGGGATCTCGGCGGCGATGGTGCCGGCGCTGGCGATTGCCGCGCTCGCGATTTCGGTCAACCTGGTGGCCGACTGGGTGCTGTCGCGCACTTCCAGCCTGAAAGGAGGCCGCGGATGAGTGCTGCCAAACCAAAACACCATGACGGGCCGCTGCTTGAAATCCGTGGTCTCGTGATCGAGGCCACGTCTTACCCACCGGGCGAGCCGCCAAAGAACGTGACCCTGGTGCATGGCGTCGATGTGACGCTGCAAAAGGGCAAGGTTCTGGGGCTGATCGGCGAATCCGGCGCCGGGAAATCGACCATTGGCCTCTCCTCCATGTCCTATGGCCGTGGTGGCGTGCGGCTGACCGGGGGCGAGATCCTGCTGAACGGGCGCGAGATCCGTACGGCCTCCCCTGCCAGCCTGCGCAAGATCAGGGGCAAGGAGGTGACTTACGTCTCGCAATCGGCGGCCGCCTCGTTCAACCCGTCGAAACGGCTGATGGATCAGGTGATCGAGACCTGCCTGTCGCATGGCCTCATGTCGAAATCCGAGGCCCAGGCACGGGCGATCACCCTGTTTCGCAAGCTCGGCCTGCCCTCGCCCGAGACCATCGGCAACCGCTATCCGCATCAGGTTTCCGGCGGGCAGCTGCAGCGGGTGATGACGGCGATGGCGCTTTGCCCGAAGCCTGATCTGGTGGTGTTTGACGAGCCGACCACGGCGCTGGATGTGACCACCCAGATCGACGTTCTGGCCGCGATCAAAGAGGCGATCCGCGATACAGGTGTCGCCGCCCTTTACATTACGCATGACCTCGCCGTGGTGGCGCAGGTGGCAGACGAGATCATGGTGCTGCGTCATGGCCGCAAGGTCGAACTCGGCACCACCGATCAGATCATCAACCACCCCGGCGAGGATTATACCAAAGCCCTCGTCTCCGTCCGCAGCATCGAACACGATGAGAAGCCCGAGGCCGCGCCGCTTCTGAAAATCGACTGCGTCACGGCGCGCTACGCTGGGACCAATTTCGATGTGCTGAAGAATATCACGATTGATCTGCCGCCGGGGCAGACGCTCGCGGTGGTTGGCGAAAGCGGGTCGGGCAAATCAACGCTGGCGCGGGCGATCACCGGCCTCTTGCCGCCGTCAAAGGGCCGGATCAGTTTTGACGGGCGCCAGCTGTCGCAGGCCTTTGCCGGACGCACGCGCGACGATCTGCGCCAGATCCAGATGATCTATCAGATGGCAGATACCGCGATGAACCCGCGCCAGACGGTCGGAACCATCATCGGCAGGCCGCTGGAGTTCTATTTCGGCCTGAAAGGCAGCGCGCGCGACAAGCGGGTGCAGGAGCTGCTGGATCAGATCGAGATGGGCAAGGGCTTTGCCGACCGCTACCCGGCGGAACTGTCGGGCGGCCAGAAGCAACGCGTCTGCATCGCGCGGGCGCTGGCGGCAAAACCGAAGCTGATCATCTGTGATGAGGTGACATCTGCGCTTGATCCGCTGGTGGCCGACGGGATTCTGAAGCTCTTGCTCGCGCTGCAGGCCGAGACGCGGATGGCCTATCTCTTCATCACCCATGACCTGGCAACCGTGCGCGCCATCGCTGACAAGATCGCGGTGATGTATAAGGGCGAGGTGCGGCGCTACGGGCAGAAAAGCGATGTGCTGGCACCGCCCTTCGACGATTACACCGACCTGCTTCTGTCCTCGGTGCCCGAGATGGAGCTGGGCTGGCTGGAAGGCGTCCTGGAACACCGCCGCCAGACCGGGATCGGCAAGGCCGGCGCAGGCAACTGATCCGGCCAAAAGATACGGCCCGCCAGTCACCAGGCGGGCCGTTTCAGTTCAGCCGGCGTAATCGGGTTCCTCGCGGTCGAGGATCGCGCGGATCTCGGACAGATGGGCGTTGGCAAAACCGGGATAGGCCTCCCATTCAGCGGCGGTCTTTTCCGCCACCGCATCCGACATCAGCCGCAAGGGCCGCCCGGTCGACAGCGCGCGGATATAGGTCTCGGCGGCGCGTTCAAAATAATAGAGACGGTTGAAGGCCTCGGCGACCGAACGGCCGATCACCAGCACACCGTGATTGCCCATGATCAGCGTGTGGATCTTGGGATCCGCGAGCAGTTCGGCGCAGCGCGCGCCCTCCTCTTCGAATGCCATGCCGCCATAATGGCCATCAACCACCTGGCGGCCATGGAACATCGCGGAATTCTGGTCGATGGCAGGCAGATGCGAGTCTTCAAGCGCCGCCAGCACCGTCGCATGGACCGAATGGACATGCATCACACAGACCGCATGCGGACAGGCGCGGTGAATGGCGCCATGCAGCCCCCAGGCGGTCGGGTCCGGCGCATCGGGGCGCTGCATTGTATCGGGGTCTTCCGCGTCGATCTCGACCAGCGAGGTGGCGGTAATGCGCGAGAAATGCCGCCCGTTCGGATTGATCAGAAACCGGGTTCCGCCCGGGTTCACCGCCAGCGAAAAATGGTTCGCCACCGCCTCATGCATATTGAGCCGCACCGTCCAGCGGAAGGCCGCTGCAAGGTCACAGCGCTGGATCTCATGGGTCAGATTACTGTGCTGGTTCATCTCCGCCTCCCTGCTGTCATTGATGCAGGCAGCCTGCACGGAGCCGTCCCCACAATCAAGATGGCAGCATCAAGGCAGATCTGACGCGGAAATTCCTGAATCCGCCCCTGAAATCAGCGCAATCAGCCAGCAAGATCACATGAGACAGTGAATTTCCTCCCGGCATCCGATCACCCCCACATCCCCGGAATTTCCCCATGCAGGCTTATCACTCCTTTGACTTTGGCGGCGCCGTCAGGATCGGTCATGCGTTTCGGGTGCTCTGCGTCACCGGCACCGAGGCCGCGCCCCTTGCCGCACGGCTGGGCGCTCTGGGGGGGCGGATCGAAACCGAAGCCGAGCTTTACGCTGCACTCTCGGTCGTGATCGACGATCCGGGCGGCTGCGATGTGGTGGTGTTCGACTGCGACAGTCTGGGCGCAGATAATGTGGCTCAGGTGGTCACGCGCAACCTCAGGGCGGTCCAGTCGCGGCTGCCGGTGGTGTTGATCAGCGCCGGTTTCCCGACCCATGTCTTCCCAGACGCCCGTGAAGAGCCGATCCTGCTGCGGGCACCGGTTTCAGATCTGAGCCTGCGGATCGGCTGCGAACATGCGCTGCGTGATCTGACCCGATGGGCAGCCGCCTGAGGCCCCCCTGCCCGGGCTGTCTCCAGAACGGGTCTGAACCAGTGCCCGACATGCAAATAAAAAAGGCGGTCCCGCGGGACCGCCCTTTCTGTTTCGACTGGCGCCTGAAGGCTTATGCCAGTGCGATATTGATCGCGGATTCGCGACCGTCACGGCCGGCTTCGATGTCGAAGGTCACAGCCTGGCCGTCTTTCAGACCGCGCAGACCGGCGCGCTCCAGCGCGGTGATGTGAACGAAGACGTCTTTCTTGCCACCCTCGGGGGCGATGAAGCCAAAGCCTTTGGTTTCATTGAACCATTTCACGGTGCCATTTGCCATCGTGAGCTCTCCTGATCGTATCTCCGCCCACGTTATGTGGCGGACTGGCGCAGTCAGCTTTTTAGTCGATGGCTGTAGGCCGTTTGGCGGAGACAGGTCGAAAGAAGATAACGTCGCAATTGTCCTATGCCCCGAAATGCAGGAAAGGGCAAGTGAAAGCTGGGCTTTGCGCGGTTTACCGGCGGATCACGGCGGGCAACCGCCGCACCCTCGGCGCCCTGAAATCTGCCGCAGGTTGCCCTGGGTCGGAGCCTCAGGGTGAGAGACCGAAGCCTCCCGGGTAAGGGCGCCGGGTGCGTGGGGAGCGGCGATTAAAGAGGCAAGGCCCTTCAGGTCCAAAACGGCGTGCTCACGACGTCACCTTACTGCCATCGCAGGTCAGATCTGACGCCAGGGTCAGACCGACAGAGGCTCAGGCCCCGTCGGCTCAGAGGTCGCGACGCTGCAGCGGTGCGTAAAGCCCCGCCAGAAGCGTTGTCCCGGGCGCGAGAGTGATCCAGAGAGGCAGAGTGCCTGGAAGCCCTGAGCCGAGGACCGGCGCGCCGGGGCCATTCAGGAAGCGGACCACTCCGCCAGAGATCAATGTCACGAGTGCCATGGCCTGCTGCCGCTGTCTTTGTGAACGCTCCGCAAACCCTGCCCTCCCCGCAAATAATGTGCGGACAGTTCGGACATTTGTGGCGGGGACATTTGTAGGGCTTTGCAGGGCAGTGAGGTGATCATCATGCGGCGGATCCGCTGCCGCTTTGCACCATGCTTGCCCAGAGGGCTGGCCTGCATTGTCAGGCAGGCCAGCTCTGGTCAGGGAAGCCTCAGGTCAGAGAACCCTGAGCTCAGGGTCTGGCCTTACCCGGATCAGAATACGTCAAACAGATAGAGAATAATGATGATCGGGATCGGGATACCCAGCAACCAGGCGCCAATTCCTTTCATGATGATCTCCTTTCGCATTGGTTCCAGGACAGAGATCTAACGCGTTCAACCGCCGGGGGTTCCCGGCGCTGGCGATCAGCGGCATTCCTCCGCCTGCCAGGTGCCGCGCAGGAAGGCCCCGATCCGCCCGACGATACGCGGATGAGTGACCAGCATCAGATGACCGCCGCCGGGCACAACGCAGAGGGTGGCATCCAGCCGTCTCGCCAGCCGCGCCACCCCGCCCGGGGAAAACACCGGATCGACACTGCCATGCAGGAAAAGGATACTGGCCCCCGACCGGAGGGCGGCAGGCGACAGGGTCCAGCCCAGAAGATCGCCGGTATGTGCCCGGCCGAGGCCCTTCACGGGCAGGATCAGGTGATCGCGGTCCCGTGCCGCCCGTCGTTCGGCCAGGCGCCTGATCGTCGGGTCCTTGCGCCAGCCATAGCCATAAAGCAGCACCTTGTAATATTCGCCCCAGACCGCGCGCGGCGCCAGCGAGCCCGCCGTCAGCGCCGACGCGCCCACTGCCAGCATGCCCCGCGCCCCGGATTCGTAGGCACCGGGGAAAGGTGTGACCCCAGACAGGACCACGACGCGCACGGAGCGCTGCGGTCCGATCCTGCCGGCCGCCTCGATGGCAATAGCACCGCCGGTGGAAAAGCCGAGGATCTCGATCCGGGCGCCGGGATACTGCGCCGCATGGCGCGCGATGGCAGCCGCGACCTGTGCCACGCGCATCGGCGGGTCGAGCGGCTGGCCTTCGAGCCCCGGAAAGCGGTATTCCATCACCAGATGGCCCGGCCCCGATGGCCGGCGCAGCGTCCCGAAAATATGCGCGGTCGAAAGCGCACCTGGGATGAGATAGGTGATCCGCTCTGGACGGCCCTTGCCCCGTGCGACCTCGTGGATCAGCGCCGCAGGCCCCGGAACGGGCTTAGTCGTGCTGAGCGCCCCGTGCTCCGGCTGTGGCGTCACCTCAGCGGGCTGACGCGCCGCGCCGCAACCGGCCAGAAAAAGCCCCATGGCCGCAACAAGAAAGGCCCGCGGCCACCAAGAGGCCCGCCCGCCGCGCGCCCCCCCCTCCGGCCCGGCACACTGCCTGTCGTTTACCACATTGCCGCGCTGCATCACCCGGACCGTCCAGCCTCACCCCGTGGCGATCCTGCCGGTGCCATTGCCCCGGCGCAACCGCGCATCTGCGGCCTCCCCCCGGTCTTTGCCACACAATCCGGCGAGGTGGCCGCTAAGCGCTGCGGTCACCCCGCCTCCCCCCCGGAAATTCCCCGGGACATGCCGGTTCGGGCGCCGGTTTGATCGGCGCTTCGCGGCGCGCGCGCCTTGCCCCCGCGCGTCCGGATCGCTACATGAGGGCCAATCCTGCCCAATTCCTGCCCCCATTCCGGCACGGAAATCCCATTCGGAGCGACCTCATGGCCAGCTATCAATATGTCTATCACATGGACGGCGTCTCGAAGACCTATCCCGGCGGGAAAAAGGTTTTCGAAAACATCCATCTGAACTTTCTGCCCGGCGTCAAAATCGGTGTCGTCGGTGTCAACGGTGCCGGTAAATCGACGCTGCTGAAGGTCATGGCTGGCCTCGACAAGGATTTCCAGGGCGAGGCCTGGGCCGCCAAGGGCGCGAAAGTCGGCTACCTGCCGCAGGAGCCGCAGCTCGACGAGACGCTGAATGTGCGTGAAAACGTCAAGCTGGGCGTTGCTGAAAAACAGGCGAAGCTCGACCGCTATAACGAAGTGGCGATGAACTATTCCGACGAGACCGCCGATGAGATGGCGCGCCTCCAGGATGAGATCGATGCCGAGAACCTCTGGGATCTCGACAGCAAGATCGACATTGCGATGGAAGCGCTCCGCTGCCCGCCCGATGATGCCGATGTCTCGACCCTTTCGGGCGGCGAGCGTCGCCGTGTGGCTTTGTGCAAGCTCTTGCTCGAAGAGCCCGACATGCTGCTCCTCGACGAGCCGACCAACCACCTTGACGCCGAGACCATCGCCTGGCTGCAAAAGCACCTGATCGAGTATAAGGGCACCATTCTGACGGTCACCCATGACCGCTACTTCCTCGATGATATCACGACCTGGATTCTCGAGCTGGAACGCGGCCGTGGCCTGCCGCATGAGGGCAATTATTCGTCCTGGCTGGAAGCCAAGGCCAAGCGCATGGCGCAAGAGGCCCGTGAGGACAAGGCCAAGCAAAAGGTCATGGAGAAGGAGCTTGAGTGGATCCGGCAGGGTGCGAAAGCCCGCCAGACCAAATCGAAAGCCCGTATCCAGGCCTATGACAAGCTGGTCGATGAGGCATCGCTTAAAGACCGGGTGGGCAAGGCCCAGATCGTCATCCCGAACGGCCCGCGCCTTGGCGGCAAGGTGATCGAGGTCGAGGGTCTGAAAAAGGCGATGGGCGACAAGCTCCTGATCGAGGATCTGAGCTTCATGCTGCCGCCCGGTGGCATCATCGGCGTGATCGGCCCGAACGGTGCCGGGAAATCGACCCTCTTCAAGATGCTGGTCGGCCTTGAACAGCCGGATGAGGGCACCGTCAAGCTGGGCGATACGGTGAAACTGTCTTACGTCGACCAGTCGCGCGATGCGCTCGACCCGGACAAGAACGTCTGGGAGGAAATCTCGGGCGGGGCAGAGATCATCCATCTCGGCGATGCGCAGATCTCCAGCCGGAACTATGTCGGCGCCTTCAACTTCAAGGGCACCGATCAGCAGAAGAAGGTCGGCCTTTTGTCAGGCGGTGAGCGCAACCGCGTCCACCTCGCGAAACTGCTGAAATCGGGCGGCAACCTGCTTCTGCTCGATGAGCCGACCAACGATCTCGACGTGGAAACGCTCCAGGCGCTGGAAGCAGCGATCGAGGATTTCGCGGGCTGTGCGGTGATCATCAGCCACGACCGTTTCTTCCTCGACCGGCTCTGCACCCATATCCTGGCCTTTGAAGGCGACGCGCATGTCGAATTCTTCGAGGGCAACTTCGATGACTACGAGAAAGACAAGATCCGTCGTCTTGGCGTCGATGCGGCGGCTCCGAAACGGGTGAAATACAAGAAATTCACCCGCTGATACCGGCGATCTGCATCAAAGCCGCTCCCGATCCGGCCGGATCGGGAGCGGCTTTTTTTTGATTTTAAAGAACCAGCGCATGGCTTTCGTAGCTCACGGTGCAACAGCCTGTTTCTGCTGCAAAGCGTGACACCTGGAAGAGGAAGCCCTCGTCTCCTCCTCCCCGAACCACAGCATCTATCGACAAAAACCCGTCGTGCAGGCCAGGCGCACGGGTCACAGCCCCTGAGCTCAGGCCGCCGCCCGTGAACTGATCAGCCGCCTCACGCCTGAAAGCTTCCGGAAAGTCCCGGCCTCGCGCAGTCATCTGCTCCTCCTCTCCGGCTTCGAGAGGCAGGCATGACTGTCAACCAGATCGCGGAAGGATCCCGTCACCACGTCCTGCGGCAAGACCAAATGCCCGGGCACGGGATCCGGGCCTTAGCGGCACGATGCCTGCCTCACTCCCCATCGAAAGCCACCCCTCCCCCTCGCGCCGGACGTAACCGTGACTGTTTTTCAGGAACCGCTGACCGCGTCGGATCCTCGCAACAGGCACGCCGGCACACGCCTGCAGATCAGCGGCTTACCCCCGGACGCCCCCGCTGACCCGATCCATCAATTCGTGACGCAAGGCGCCTTTTTCCTCTTGCACCTCCCCCAAGCCCAGACTAAATAACGCCGCATCGCAGATGTGATATCAGCGATACCTCAAGGTGGGGCCATAGCTCAGCTGGGAGAGCGCTTGAATGGCATTCAAGAGGTCAGGAGTTCGATCCTCCTTGGCTCCACCAAATAATAAATGGCAAGTGCCAGATAGATCTTCCATTAATGACAGCAGATTGTCCATTCTGCTGGATAATATGCTTCCGTGAAGTAGCCTGAAGCCGGTAGAGGTCGCTCTGCTGGACTTTTTGCTGCGCGTAAACGAGGTCGAGCCTCGGCGCAGTCGCCCCCCTTCCACCGCACGCACTCAAGGCACCAAAACGGGCCCATGTGATGGCATTGGCCCGTAGCGCCCCGTCTGCGGACGACAAAAATGTATATGTCGAGGCTCTGCGAAGCTGCCGCCCAAGTTCCTGCTGCAGCGAGAACCAGCTCCCGTTGCGCGGAATCTGACGGCCGTTCGATGAGGCGTGGCGCGGCTCGAAAGCAGCAGGGTTCGAAACGGTCCAGAATGGGCTGGTGGGCCCTGGTGGCGCGCATTCCTGACCGGAGCCGCAGGGCTCATACGAGTCCGATAAGGCAGGGGATTGGAAGATGCCACGACAGTTTTCCATCTTTATAGCTTCAGTGATGGCCCTTCTGGTGACGTGTGGTCCGGCACGGTCAATGGCAGGAACGATCAACCAGCTCACGCCTTAACGCCAGAGCGGCTCCTTGCAATTATTGCTGGCGAGAAATACCGGCGGAACACGCTCTGCGCCCCATATTTTCTTGCCAGCACGCATTGGGTGAGATCTAAAATTCTGATTTCGCTCTGAAAAATACCTGTCGATTGCCTGTCGTGCCTCGCTGTCCGATGGATAGTTGCTGTTGTGGAGGATTGCCCGTGCCATGCCACTGAAGACGGACTCGATAACGTTGAGAAACTGCGCACCTGCCGGCAAAGGTGCTAGCTCAACACGAGGTTTGCCACACTCTTCGGCAGTCGAATTGTGCTCCTCAATCCGGCTGCACAGTGCTTTTGATATATGCCAAGAGGCGGCATCCCATGAGAGATACAGGGTCTTGCGATCTTGATACTGCTCAAGCAGCACTTTCATCATTCTGATCATCTCAACCGTGTTTTTCTTTTCGCTGTAGAAGTGAGTGATCTGATTGCCTTGCAGCTCCAAGGCGGCGGTCATGATCATGCACCCCTTCGACTTCTGCCACTGAGGAATCACGCGCTCAGTCGCGGGAGGTGTCAACATCCGTCCCTGCTTCATGTTCACAGCAAATGGGCCAAACTCGTCAATTGAGAAAAAGGCGTCATCTTCTGTGAGTTTCGATAGGATCGCCTGAACCGCAGCCAACTTCACCCGGTAATCAGGATCCTGGGATGTCAGTGCTATTCGCGCCTTTTTCCATTTCCATCCCGCGCGGTGGATTATCTCACGCAATACGTGCAGGCTCGCTTGATGGCCGTGTTCAGCAAGCACAGAAGCAAGTTCGGGCATTGTCCAAGTAGTTCGATTAATACCATGATCGGAGGGAGGCTCGTGTAGTAGCTGGAACACCGCCGCTTTGAGCTCCTCGTTCTCTGCCAAGCGTGTGCGCCTCGCCATAGGTGTGGCGAGCGTTTCGAGATCGCCATCGATATACATCTTCAACCACCGTCGGCACGCGTTGCGGCTTAAAGAGAGAGCAGAGCTGATCCGCCTGATGGGAAACCCCTGCTTGTGCGCAAGGATAACAAACGCTCTGTTGCGAATGCGTTTGCGCCCGTCATCAACCATGCAGAGCAGTTTTTCGATGTCGAGCTCATCTTCGAACGAAGATCGATCCAACCTGCCTCCGCGAAGTGCTTCGAGCCATTCGCGGGTTTCCAGAGCGCGTTCCTGACGAACGCTGCGGGAGATCTGTAACTTTAGTCCTCTACACTGCTCTTGCGGCACCTGTATCGAAAGGCGGTAGATCTTAGGTGCGGCGGTGATGGTAAGGATACCAAAAGTACCCTTGGCGCCGTCCAATCGGGCCAACAGGTTAACTTCCGGCATCTGGAGGCTACGACATAAGCGCAGAAATGTGCTGTAACTGCGCGGGTACCCAGCCTCGATCCGAAACGATCGGAATACTTCGGCAACGCTACGAGCAGACTCCGACTTCTCAGCTTCCTCGGCAAGCATTGCTTGAACCGCATCCCGATATCTGTCGGCCGAAGTGGATCGTTGTGCACGCTTGAAGATTGGGGGAAGGTCAAACAGCAACATCTTGCGAACTGTCTTACGGCTTAGGTTTTCTCTTTGCGCAATGCCTCTGATCGTATCTCCATCCCGCGAAAGATCACGAACGCGTTTCCATAGAAGCGAGTCAGTGTACATCGGTTCTCTCCCATCCCCGAACCATTTAGCCCGCTTCAGTCACCTCCGCGGAACGACGCGCTCCAGATGCATTTGAAGCTTCGACTTTGACCATACCATAGAAACTACGTGCTTCCTCGCCCTATTGGCATTCTATGGCGGCGTCAGCGACGGTATAAGAAAGTGAGGTAAGTTTTGGGAAGAGCCCGGCAGGCGCCAAGGTCGATCATACGCCGTCTGACCGGCAACGTCGGCCCTTAGCCGCCCGTCGACCTCGACAAATGCTGCTTCGCCGCATTCCCGGAAGCTGTCGCTCATCTTGCCTCGCAGCAAAACACCCAGCTAGGTCGGTAGCGATGCGCCAAAAGCCGTAACGCGTTAGAGTTCTCGTCTCGCAGCTGCGCATTCTGTCCCGCGCAGGCGTCCGGGCGCTCGCGCCAATGGAACGCAAGCAGGGTGCGCGGCGCTCCCTTGGCGGCTCGCCGAAGGTGGCGCCACTCGGGTCCGGTGGAGGCGGGTGCATGCAATGCGCTGCAACTGCAATGGCTGACATCGCAAACACGCCTTCCATATTTCTTCCCTCTGATCGCCCCCCTTCACAGCTCGCTTGTTCGGGCCGCGCAGGCGAGCTGGAGAAGATGGTGCGCAACAAAGCGCCAAGATGGTGCATCAGAAGGCAGTATGGGTGCACTATTTTTCATTGTGTTGCGATAAATCGTAGTGTAGATGCAGTTTGAGCGCAGTTTGGTGCATCTAGACGCAGGGGAGTGGCATGGACCATTTTGTTATCGTACAGGCACTGTGCAGAGCAGCCATGGCCGATGCGTCGCCGGCGCTTCGCAAGCAAGTCGAACGTTTGCGGGATGCGCTAGTTAAGGATGGAGAGACGAAGCAGGCAGCGGCACTCTCCGGCATCCTGACGACAGCAGAAAGAACCCACGAGCTTTCGCCAAGTCGAATCGAGCGCTCGAAGGCTCAGATGCCTGGCGAGATCCTCTCACGCAATACGCCAGTTCCGGTCGACAGGGAGACTGCGGCGGCCCTCGCGGACGTAATTTTCCCAGCAGACATTCAGTCGGCTGCACCTCTGTTTAACGAGACAGTAAGCGAGGCTATCGGCACCATCGTCGATGAGTGGGCAAATTTCGACGCTTTGTCGGAGATCGACATTCGGCCATCGAAGACCTGTCTAATTTATGGTGCGCCAGGCACCGGAAAGACCAGACTTGCTCTGTGGATAGCCCAGCAACTGGACCTCCCGGTCGTCCTGGTGAAGCTGGATGGCTTGGTTTCCTCATTCTTGGGCACCACCGCTCGCAACATAGGAAATCTATTCACTTTCGCAAACCGGCATCGCTGTGTTCTCCTCCTTGATGAGTTCGATGCGATTGCAAAGGTGCGGGATGATCCGCAGGAGGTCGGCGAAATCAAGCGCGTGGTGAATGCGCTTCTCCAAAACCTTGACCTTCGCCGTGATATTGGCTTCACGATAGGGATCACAAACCATCCCAAGTTGCTGGACACCGCTGTTTGGCGGCGGTTTGAGGTTCAGCTCGAGATTCCCAAGCCCGATTTCAACGTGCGAAAGGCAATTGCAGCGCATTTCATGCCCCCGGTGAAGGCGCCTGAAAATCACCTGAAGTTGATCGCTTGGTTTACTGAAGGATCAACTGGGGCAGAGATCGAGTCACTGGTGCGAACATACAAAAAGGCGACAACTGTCCGCGAAGAAGACAGGCGCGGGTTGCTTGATACCTTGCGGCAGTTTGCGACTTTGAATGCCGCGCGCGTTAAAAGTGAACGTCGCGCTTTGCTGTTCGATGATTCTAGCAATTTGTTTAGGGCTATGCGCGATGATCCAACCCTTGGGTTCTCAATGGCGGATATCGGTGAAATCGCAGGTAGAGATAAATCTACCGTGAGCCGTCAACTTGGCCGGGCAGTGAAATACGGAGAAGACGAGGTGTTTAATGGCTAGCCCGATCCAGATCATCCTGAACCCTGACAACTACGAAGAAGCTCGTGAGGCTGGAGGAGGCGGAGGTAAGAAGGACTTTTTTGCCCACAGGGATGCTGAGTTTGTTGCCCACCGAACCGCTTTGATAAGTCAGATCAAGACGATTTCGGGTATCCTGAGCGCACAGTCTCAGGGCGACGTTGGCTTCGTGAAGGTTATTCTGCGACGTGAAGCTTGGGCAAAAAGCCATCGTCCTGTCGTAAGCCTCTTTCGCTCAAATCGGACTCCCGTAGTTGGTGGGGGCGATCTCGGCGTAATGATTGTCGAGGCGCGGCCCGAGACACTTCTCCAAGTCGCGACCGATATAGCAAGGGCCGAGACATTCACTGCGATGAAATTCAACGAACAGAAGCAGAGAGAAGAGCCAAATCCGTCGGCGAGGAAGAGCGAAGCTGGGGCGATTGACCGCATCGAGCTCTACGGGCCATCAGACCGCCGCAGTTTTTCTGTCGAAGAGGCCGTTGCTTGGCTTTCGAACCCGATGACAGGCAGCAGTTATCAGGTTGAACTGTTTGATAGCCCACCGCCGCGTTCGGAGTGGGATCGCCTCGACGCGGGTCATCGGCGTCTCGTGGAGAGTTTTGTTGAGGGTTTTAAGTCACTTGACCGTGGTGTTGCAGCTGAGCGGCTACCAAATCATCGCAACAAGCAGCCGATCCTGTCCGTCAGACTCGATCAGTCAAATGATCAACCAGTTCTGCGGCTCAGTGAATCTCTGACCAGTGAGCGGCGGCGCGAGCTAGCCTTGTTTAATCCCGACATCAACCGCCATGCTCGGCTTCTGGCTTTTCTTGACAGCCATCCACTTGTGCGGCGGGTCGAACTACCTGGAATAGTGGTCAGGGCATCTCTTCCTGCTACCCAAATGCCGCGGACACGGCCCGACGGAATAGTTATACCGCCCCGTGACAGCAGACGTACCCATCCGAGAATGGGGATCATTGATGGCGGTATCAGCGAGGCGCTGGCCGACTGGGTGATCGACCGCTGGGACGTTCTTGCCGCCGCGGACACGGACCTAGCCCATGGCACCTTTATCGGAGGCCTTGCTGCTGTTGGCGGTGCGCTGAATGGAGTGGAAATTTGCCCTGAACCTGATGGCGCAGAACTGGTCGACGTTGCAGTGTTTCCGAGCGAAAGCAGATCCGGGGCATTTGCGTCATACTATCCTGATGGTCTCCCACAGTTCTTCGACGAGATGGAAGCGGCCGTCTCAGACGCTCATGCTCGTCACGGAGTGCGGATTTTCAACATGAGCCTCAACATTCTTCAGCCAGCAGCGCCAGATCGATATAGTCCCCACGCAGCGCGACTGGACCAAATTGCTGAGGCCAACAACGCTGTGGTGTTCATTTCAGCTGGTAACATCCAGCCTCAAGACCTCCGCACCGAGTGGCCCGCTGACGCCACTGCAGCGCTCGCGAGCCTTGCTAACGCCCGTAACGATGGTCTGCTAACGCCTGCCGAAAGTGCCCGAAACGTCGCCGTTGCCGCCCTCAATCCGCCCGGCCATGACGGCTGCGTTGCCTTTGCACCTACACGTTTCAGCCGTCGTGGGCCAGGTCTGCGTGCTGGCGTAAAGCCGGACTTGGCACATGTCGGCGGGGCAGGCTCCCTCCATTCGACACTTGGTCACGGTCTGTTTTCAATTCTGCCAGATGGCACGATTATTGACGGCTGCGGGACAAGTTACGCTTCGCCTCTTGCTGCGAAGACTGCTGCCGTGCTCGATCATGCCATTGAGGGTGAAGTTTCCCGTGAGACCTTGATCGGTCTTCTTGTACATCACGCCGAGTTGCCTGTGCCCTTGCAGGAAAAGGCTCTGTCCCCAATCGCGCGGCATATGGTTGGTTTCGGCATGCCGCCATCTGCGGATCGAATACTTGAAACCGGCGAGCACTCGATCACGCTTGTTTTCGCCTCACGCATTCGGCGTGATCAGCAGATCAACTTCCGCTTCTCGTGGCCCGCTTCCCTCGTCGGGCCCGGTGGAAAGTGCCGGGGGCGGGCAAAGCTCACCCTTGTAACGACACCACCGCTTGACCCGCGGTTCGGTGCGGAGTTTGTCCGCGTAAACATCAACGCAACTTTGCAACAGGAGCAAGCCCGTGGCGGATGGAATGGGCAACTGAAACCGCTGTATCTACCTTCCAAGCGCCAATCCCCTGCCGTAGAAGCGGAGCGGATCGAGCACGATCTGAAATGGAGCCCTGTAAAGGTGCTTGCCAACACATTTCCGCAAGGCGTTGGCGCGTCCTCCAACTGGCGGTTGTTTGTCGACTATCTGACCCGTGCTGGCGAAGTGATGCCCGAGGAAGGCGTGCCGTTCACTGCGATTGTGACCATCAGTGACCCCAATGCGGAGCAGCCCGTGTTCAACGATATGCGCCAGAGTCTTCAAGCTCTCGGTACGCAGATCGCTGATATCAGAACTGCCGCGCGGATCACGTCGCGCACATAAACTGAGGACAGTGGCAATCCAAAGCGGTGATGAGCGGGTGATCCATCGAATTGAGCTAATCCCCGACCCCTGGAAAGATTTCCGACCGATTTAGGCTATGACATTGGCCTGCTGATCGGTTTAGATGCTGCTGAAGTAGACCACGGCCGGGGGGCTGACCGCCTAACCACGGGACTCCTGTCGCAACTGACTGAAATTCCAGTGGTCAATGCATTTCGAGCTTCCCGAGTATCAACCAAATCATCTCTTCAAGAGTGCCAGAAGTCATGTGCAGTGCGTCCGGGCGAGCTTCGTTGATCAAGCTCGCCACGGCATCCGATGCAGCTTTTCTGAAGACCGGATCATCATCACGACCAGCTCCCAGCGGGATCGAAGTGTCGAGCGTGGTGACGACGAGAACATCATACTCGCCCATATGGGCACGCGCTATGCTCTCGAGCGCAAGCAGCCGAGCCGGATCGATTTCCCGGCCGGTGACGGCGAGTGCAGCATTTAGATAACCGAGAGCATCAGGAACGGGCCGATCAACCAGGATGATATCACAAGAAAGGGACTGCTCGGCTTCCTGCCGCATGCACTCCGCCATGATCCAGAGCGTGCTTTCGAAGGTGTGCTCTCGCAAGATCGGAAACCCGAGGTCACGGGCGCGCCGCGCCAGATCATCGACTTGGCCCAACTTGTAACCCTGGCCCTCAAGACGATCACGGAGAGCCTTCACTAAGGTGCTCTTGCCGGTGGAATGCGTGCCGGCCACTCCGATCTTGAACGGGCGCTTCATAGCAGCAGCTCTCCTTGGTTGGAGTTCATGATGTCGCTGTCAGCCAGCGCCGACTGCCGCCGACCTATGGGAAGCTCGGACACTAGACGGATGAAAAGAAGGCCTGTCAGGATTGAATCGAACAATGCCGAGTGATGCCTCTTGCCGCTCTCCCTCGCCGCGATCTCGCTCAAGCCAAGATCTGCGCCCAAATTCTCAAGGCTGTAGGAACTCCGTCCCGGTAAGGCGATCCGGGCGAGCTTTAGCGTGTCGATGGCCATCGTCGGTCGCCACTCCGGAATTGCCCGCGTAATTGCGTCTACCTCGACCTTCACGTTATGGCCAAGAATCTTACCCCCACTGGTCCAGGTCATTACGTCATCGGCAATCTCTTCGATGTCGGGAGACCGAGCTACATCCTCATCGGTGATGCCATGGATACGGGTAACCTGCGGCGAGATCTGCCCTCGGGGCTTGACGAGCCATTCCATGCGGCGTTGCTCCAGCATGAGGTCGCGTACTTCGACAATTGCAATCTCGACAATTTCCGGCGGGGTGACGCCGTTGCCCTCAACGTCTACCGCCCAGAAGGTCTCTCGGCTCAAGTCCATCCGATATCAGCCTTCCCGTGCCGTCCGTAGTAGTGCGGTTGATTACGGTCATGAACCTGGAAATTCAGAGAGTGCTGCATGAAGTATCGCTGCTGTTCATGACTTTCGGCAACCACAATCCTTCGGTCGTCCCAAGTGATCTGATCTGTATCGAGGCCCGCCTTCAGCGCCAGGGCATGGATTTCCGCTCCGTCGGGGACACGATGCGCATCCTTGCAAACCTTCAATTGCCGCGAAGGGCAGATGTCGCAGATTTCCCGAATTCCGTAGTGGCCATTGTAGTCTGGGATGCCATGAGCGTAGGCGATACCGCAGGACGTCTTCCGGAAGATTGGTAGAGTATCAAAGGCTGCGATGATCTTCGCTTCGACGGCCTGAGGAAGGATCTTGCGCCGCGCAACATCGTCATAGAGATCGGGCACTCCGATGGACTCGAAATAGTCGCGGATCTCGTTACGATAGAACAACCCGGTGAAGACCGTGGCATCGGCGAGCGCGGCAAGCTCCCTTGCCCTCGCGATGTGTTCATCTCCATCATTCAACCCCGCCACGATTGGTCGCCAGTAGAGGATCGAGTGCACCCGGCCCTTTTCGCTCGCCAATACCCGGAGGGATTCCTCGGCAATCGCGCAGTCGACAGGCTCAATCTTTGCATCCTCTATCCCGGACCAAGTTACGAGCACCGTCACTCTTAGATTCTTGAGGCGAGCCAAGCGGCCGACGTCCTCAAGCAGCACGTGCCATCGCGTGATCACTAGGACAGGGTTCCTCAGTCCGCGCCGGTCAAGGCTCTCCAGGCAGCGGAAGAGATGATCCTTGACTGTGGGGAGAAAGGGGTCGGTGGCACGGTTGAATATCTGGATCGGGGTCCCGTGCGCCCGGAACGCCCAGTGGCCTACCAGTGTTGCAATAGCCTCTTCATCCGACATGACCAAGTGAGGCTTTTTCATGTCGAAGTTGTCGAAGAGATGCCGAACACAATAGCCGCAATCTAGCGGGCAGCCAACAACATGGTTCAGACTGAGGCCGGATTTCCGGTAGTCGACAACCTGCCGCAAGGAGGCAGGCAATTCGTGGCCAGCGATCCTGAGTTTTTTCATGTATAGGTCTTCCGCACGACGACGAACAGATTCTGCCAAGACCGTGTCTAGCGGTCCTGCTCGTCCTCGTCATAGTCCGTATCCAACGGGCCGATCCGGACCCAATCCTGATCGCCGAGCCCTGAAATACGCGAGAGTACATCAGCGTCGGATCCTTCTAGGAAGTAGACGTTGTAGCCGTAGTGCAGACCCTCCTCGCTGGAATGCTCCTGAAGGTCGTACTCCAGGAGGCCAAGATCCTCGACAGAGATCCCCAGTGCCTCAGCCAACGCGGCTTCGAGAAACTCCTCTTGCCGCTCCTCGAGCTGCCTGTTGCTCATGCCTTCCTCCCAATCAAGCGCCATCAAGTTATGAAGACGATATTACTCAAATTACATTAATGGAAGAGATCGTCGGTTTTCAAGAAGAAACTAACCTAGAGCCTGCAACCACTTCTGTGATAAAGCCCTCATCCTCCTAAAATTACATTCTTTCACAAGCATGATGTAAGTGATTTCTCACTTGAGGCGCCGCATCAGATCCTTCATCTCCATTCCCGAAGTAAATACTTTTGAATTTTCAGAAGGCGATACATGAATCTTGCATTGGATCTAGTTCAGATATTTTCCAGGAAAAGTGTAGCGTTTTTCGAGCATGTACTGCCTAACACTTACTTAATTATGTCGCCATCCTGCAATGCTATTTTTTGGCGCATTCCAAAGTCTGTTCCTCTGTGACTGCCTGTATTTATCGGCGATCTCCCCCCCCTTACCAGCACGGCTCATCGAGCGGGAGATCCAATTGTTGGCCAGAAGCTGCAGGAACTTCTCGATTGCGTATTGCACTCATCGCCTGAGTGATGCGGCAGACCCTAGGTCTTTATGGGCACACGTCAATGCACAGTCACCGTTTTGTTCGCGATTGCACATCTTGAGCATGCTTTGTGAAACTGGAGTACGAGGAGTGCCCATTGGATTTGTTCAGCTTGGCTAGGCGCGTCTTGTCGATCCGGGTCTGCAGGTAGGTACAAAGATCGGCGAAAGCTGCCATCGGAAGCAGCTTCCACTGCGCTCCGAATTTGTGCTCAATGTTCTTGGATATCGCGCCATAGCTGAACTTGGATGCCCGTGTGGGCTCGTTGGAGGCGAACTCGTTGTAGCGGCTGATCAGGTGCTGAATGTAGCGGCTGGCATTCTGGTCGGCGCCCATTGTACCTGCTGCAGGATGAACGTGGACAATTTTTCGAGATGTACTTACATTTACCGTTCTGCCCACGATGGCCCCAGGGCTATCAACTACAATATTTCCGCTGTTATTGGTTGTTATTTCAACCTGGCGTTTAGCGTTCAGCAGTAGTTTAGCAAATATGGCGTCGCTGGCCTGCTCAGCACGGCCGATTCTCGTCGTTTGGACTGCCTTCATTTCCTCGAGCACCTCGACCGAGTAGATATCTGACTCTGTATCAATAATCTTGTGGTGCCGTCGGCATAGGAGGATCAGGTTCTCAAAAGCATGTCTCTCCTTTACTGGCTGGGATGCCTCAAATCTCGGGCCACCTTTACTTTGCGCCCGTACATGGCAAATTTCGCCAGTTATTGTGCCCTCCGCCTCGATAATCGGTGAAGGGCAATCGGGAAACGCACATACATTTCTCGATAGACCAAACAATCTACGAATGGTCCGTTCTGATGGTCCCAACAATTTTTCTCCTGAGCCCCTGCGAGTCGGGCCTAGACAGTTAAATTTAACGCATAGCAGATCATTCGCAATGATCTGGGCCATTTCCAAAAATGAAAACCATCACCGCATATCAGGCCGAAAACTGCTACCGGCTTTGTGCCCCCGGATTGACGTGGGCGATTTATTGCTCGGGGTGACGCCTCGATGAAATTGGAAAATCGGGGTTCTCGGCGTCATACCAGTCTCGGATCGCTCGGGTGATGTTGGATAGAGCGAAGCCGCGGCTGACCCTGAAGTCGAGGTGTGCAAACTCCTCGGTAATCGTCGCAGCATCTTCGCCCTGAGGGGTAAACTCATAGCGTCCGTCCTCGTCACCATATTCGGCATTCGGGTCGTAATCAGTCACCTGCCATCGACCGATCAGTTCACCGTCTCTGGTGACCACTTCGCCCGCCGCTAAGGTGAGATCGTAGCCGCTTTCAAGCCATTCGTCGTGGCCAATAAAATTTATGGGGAATATCAGGTTCATACTCCGCATGATGCAGGCCACTCCGATTCACGCAAGCAAAATCATGAGGCGATCACATCGCCCTGAAAATCGATAGGCTGCCCCTCGGCCCCATGTGTTGGAAGAAGGTATGGCTCTGAATGTCCGCGTATCGCTCGATTTCCTCATCCGGTCCCGCATCGCCTGCTGGCTGATCGGTATGGTCGGGTGCGTGATCAATATATTGGGACGGCGCGCAGGGTGCCGAGTGTCATCGTTCAGCGCAAGAGATCTTTGCAGTGCGCCGAATGGGGTAGTGCACGACCGATACCAGTAGTCAATCTGCCGGGATCGGAGCCAGGAAACTGGCTCGTTCACTCGCCGCGGGGTACCATGTCAGCCTCGCAGGGGAGCTGGCCATCGTCCAACCGGGCATGTTCCGATCTGGACTTCGACCAACGTGTTGTGGCCCAGCAAATGAACTTCGGAGGCCTCGATTAACTTGAACCCTCGCCTGGCGATGTGTCGGCGCATTTCGGAGATATCGTTCCCAAGTAGCAGCAGAGCGCAAGTGGCAAAGACGGCACGGTGCCTGCTAAGATCAAATGGCTGGCTCATGTAGCCCAGTCTGGCAGGATGTTAGTTCGTATCGGATCTCCTCTTAGGTCCGCTCGGTAGACCTCGGGAAAATAGGACATCGCTTCTGAAATGGCCGGGTCTTCCACGCTCAGCTGGGGGCATCTCAAAGCATCTCTCATTTTATCCCAAACTGTTGCGCGTATTTGGCCGAATGCCCGAGTTCGCGTCAGCATATCTTTGATAATCTGTCCGCGACGCTGACCGTCTTGAGAGTTCAGGTAGGCGTTTAAGAGTCCTGTGATGTTCTCCTGCTTGTTCAAAAAGTTCGTCCACCTGCCATCTGCCTCTGCCCATATCGAGAACATAACTCGCAGAAGTCGGTCGAAATCGCTGTCTCGTTCACCGGTGACAGGATGAATTCTAGCGGACGACCAGCTTCCCTTGGTCCTGATCAGCTCACCGATCAGGCTTTCTCGCCTCAGTGAGGCCTCTTTGAACACCGCAGGTGTTGCCACGTCCTTCAATAGGGGGTGACGGTCTAATCGATATTCAAGATCGTCGAGGCTGATAAGCCTTCGCTCCATCCCAGCGTCGGTCTGCCAGGCCGCCCAAAGGCATAGTGTTTGGCGTTCCAGTGAGGCTGCCACTGCGATTTCGTCGAGAACAAAAAGATTCCCTCCTGCCTCCTGCGCGATGTCAGCGGTAAATGCACGAGTGACACGATCGAAGGTATACCACGGAACTAACCAAATAAGGTGAACGCCCTGGGAGAGATAGTACTTGCTACGGGCCACCACCTCCGTCGCCAAACTCGGCGCGAGCTGCACCTCGACCGCAAACTTCCCTAGACCGTCGAGGTTGAACCTCACATCAGGCCATCTGCCCCTGCCTCCGTCTTTAGGCGCATGGTAGCCATCAACGACACCTGATCCAAGTTCATAGCGAGGATCTAAGCTGATCAGTTCCAACACCTGTTTACAGATGCTCGCGTGCAGTGGCGATTCTTGGTTCCCGTTGTAGATTGATGCCCTTACATCGTCCGGCTTGCGGCCCCCATCTTCCCCCCACGGGCAGGATAAACCACCTCCCTTGTAATGAGCGAAGTGTGGGATGCGCACAGTAGATGTGGCCGCCTTGACATGCGCTGGTTCATTGCATCCAAGGCAAAATGCCAATGGATCAGGCCTTGCGTGATTGATCCTGGTTCGAATGTCTTGCCAGTCTTGGCTCCGCAGATCTGCCTGCCTGAGCTCGTCGTAGACGCCAAGTCCGAGTACACGCGCTTTCCTAACCGGCATTTTCTTCCCCACCTTACGAACCAGTGAGACTTCAGCAGAAGAGCTCCACCTACTGCAAGGCCCACGTAACTACTCGAAGTGCCGAAAGAAGTTTCTGTAAGTTTTTCTTAATAGCCTTTGAGCAGCCAGCGTTTATTGATCGTGATCAACCGCTAGGGTGCTGTAATGACGGTCCGATTGATCCAACCGCACGATATGTGCACAGCTCCGCTACTCCGGCATTCGTGCCAAACGTGATAAACACTCGTTCAGCGCGCGACGGTCGATCCGGTCGAGATCTCGCTTCTGCACGAATGAACGGCCGCTCTGCCTGGTTTGCCGCAACTGCCATGCCGCGCCGCCGTCAGACTGCTTTCCGCCCGTTCACCACCCGTAGCTTGGCATCGGCGGATCACCCAACGGATCATGCAATTCGTCGACTTCAGGAAAGAGGGCCTTGCCCTCAAACTGCGTTGCCGCCGCACGGATCGTCGTTCTTTCTGTCAAGGACGCGAGGCGCCCTCGTGCCCAACAGATCATTCGACCCAATTCAGTCGATGGGTCGGCCTCGACTTCATCGGGAACGGTGGACAGCCAAGTGCGAATGTCGGTTGCTTCGCGCTGCAGCTCGACCAGTTCCCGCAGGTAGGTTACACGCGTTTCTTCGCGCTGTTTCCGCTTCTTCGCCAGATCGCGCCGGCGGCTCAATTCGGCCCACTGACGTTCATCCTCCTCGCGTTTTTCGCGCTTGGCTCTGTCGCTGGCGAGCAGCGCCTTCAGGCCATCGATGATCGCTGGGATCATGGCTTCTATGCGCTGTGTCTTCCCGTCGGCCCAAGTCTTGCGCAGCCCATGCGACCAGCCATCGACGGTCAGCGAGAGCTGCCCAAGATAGATAGTGTCAAATTCAGGCTACGGCCTTTGGTGGGGGAGGGAGCTATAGAGATCCCAGTTTCTCCGGTCCGCGGCCCGCTGCCGCCGCGCTATGCGCTGCTCGTAGACGTCCTGCTCCTGGGCGGTCGGGATGTGTTTCTGCCTTCTGGACTTCTCGATCAGGGTGAAGGTGATCGTGTCCTTGCCGACCGTGATCTTCATCCGGGCGTCGTCGGGTTCCAGTAGCAGCGCCTCGCCATCAAGCGATGAGGCGAGACCGTGCAATACGGAAAGAGCGCGCTCTACCTGGTCCTGATGTACGACAACACCACAGAGGCCAGGTCCCCGTGCCGAAACGCATCCGTAGTCATCTGGCTTCGCCTTGCGCAGGGCGCGACCCGTTAGGGCAAGCGATCGGTGCAGGGGGCCTGGATGCAAGGTTGTATGGATGGGCTCATCAATGTGCTCAGCGACTGATGTAGATGGCGCCCTCATCTTCCGATCGGCCGGTTTCGTTCGTGGGACTTCACGAAGTGGCAGCTTTGCAGCGATATCGACCCGTTGAAGCGTTGGATCTTTGAGATCGCGCAGCGGCGGCTGCGTGAATCGCTCTCCCGCGCTCACACGCGCCCAGTAAGCATTCGAGGGGCATGGAACGGAGTGGCGAGAGCAAATGCTGCGCAGCGCGCTTTCGTGAATGCCGAGTCCCGCCGCGACCTGTTCCGCCGGATTTGCCCAGACCAACGCGAAAAGGTTCTCGCGGCTGAGCTGCCTCACATCACCAGTCATCATCTCGCCCCTAACAACATCCCGGTCCCGCGCCAATAACGCGGCATCGCCGGCGACCTGCTGCACAATCCGTCTTTTGCCGGTCAGACGTCCGAGAACGCCGTGTTCTTCGCCTCGCTCTGCCAATCTCATCGAGCGGCAACTTTCTTGCAGTTTCTGCGGTAGCAATGCCGCAGCCCCGTCAGACCTCCCTCCGCCCGATCTGGATCGCGAGCCGCCGTGTCCCGCTGCGCGCCGCCTGAGTGGCCGTTCTCTCAACTTCGCTGCAGCCGTCATGCCGCAGCGCTGTCAGTCAGTCCCTGTGCCACTCGTCTGTGTGACACGGCATCGCGCGGCTGCATTTGCCATCGACAGCTGATCTGCATCAGCGTCGATTTTCTCGGCTGCATCATCTATACTTGGCGAAAGGAGTTCAAGATGAGCGACGATTGCTACGATCATACGATCCGGCTTCTGCGAGAATGTCGGAAGGAGATGCAGGAGATGCGTGAAGACCTGAACAGCAGGCTCGATAGCATCATTCGAATCGGGAGTTCTCTCACGGAGAGCCATCCCGCTCATCGGCGGGGAAGTATTGCGGCACTTCAGCAGCGGGTTCGTCAGGACGGGTTCAAGCATCTTCAAGAAGAAAAGGCCTTTCTGGATGACTTGTCTGGAAACATCTAGAAATTCATCCTGTAGCCGTGAACCTCTCAACAATCGGCCGGCAGGCAAGGATGTTTCCCGACGGGGCACGCAGCCTTCGAGTGTTCACGCCAAGGGCGCACGATCACGCTAGTCCCAACTCCTGAAGCCGCTTCTGCGCCGTCTTCCAATGCACATTATAGGCATTTGCGACGTGGTTGATCGAGCGCGTAGCGATCCAAAGCTGGCGAACCTGACCTTCCGGCATATCTGGGATCTTGCGACCTGAGCTCACTTTTGTCCCGGCATCACGAAGCCAGCGTGACAGCGTCGCCTCTCCGACTGAATGACGCTCCCGGAGGTCCGCTAACGTAGCACCTTCCTGAAACTCTTTGCTGATATAGGCGCGGAAGGGAATGCCATAGAGTTCCAGAACCTTCAGAGCCTTTCTTGAGCCAAGCCCGTAGTGCTTCATGAAACTTGCCATCGTGCCGTCGCGCATGAACACAGCGCGAATTTCCTCAGCTGGGACGGGTTCGTCCCTGCGGCGTGATTCCATTACAAATCTTCGCCCGGTTTCGATAACGTCGCGCCGATACCAGCAGCGCTTCCGCATATCGAAGTCACTTCCAACCACGCGTATCAGCAGCATTATGCCTGATTTTGACGATACCATAGTTGGCATATTTGGCAGGGCCTTCTCACATTACCTCAGGTTTGCAGGCGGGTATGGTGAAGAATCGACACGAGCAAACCGCAAGAGAGTTGACGGTGCGAATCACCGCTGAATCTATGTGCCGGGACAGTGGCCCAAGAAGTTTGCCTGAGGTTTTCCATGTCTGTCGATCTGCAACGTCACGAGCTGATAAAGTTTCGCCTGAGATCAAGCGGAAGTTCGTTTGCACAGGTCGCGAAGACGGAAGGCGTTCTGCCGTCCAGTGTCACCGTGGTGAGCCAGGGCTATCGGCGCTCTCATCGCATACAAGCAGCAATAGCCCGGGTGCTTGGCACCACCCCGCAAGAGCTGTTTCCTGAACGGTATTCCGCAAAGGAGGGCAGTCCGAACCAATAGCCTACCGTCTAAAGGGAAAAGCCCCTCCTGGTGGAACAGGAAGGGCCTTCGAAATTAGGCGTCGATTGGAACCGACTCTTCTTTCATCCCCCGAGACGCAGAAAAAGTCAACCCGCCGGAATTGTTTCGGCGGGGCCTGTCCCTGCATTTCCTGAAAGGAGGCGGAAGCGCTTCTTCCCCCCGCGCCAAACGGCAGCGGCCCGGAACACCTGCGCTCCGAACACTACATGATTCAGAATATGATCTATCGTGGGCCGGATCCGAGCCACGCGAGCCGCGACGCCGTGCGCCGGTCCAAGGGTAGCCTTCGCGGCAGCATGATCGCCATGCTGCCCGCGTTTACGCGGCCTCGCGTTATCCAGTTCGAAAGCATGCTGGAATATCGCTTTCTGTGCCTGATGCTGGTGCGGGATGATCTCGTCGATATCGTCGAGCAGCCGCCCGCGCTTGTCTACCAACGGCAGGATGGCACCCGGGCGCACCATACCTTCGACTTCCTGCTCCGTATGGCGGACGGTGAACGAGTTGCGGTGGCAATCAAGCCTGAAGAGCGCGTCATCCGCCGGGATTTTGTGACGGAGCTGCGCCATATCGCCGCCGCGATGCCGAAGCATTTTGCGCATCGCATCAAGCTTGTGACGGACGAACATCTGGACAAACGGGCGGCAGCGGACGCCGCGCGCCAACTTATGCGGAACCGCCCGGCGCTGACGGAGGTGGCAGCATGAACATGCGGCTTCGCCTTTCACATGCAGATCTGCTGAGCCTTTCCGGTATCCCCTATCGTCCGGTGGACGTGCAGCACGATTTTATCATCCTCGAACAGGCCGACAGGCCGGGTATCACCCAGAGCTTCACGCATGAAGAGGTAGCCGCCCTTCTTGGGGCGCCGGATACGCGCTTTACGCCGGGATATTACACGGCGGCACGGGCCCGGCTGCGCCAAACATGCCCGGTTGACCTGTTCTCAGAACTGGATGGCGATGTGCGGTCGGTCCTGCTGTGGCAAAAAGCGGCTTGCGACGCCTTCTTGCTCCTGGAGCAGCAAGGGAAGGTCAAACGAACCTACCGCGCGGTCAAAGCGGCGCTCCCGATATTGGAGCATGAGGCAAAAAAGCTTGATGGGCAGAAACTCAAGGACCGTGAAGCTGGGAGGGCGGGAGCACTGATTGTTTCCCGCAAGTTCCCTTGCGCGAAGTCAATATTGCGATGGGTCCGCTTGTACGAGAAAGGAGGTCTTGATGCCCTCGCTCTGCTTCCACGCTGGCATCGCTGTGGCAACCGGGGATTACGCTGGTGCCATGCTTCAGAAGCCTTCGCCTATCAGGTCATCGATATCTATGCATCGGCGCAGCGGCCAACCAAAGATCAGGCCATTGCCGAAACACTGAACCGCTTCAAAGTGGAAAACCTGCGGCGGCTTGAGGCGGGACTGCCTCCGCTGACTGTTCCATCCTCGCGCAGTCTGCACCGTCGCCTGCAGGGGGTGGATCAGTACTATTTATACGCCAAACGCTACGGGATCGATGCCGCGAACCGCAAGTACCGACTCATTGAGACTGGCGTCGAGGTACTGGTGCCAGGTGAGCGTGTCGAAATGGACGAGCACCGCCTTGACGTTATTACCTTTTTGGCCCCCACGGGCGTTCTGGCACATCTGCCTGCGGATCAGGTGGAACGGCTGAAGGGGCGGCGCTGGCTCTATCTGGCGATAGATTGCGCCACGAAGTGTATTCTGGCGATGCGCCTCGCGGAAACCCCGAATGCACAGGATGCAATCCGGACTTTGCGGGACGTCTTTGTCGACCGGACGCCCTATGCCCTAGCCGCTGGCTGTGAAAGCACCTGGGACCAGCGAGGCGGGGTTGGCGGGCTGGTCACTGATCAGGGAGCGGCCTTCATGTCGGTAGATTTCCGGGCCACCGCAACGGCACTTGGCCTGACCATGCACTTCCCGCCCGCAGGCATGCCCCATCTGCGCGGCATCATCGAAACCATGTTCCGCACGATTGGATATAAGTTGATGCCCCTTCTTTCCGGGCGGACTTTCTTCAATCCGGTCGACAGGGGCGACTACCCCTCTGAGCAGTTGGCCTGTCTCGATGACGACGACCTGATCCGTGTCCTGCTGACCTTCTTCGTTGATATCTATCACAATGAGCCCCATCGGGGGTTGCACGGTGAAACCCCGGCCGATTGCTGGAAACGGCTTTCGAAAGAACAAGGTCTCCTGCCCATTCCAGATGGCCTGACACTCAGAAAGGTCTTTGGCCGCCCCATGAGCCGGAAAATCCGGGGTGACGGCGTGCTGTTTGCGGGCTTGTCCTACAGCTGTCCGGCACTGCGGGAGATGTTCCTGCATGCCCCAGAGCGCGATGTGGAAATCCGTGCTGATCTTTTCGATCTCGGATGGATCGCCGTGAAAGTCGGGGCTGGGTGGCATGCCGCGATCTGCAATCACCAGGGCTTTGATGGCATCAGGTATACGGACTGGCAGGAAGCTTGCCGCGCCCTGCGGATCAAGCATCAGCGGGCGGCCTCCCTTGCGGAAGACGTGGTGCATCGGGCTATTGCCCGCATCTCAGACACCAATCGCGCCGCCGCTATACGGATGCAACTGACGCCGTTCCACGTCACCGACGCCGAGGTCGCCCGGAATGAAAAGGCCCTGCATTACTCGCTGACCTCTTCGGCAGGGCATGTCGGTGACGGGATGCACACCGGCGATCCGCTGGCCGATGGCATCGATATCATCCCGATCGATTTGCCTGCGCCCGGTGAAACAACCGAAGCGCAGGTTCCAGCGCCACGACCCTCCGAGCAACCAGCCACATCCCGAAAAACCTGGACCTTTGACGATGAAGCGGAGCTTTGACCATGAATGATATCATCCGTAGCACCGCCCTGAAGATCGCAACGTTGCGTGGGCATTATGTCCGGCACGAGAGATTTGACCCCCTGCAGGCCCGCTTCCGGCTGTTGGTCGAAAAGCGGCTTGCCGATATCGCGGGCGGGCGCAATGCCGAGGCCCATGGCATTGCCCTCTCGGGCGCATCTGGAACCGGCAAGAGCTGCGCAATCGCGCAACTCATAGCCAGATCCCGCCAGGATCTTGCTCAATCTTCCCTGCCATCTGCCGCAATCATCAGCCTGAGGGTGCCCTCTCCCGCCACCCTGAAGTTCGTTGGCCAAACAATCCTGCGTGCGCTCGGCTATCATCTCTCTTCTGAGCGGCAGGCCTGGTATATCTGGGATCTGGTGCGTCATCAGCTGCGCGAACGTGAAGTTCTCTTTCTTCATCTCGACGAAGCGCAAGACCTGAGCAGCCGTGGCACCCGGCATGAACTCGATGCTGTGGCCTCGATGCTGAAGACCCTGATGACGGACGAGGATTGGCCGGTTGGCATTCTGCTGTCCGGGACGCAGGAGCTGGAGAGCATTCTGAATCATGACCCCCAGCTTGCCCGCCGGATGGACACGGTCCATTTCGGGGCGCTATCGCCAGTCAGCCATGCCCCGGATGTGGCAGGTCTTATCGAGAGTTATGCGCGTCGCGCGGATTTGGGTCTGGCAGAGGACGCATCGGAAATCGCGCTGGCGGAGCGCCTGATCCACGCCGCGGCGTTCCAGTTTGGCATTGTCATCGAGATCATCATTGGCGCGATAGAGATGGCACTGATGGAAGGCGGCGATCATCTGGAATGGCGGCATTTCAAACTGGCATATGAGGTGCGCAGCTCCTGCGCCGATGCATTCAACCCCTTCGTTGTCGATGATTATCACCGCATCGACAGCCGCAAGGTTTTCAAGCGGGGGGACGAATGATGTTTTCGGCATTGCAATCTTTGCCCCTGTCGGTGCTGCCCGTCGCGGGCGAAAGCGCGACATCGCTGGCCGCGCGCCTCGCGCGGCGCAACGGTGCGCCGAGGCTGATCACGTTCTGCTCAGATATGGGGCTGGACCATCGCGGCCTGACCAATGGCAGCGATACCGAAATATTTCGCCTGGCCGCCTTGGCCGGTTGCGCGCCCGAACTGCTGCTCGACTGGACGCCACGCCTCACCGCCGACAGCTGGTTCCACCTCGGGCAGGAGCGGATCAAGTTCACGGCCTTTGCCCGAACCAGGATCCGGGCATGCCCCACCTGCCTTGCCGAGGGTGAGACCGCGCATCAGGCAATCTGGCAGCTCAGTTCAATACGCCGCTGCAGCCAACATGGTTGTCTGCTGATCGAGCTGCCTGTCTTCCCCGGCAACAAGGAGATCTTCGATTTCGCCTTCCACGCCGCGCACGTGCGGGCGGGAAGCTTTGATACGATCACAGCGGATGAAAGCCAGCTGGAAAACTACCTGCTCGCCCGCATTCAGGATGGCGCAGGGGAAGACTGGATAGATAGGCTGCCTTTCCATGTCACAGCCCAGACCTCTGAAAACCTCGGGGCGCTGATCCTGCTCGGCCCGGATGCACCCCGCGATCTGATTACCGAAGCAGAATGGCATCAGGCGGGCAGTATCGGCCTTTCGATCCTGAAGCGCGGTCCTGACGCTTTTTGCGACACGCTGAAGGAGCTGCAACGCGCGGTCCCGCTCGATGCAGCACTATACCGAACCCGGTATCGCCTGTTCTTCGACTGGCTGCGGTATCGCGATGACGATCTGGATTTCGACATTATCCGCGACCTGGTCCGGGAATTCATTTTCCAGAACTACCCGGTTGCAGAAGGCGCCGTTGTCCTCGGCAAACCATGCCCGCGCCAGCTGGTGCATTCTATCTCTACCGCAAGCCGTGCCTATGGCGTGACCCGCTGGCAACTCGGCCGGCGCCTCACGGCGCTTGGTCTGGCTCAGCGCAGCTCGGATGATCGTGATTTCCGGCTGACCGATTATGTCCCGACGGAAATGATGGGCCAGATCGCGGGTGATTTCGCGGCGCTCATGAATGCGGGCGATGCCGCGAAGTGGCTGGGCATCGCCCGGTTTCTGCTGACCAAACTGACCGATGGCGGCGTGGTGCAGAAGTTTTTTACCGAGAAACATGCATCGCCGCTCTACCACCCGCGCGATCTGGATGCTTTTATCAACGGCCTGGACCGGCTGGCGGAAGGTGGTCAGATCAACCAGGACTGGCTCGATATCCCAACGGCGGCGCATCGTTTGCACTGCCCGACCGACCGGCTCACGGCTATGATCCTGAAACTTCATATCCCCCTGCGCCGCGATATCGGCTGCGACAGCAGGTTCCGGGCATTCCGGGTTCACCTGACCACTCTGCGCGAGGCGATCTCCTGTCCTGTCGATGGGGCGTTGCCACCGGGAACGGCAGCTCGAATGATCGGCGTCGACATCCGGACGCTGCGCGCCCTGATCGGCGGGGCATATGTGGAAAGCGTCACAGCAGTCGAACCCCAGAGCGGGCGGCATCGCCGGTACATTTCAGAAAACAGCCTGGAAGAGTTTCGGCGAACCTACATCACCGTGACGCAGCTGGCCGCGCGAACCCGTCGCAACCCTGGCGCTGAAGCCATCATTCAGGCCGACCGCGGCATTGTGCCCCTGCCAGTGCCCGAGCGATGTCAGACCATCTATCGTCGCGCCGACATCGGCTGATCGAGAACAAAGGGCCGGTGTTCACCGGCCCTTTTGTTTTGCCGGGTTGGGACAATCTATGTGGCAAAAATGGACGGTCGAGTGCGTCATCCAGAAAGTGGGCATCAGATTTCATTGGGTTCTTCGACGCGAAAATGGAACATCTACGTGGCGCTTTTCAAAACAAAGACTTAAGATGCAAATAACCCGTCCAAAAAGGCGGGGTTTTGCTTTGGGGTAACGCTCAGGGTAACTTTGGCGCGGGCTACGATACCCGGCCAAGTGACAAGAACATCATTCTCGCAACAGGGATGATAAGCTGCCAGGCGACTCAGTGAGCGGCAGGAGCAAGGCGATGTGCGGGCGCGTGGTCGATCCGAACCTGAGATCCGAGGGGCTGGACACGAGCTGGCTCAAGATCAATCCGATTCCCCGCCGGTTCAACGTCAAGCCGACCGAACCGCTCCTGATCCTCGGGAAGCACCCTCTTGAGGCTATGGTCGCGCACTGGTGGCTGATCCCTTCATGGTTCGACGGGCCGGAGGCGAAGGACTGGAAGGCGACGACCTTCAACGCCCGGATCGAGGAGGCACGGGAGAAGCCCGCCTTCCGCCGGGTCTGGCGGCGCGGGCGCTGCCTGATCCCGGTCGGCGGCTTCTATGAATGGACCGGCCATAAGGGCCAGCGGCAGCCGCAATTCATCCGCTCAGCAGGGAACGAGGAAACTCTGTTCCTCGCCGGGCTGGCAATCCGCTGGCGCGATCTGCTGACCTGCACGATCCTGACTCGGGCCGCGAACCAAGACATGCGGGATCTCCACGACCGGATGCCGGTCATCCTCGATGTCGAAGAGCGTGACGCCTGGCTGGGCGGGTCGGAGGATCTGAACCTCGGCGCGGATGCGAGGGTTATCCATCAGCCGGTCAGATCTTTTGGAGCCAACGACGATGCGGGGCGTTGTCAATTTCGGGTCAACCGTTGGGGAACATGGGGCCAAGGGCTGTTCCCCGGCCAAAGGCCAGAACCATCATTCGCGCAACAGGGATGATAGTCCGCTCAGCAACTCAGTGAGCGGCAGGATCAAGGTGATGTGCGGGCGCGTGGTCGATCTGAACCTGAGATCCGAGGGGCTGGACGCGAGCTGGCTCAAGATCACTCCGATCCCCCGCCGGTTCAACGTCAAGCCGACCGAGCCGCTGCTAATCCTCGGCAAGCAGTCCCTTGGGGCCATGCTCGCGCGCTGGTGGCTGATCCCCCCATGGTTCGACGGCCCGGAGGCGAAGGATCGGAAGGCGACGACCTTTAACGCCCGGATCGAAGAGGCGCGGGAGAATCCCGCCTTCCGCCGCGTCTGGCGGCACGGGCGCTGCCAGATGCCGGTCGGGGGCTCCTATGAATTGAACGGGGCGATGGCCCCCGGCAGCAGCATTTCATCCTCTCGGGCAGGGAACGAGGAAACCCTGTTACTGGCTGGTAGATGCCCCACATCGCGCGCCCCAACACCATCGGCAACTGGATCCAGGTCCAAAATATCCGACGCCCGCATCAGCCACTTGCCATGCGGGCGCCATAATCGTTATTAATATCAGTATTATATCTGAAAAATGACGCAGCGGGGGCCAATACGATCCTGCACCCCGCGCCCTCAGCGCCCCTTCCAGACCGGGTCGCGTTTCTCGGCGAAGGCTTTCGCGCCTTCCAGCTGGTCTTCCGAAGAATAGAGCCGGTCCACCGTCGGCATCAGGCGTTTGGTGATGCGGTTCAGCGCGTCCTGGAAGCGCATGTTTTCCGCTTCGCGCACCACTTCCTTGATAGCGGCATAGACCAGCGGCGGGCCGGATTCCAAAAGCCGCGCCAGCTCCCATGCCTTCGGCAGCAGCTCATCCGGCTCGCAGATCTCCTTGATAAGGCCCCAGCGGAAGGCCTCTTCGGCGTCGAACCAGCGGCCCGTGAGCAGCAGATCCATTGCCACATGATAGGGGATGCGTTTGGGCAGTTTGATCGAGGCCGCATCGGCGACCGTGCCCGAACGGATTTCCGGCAGCGCGAAGGTCGCTGACTTTGAGGCCAGGATCAGATCCCCCGAAAGCGCGAGTTCCAGCCCGCCACCGCAGCAGATGCCCTGTACCGCGACGATCACCGGCTTGTTGAGATTGGGCAGCTCCTGCAACCCGCCAAAGCCGCCAACGCCGTAATCGCCGTCCACGGCATCGCCCTCGGCGGCGGCTTTCAGATCCCAGCCCGGGCAGAAGAATTTCTCGCCGGTCGAGCGCAGGATACAGATGCGCAGGCTGTCATCATCGCGGAAGTCGCGGAAGACAAGGCCCATGACGCGGCTCGTCTTCAGGCTGATCGCATTGGCCTTGGGCGCGTCGAGCGTCACCTCAAGAATGGCGCCCTCGCGCCGGGTTTTCACCGGGCCTTCGTCCCGCATCTGCATCTCAGCCATCAGTCTCTCCGTATCAGGGCATCCACTGCCACTGCGCCCGTCTCGCGCAAAAGCACCGGATTGATTTCAATTTCTTCCAGACTGTCATCGCCTGCCATCAGATGGCCCAGCCGGACGGCAATCGTGGCAAATGCCGCGACATCCGCCTTTGGCCGGCCTCGATAGCCGTCAAGCAGCGGCCAGAGCCGCAGGCGCTGCATCGCGGTCAGGATCTGCGCCTCATCCGCGGGCCAGACCAGGGTGACGGTATCCGCCAGCACTTCCGCTGTGACACCGCCCATACCAATGGTCAGGGTCAGGCCGTAAACCGGATCGCGGCCGATCCCGAGAAGCATCTCGGCGATGATCCCCGTCACCATTTCCTCGGCGAGATAGCCGGTGGCACCGGGCATCTCTGCCTCACCCTCCAGCGAGGCAAGGCCAAGCCGCACCGCGCCGGCCTCGGTCTTATGCGCGAAACCAAGACCCTTGAGCGCAATGGGCGCCGTCAGACCCGTCGCCTGGGCCTGCACCTCGGCAAGCGTGGCGCCGGTCACTGCGCGCGGCACCGGGATGCCGGCTGCCGCCAGCAGCGCCTTGCCCTCGGCCTCGGTCAAAAGCCTGGTCTCGCGTGGGGCGAGGGCTTTGACCGGCTCCCAGCCGGGGGCGCCCTTGGGCGTCTGCGCCGCGCGGATCGCCGCCAGCGCGGTTTCAAAGCCCAGAAGCGTGCAGACCCCCTGCTCCATCAGCCCCTGCACCCGTGCCTCGCCGAAATTCTCGGAAATCGAGACCACGGGAAAGGCAGGCTTGCCGGTTGCCTTCTGCGCCGCGACGATGGAGTCGAGCGCCGGGAAATAGCTCGACGGGTCGCAGCGGTCGTCCCTCGGCATGTCGATCACATAGAGCCCGGCATCGTAGGGCTCCAGCATGGCGCTGAAAACCTCGGTGGTCTTTTCCAGATCACCCCAGATGAAAGTGTTGTAATCCAGCGGGTTGGCAATGGTGACGATCGGCCCGAGCGTCTCCGAAAGCCTTTTGCGACTGGCCTCGGGCACCGGCGGGAAGCTGAGCCCGAAAGGTGCAGCCAGATCCGCGGCCATACCAGCCTCGCCCCCCGAACAGGACAGCGAGCAGAGCTTCGTCCCAAGGCGCGGCCCGTGGAGGTGGAAGATCTTAAGCGTCTCGATCAGCTCGGAAGGGCTGTTGACCTCGGCAATCCCCAGCTGCGCGAGAAAGGCCGAAGAGGCCGCACCGCCCCCCGCCAGCGAGGCCGTATGCGAGGCGGCGGCCACGCGCGAGGCCTCGGTCTTGCCGGATTTGATCGCGACCACACCCTTGCCCATCTCTGCCGCCCGATGTGCCAGACGGGCAAAAGCGGGGGCGTCATCGATCCCCTCGATATACATTCCGATGGCGGTGACGCGCGGGTCGTCAAGCAAGGCCCCCGCCAGCTCGGCCAGCCCGACCACTGCGGCATTCCCCAGACAGGCGACATAGGCAATCGGCAATCCGCGCTGCTGCATGGCAATATTGACCACGACATTCGAGGATTGGCTGAGCAGCGCCACGCCCTTTTCAACGCGCACGCCGCCATGCTGATCCGGCCAGAGCAGCGCCCCGTCGAGATAATTGATCACGCCATAGCAGTTCGGCCCGAGGATCGGCATTTCACCTGCGGCCGCGACGAGGCTCTGCTGCAGCTCCGGCTCGCCGGCCTCGGTCCAGCCGGCCGCAAAACAGATGGCACCACCGGCGCCACGTTCCGCAAGCTCGCGTGTGACCTCTACAGTCGCGAAACGGTTCACCCCGATGAAGGTGGCATCCGGCGCTTCGGGAAGATCTGCGACAGATGCATAGGCCTTCAGCCCGCCGATCTCGGACTTACTCGGGTGGATCGGCCAGACCGGCCCGTCAAACCCCATCTTGCGGGTCTGTTCGATCACGTTGAGCGCCCAGCCCGCGCCAAGAACGGCGATATGCCGCGGGCGAAGTAATCTGTCGAGCCGGTTCATGGCCAGACCCCCAGCCCGTGCCCGACAAGGGGGGCTGTCTGCCCCCCACGGCGCCGCAAAGCGTCGCCTCCCCCCGAGGATATTTTCAGACAGAAAATGATAACATCCCGCCCCTTCATCCAGAGCGGGATGCCATTTCCCGTCACAGTCATCGGCGTCCCCGCCTGTACTGTGCCTCCAGCCTGATGATCAAAGGTGAATGTTCGGTTAAGTATGAACTGTGTCTGCTGCATTTTCTGTCTCTAAATATCCCGGAGGTCCGGAGGCAGAGCCTCCGGGGGCAATCAGAAGCGGCTCAGTCGGGAGCAATGTCAGTGCTGCGATCCACATGGCCCAGATCGCGCTCGGGCCAGACATGATCGCGGATCAGCTTCTTCAGCTGTTTCGAATCCGGAAAGCCCCCCTGTTCCTTGCGATCCCAGATCACGGCGCCATCGAGCTCAATGCGAAACACTCCGCCCGTTGACGGCACCAGCGTCACCTCGCCCAGATCCTGGCCAAAGGTCTGCAGCAGTTCCTGCGCCATCCAGGCCGTTCGCAGCATCCAGTTGCATTGCGTGCAATAGGTGAAGCGGACTTTCGGACCCGCAGCCTTTTCGACCGGATCCGCCATTCAGCCCCCCACCGCGCGCAATAGCTCGCGCGAGATGATGTGGCGCTGGATCTCTGAGGTGCCCTCCCAGATCCGTTCGACCCGCGCGTCACGCCAGATCCTTTCCAGCGGCAGTTCATCCATCAGCCCCATGCCGCCATGGATCTGGATCGCCTCATCCGCCACCATCGCCAGCACTTCGGTGGCCTTCAGCTTCGCCATCGACATATCGGCTTCGGTTACCGTGCCCTGGTCGTATTTCCAGGCGGCCTCCCGCGTGAGCAATTCAGCCGCTTTCAGCTCCATCGCCATATCAGCGAGCTTAAAGCTCACGCCCTGGAATTTGCCGATCTGGCTCCCGAATTGTTTGCGTTCCGCCGAATAAGAGATCGCGTGGTCCAGCGCCCTTTCCGCCCGGCCGAGACAGGTCGAGGCGACCTGCAGCCGTGTCGCGCCCAGCCAGGAATTGGCGACCTCAAAGCCCTTATGTGGCTCGCCAAGCACCTGCCGCCTGTTCACCCGGCAATCGTCGAATTCCAGCACGGCATTGGTGTAACCACGGTGGCTGACATTGCGGTAGCCTTCCCGCACAGTGAAGCCCGGAGTACCTTTGTCGACAAAAAACGCAGTGATCCGCTTTTTCGGGCCGCGCGGGGTGTCCTCTTCGCCAGTCGCCATGAAGACGATGGTGAAACCCGCCAGGTCGGCATGGCTGATGAAATGTTTGGTCCCGTTCAGGATCCAGTCGTCGCCATCTTCGCGCGCCGAGGCCTTCATGCCGCGCAGGTCTGACCCCGCCCCCGGCTCGGTCATCGCAAGGCAATCCCAGGTCTCGCCACGAATGCACGGCATGAGGTATTGTTCACGCTGCTCGGCATTTCCGGCCAGCAGGATATTTGACGGCCGCGCCACGCAGGTCCAGTGCAGGGCGTAATTGGCGCGCCCCAGCTCCTTCTCGTAAAGCAACCAGGACAGGGTATCGAGGCCTGCACCGCCGACCTCGGCCGGCATGTTTGCGGCATAAAGCCCGGCCTCGATGGCCTTTTTCTGGATCTCGCGGATCAGATCCAGCTCCAGCACGCCCGAGCGCTCAACCTCCGCCTCATGCGGATAAAGCTCGTTCTCGACGAAAGCGCGGGTCGTCTCGACGATCATCTGCTGTTCTTCGTTCAGGCCAAAATCCATGACGTCAACCCTTCTTCTGGCCAATGGCGCGGCCCGCGCCCTCGGGCAGTGGCAACCCGGCCTGGGCCTCGGCCACCGCCTTCAGCTTCGCCCAGACCTCGGGCGCCGCCCGCACGGTTTTCCCCGCCTTCATATCGACATGCAGGCAAAGCTGCTCGATGGTCGCGACCACCTCGTCGCCCTTCAGGATGCGCACGAAAGACCGGAACCGTTTCTCATCGGCCGAGATGATCTGCAGCGTACCGGTGAGCCTGTCACCGAGCTTCGCCTCGCCGAGATGGCGGATATGGGTCTCGGCAGAATAATAGCTGTGCCCCGCCTCCACATAGTCCATCCCGGCCCCGATCAGCCGCAGAAAGGCATCCGCCACTTCGGAATTGCAGAAATAATAGCGGCTCTCGGTCATATGGCCGTTATAGTCGATCCAGCCCGGCAGCACCTGCATATGGGCCAGCACGAGCGGCGCGGCCTTCGGACCCTGATCGGTGTCGGCATGGAAAATTGCCGCGCGGCGCGCATCATGTTCGCGCAAGACCTTGCCCGCGCCCCAGTTGCGCTCTTTCAGCGCACGCAGAAAGCCAACGAGGTTCTGATCACGGATCCGCTCCAGCTCGCGAATGCCATACATCCCCGATTGCGCATCAGACTGGGAAGACACCAGCTCAACCAGCTCGTCATTGAACTCCGGCACATCCATCAGCTTGGTCCAGGGCCATTTCAGCGCCGGGCCGAATTGTTCCATGAAATGCTTCATGCCCGCTTCACCGCCCGCGATGCGATAGGTCTCGAAAAGCCCCATCTGCCCCCAGCGAAGACCAAAACCCATGCGGATCGCCTCGTCGATCTCTTCGGTCGTGGCGACCCCGTCTTTCAGCATCCAGAGCGCCTCGCGCCAGACGGCCTCGAGGAAACGGTTGCCGAGAAAGGCGTCGATCTCCTTGCGGATCACCAGCGGGAACATCCCGATGTCTTTCATGATCTGCACGGTCTTTTCCACCGTCCCGGGCGTGTTCCTCTCCGACCCGGAGATCTCCGACAAAGGCAGCAGATAGACCGGGTTGAACGGATGGGCGACGATGATGTTCTCGGGCGCCGGGCTGCCGGTTTGCAGATCAGACGCCTTGAACCCGCTCGTCGAAGACCCGATCAGCACGCCGGGATTGGCCTGCTGCAGCTGGGCATATACCTTGTGCTTCAGCTCGATCCGCTCGGACACAGACTCCTGCACATATTCCGCGCCCTCGACCGCCTCGGCCATGGTGCCCGCAAAACTCAGGCGCCCCTCCGGCGGCATCGGCACATCCGACAAAGCCGGCAAAGCCAGCCGCGCATTCGAGAGCACCGCATTGATCTTGCGCTCTGCCTCCGGATCGGGGTCGAACACCGCCACATCCCAGCCATTCAGCAGAAACCGCGCCGTCCAGCCTCCGCCAATGACGCCGCCACCGATAATCGCCGCCTTACGCGCCATAGCACGCGCTCCCTTCCCTGACCCCGGCACTCCATTGCTGCGGGAGAGCCTTTTCATCTGTCTCTAAATATCCCCGCCGGAGGCATCCGCACCCGGCCAGAGGCGCCTCACTTCGGCAAAGGCGCCCGCTTCTCCAGCTTCAGCCGCGCCCGCACCTCTGCCGGCGTGATCACCCGCGCGCCGAGATTTTCGATGATCGTCACCGCGCGCTCCACCAGCTGCGCATTGGTCGCGAGCACGCCCTTGTCGAGCCAGAGATTATCCTCAAGCCCGACCCGCACATTGCCGCCCGCGATCACGCTCGCCGCCACATAGGCCATCTGGTTGCGCCCAAGCGCAAAAGCCGACCAGTGCCAGGATTTCGGCACATTGTTCACCATCGCCAGGAAAGTGTTCAGGTCATCCGGCGCGCCCCACGGCACACCCATGCACAGCTGCACCAGCACCGGATCGGGGATGATCCCCTCATCTGCCAGCGCTTTCGCGAGCCAGAGATGCCCTGTGTCAAAGGCCTCAATCTCGATCCTCGTGCCGGAGGCCACCATGCGCTTCGCCATATCCCGGAGCATCCCGGGCGTATTGACCATCACATAATCGGCCTCGTTGAAATTCATCGTGCCGCAGTCAAGCGTGCAGATCTCGGGGCGGCATTCGACCACATGCGCCACCCGCTCGGCAGCGCCCGCCATATCGGAATTCGCCGCCATGCGGTTCATGGTCTCGGTGCCGTCGAACAGCATATCGCCGCCCATGCCGGCGGTCAGGTTCAGCACCACATCGGTGCCCGAATCGCGGATGCGTTCGGTCACTTCACGATAGAGCGCCGGGTCACGTGACGGTTTGCCGGTCTCCGGGTCGCGGACATGGCAATGCACCACTGCCGCACCGGCCTTGGCGGCATCAATCGCCGAAGTTGCGATCTGTTCCGGCGAGCGCGGCACATGCGGGCTGCGATCCTGCGTCCCCCCCGACCCGGTCACGGCACAGGTGATGAAAACCTCGCGGTTCATGGTCAGCGGCATGGGAGACTCTTTCCTGTAGCATGGGGCCTGTTGCGCCCGAGATTATCCGGCTTGCCCGCGCACGCTTTGCGATTTACGAATTTTTCATGACGGAAAATGCTATCTTCTCATCAGCACGCGGCCCGCTGACCATTGCGCTCCTTGTGCTGCCCCAGGCCTCGATTCTCGAGGTCGCCTCGGCGCTTGATCCGCTTCGCAACGCCAACCGCCAGCTCGGGCGTGAGCTGTTTCGCTGGCGCGTGGTCTCGCCGGATGGCCAGCCTGTGCCCCTGACCTGCGGCTTATCGCTGCCCTCTGACGGCCCACCCGGCCATGCGGTCGGTGCCGATGCGCTGATCGTGATCTCGGGCTACCGGCTTGACGAGGTTGCAACCCGCCCCCTGATCCGCGAACTGACCCGTATCGCGCCCCGGTTCCAGCTGGTCGGCGGGGTTGACAGCGCCCCCTGGGTGCTCGCCCGCGCGGGCCTGCTGAACGGCTACCGCGCCACCGTTCATTGGGAAGATCTGGAAGATCTCGCCGCCCGCCATCCGCAGATCGAGGTCGTGCCGGACCGCTTCGTGATCGACCGCAACCGCGTGACGATCGGGGGCGCGGCACCGGCGCAGGATTTCATGCTGCATCTGATCCGCGCCCGCCATGGCGCAGGCCTCGCGCGCCAGGTCGCGAACAGCTTTCTGACCGGCGTCCGCCCTGGCCATGAGCCACAAATCGCGCCTTTGCGCCGCGACCCTGCGCTCGACCCGCGCGTCACCGCAGCCGTGCGGCGGATGGAGGAGCGGATCGACCAGCCCGAATCCGCCGCCGCGACCGCCCGCGCCGTCGGTCTTTCGCCACGCCGGCTGGAGATCCTGTTTCGCGACTCATTGGGCACCACCCCTGCGGCCTGGTGCCTGACGCTTCGGCTCCAGGCCGCGCGGAGGATGCTGACGGATACACAGCACCCCCTGGCGGAAGTGGCCCTGCGCACGGGGTTTTCCGGCCCCTCCACCCTGTCCCGCGCCTTCCGCAACGCCTGGGGCGAGGCCCCGGGTGCGCTGAGAAAGTCCCGCAAATCGACGACGTAAAGGTCTGAAACCGGCACTTCAGATTTCTCTTGCGTCACCCCTGCGAGAGGCGTAATCCCGGCGGTGGGACACCTCTCCCCAACGAGAGGCATTTATCTGCAAGGATACCAGATATGGCACTCACCGCCCCGGCCGCGCGCCCGGTCAATCCGCGTTTTTCTTCGGGCCCCTGCGCGAAGATCCCCGGCTTCTCCCTCGATATGCTTGCTGATGCGCCTTTGGGCCGCTCGCACCGTGCCGCTGTTGGCAAGGCAAAGCTGAAAGAAGCCATCGACCTTACCCGTGAGATTCTTGGCGTCCCTGCGGATTACCGCATCGGGATTGTCCCCGCTTCCGATACCGGCGCTGTCGAAATGGCGCTCTGGTCGCTGCTTGGTGCGCGGCCCGTCGAGATGCTCGCCTGGGAGTCGTTTGGCGAAGGCTGGGTGACCGATGTGGTCAGGCAGCTGAAACTCGACGCCACTGTGCGCAAGGCGCCTTATGGTGAGATCGTTGATTTTGCCGAAGTCGATTTCGATAAGGACGTGGTGTTCACCTGGAACGGCACCACTTCGGGCGTGCGTCTGCCCAATGCCGATGTGATCCCTGCCGACCGCGAGGGCCTGACCATCTGCGACGCCACATCTTCGGCTTTCGCGATGGAGATGGACTGGGCGAAGCTGGATGTGACCACCTTCTCCTGGCAGAAAGTGCTGGGCGGTGAGGGCGGCCATGGCGTCCTGATCCTCTCGCCGCGCGCGGTGGAACGGCTGGAAACCTATACCCCGGCCTGGCCGCTGCCAAAGATTTTCCGCCTCACCTCCAAGGGCAAGATCTCGGAAGGGATCTTTGTTGGCGAGACCATCAACACGCCGTCGATGCTCTGCGTCGAAGACTATCTGGTCGCGCTGAAATGGGCGAAGACAATTGGCGGGCTGAAAGGTCTGATCGGCCGGTCGGAAGCCAATGCGAATGAGGTGAAAAGCTTCATCGCAGACAAGGACTGGATCGCCAATCTGGCGGTGGATCCGGCAACGGCCTCCTGCACCAGCGTATGTGTGAAATTCACAGATCTGCGCATCACGGATGGCGCCGCTTTCGCCAAAAATGTTGCAAAAAGGCTGGAGGCTGAAGGCGTGGCGCTGGATGCCGGAGCCTATCGCGATGCGCCTCCGGGCCTGCGGATCTGGTGTGGTGCGACGGTCGAACAGGCCGATGTGCGCGCGCTGATGCCCTGGGTTGAATACGCATTCAACGTCGAGATTGCGGCGCTGACTGTCGCAGCCTGATTGGTCTTCGGGGGCGTCCGCGCCCCCGCCCTTCACAATTCTCTCCCCCTGAGACCCCCATTCAAGGAGCCCCACAATGGCCCCCCGCGTTCTCGTATCCGACGAATTGAGTGAAACCGCTGTCCAGATCTTCCGCGACCGTGGCGTCGAGGTCGATTACCTGCCGAAGCTTGGCAAGGACAAGGAAAAGCTGGCCGAGATCATCGGTCAGTATGATGGTCTGGCGATCCGTTCGGCCACCAAGGTGACCGAGAAGCTGCTGGCTTTGGCCACCCGGCTGAAAGTGGTGGGCCGCGCCGGGATCGGGGTCGACAATGTCGATATTCCGGCCGCGTCGAAAAAGGGCGTGATCGTGATGAACACGCCGTTCGGCAATTCGGTGACGACCGCCGAACATGCGATTGCGATGATGTTTGCGGTGGCGCGCCAGCTGCCCGAGGCGAGCGTCTCGACCCATGCCGGCAAATGGGAAAAGTCGAAATTCATGGGGGTTGAGCTGTTCAACAAGACCCTCGGCGTGATCGGAGCCGGCAATATCGGCGGCATCGTCTGTGATCGCGCGGTGGGTCTGAAGATGAAGGTCGTGGCCTTTGACCCCTTCCTGTCAGAAGAGCGCGCGAAACAGCTGGGTGTGACCAAGGTCGAACTGGATGAGCTGCTTGCACGGGCCGATTTCATCACGCTGCATGTGCCGCTGACCGACAAGACCCGGGGCATTCTGAACGCCGAGACCATCGCGAAAACCAGGCCGGGCGTCAGGATCATCAACTGCGCGCGGGGCGGGCTGGTCGATGAGGCGGCGCTGGCCGTAGCTCTGAAATCGGGCCATGTCGCGGGCGCGGCCTTTGACGTCTTCGAGACCGAGCCGGCGACCGAAAGCCCGCTGTTCAACCTGCCGAATGTGGTTGTGACGCCGCATCTTGGGGCCTCGACCACCGAGGCACAGGAAAATGTCGCACTGCAGGTCGCCGAGCAGATGTCGGATTACCTGTTGACCGGCGCGGTGCAAAACGCGCTGAACATGCCAAATGTGACCGCCGAAGAGGCCACCGTTATGGGGCCCTGGATCGGGCTTGCCTCGCATATCGGGTCGTTCATCGGGCAGATGACCGATGAACCGGTGAAGGCGGTGAACATCCTCTATGACGGCCGCGTGGCGGAGATGAACCTGCCGGCGCTGAACCAGGCGGTGATCGCGGGCGTGTTGAAGGCGCATAATCCGGATGTGAACCTCGTCTCGGCTCCGAGTGTGGCGAAGGACAAAGGGATCCAGATCTCGACCACGCGTCAGGATAAGTCGGGCTCGTTTGACGCCTATATCAAGGTCACGATGGTGACCGATAAGCGCGAGCGCTCGGCCGCGGGGACGGTGTTCTCGGATGGGAAGCCGCGGTTCATCCAGATCAAGGGCATCAATATCGACGCCGAGATCGGGGCGCATATGCTCTACACCACCAATGACGACGTGCCGGGGATCATCGGTCTTCTCGGCATGACCATGGGCAAGAACAACGTCAATATCGCGAACTTCACCCTCGGCCGGTCGGCAGTGGGCGAGGATGCGATCGCGCTTCTGTATCTCGACGGGCCGATTGACGCGAAAGTGGTCGATACGCTGGAGGCGACGGGCATGTTCCAGCAGGTCAAGCCGCTGGTGTTCGACGTCGCCTGAACCGGCTGGCGCCGGGGGTTTCACACCCCCGTAAGCCACCGGTGCCTTGAACCGGTGGCGTCTCCGTCGGCTTGCCCGTGGGATATTTAAAGACAGATGAAATAAAAAGGGAGCCGCTCTGGCTCCCTTTTCCTTTTCAGGCGTGGTTGCCCCAGGGACCATGATGGATCGGTTTTCTGTCGAGCCGTTCAAAGCCATGGGCGCCGAAGAAGTCGCGCTGGCCCTGCAGCATATTGGCGGTGCCGCGCGCGGTGCGCATCAGATCGAACCAGGCGAGGCCGGCGGAAAGCGCGGGCAGGCTATGGCCTTTGAGCGCGGCGGTCGCGACCACGCGGCGCAGCGCCTCGTGATGCTGTTTCAGAAGCGCGGTGAAACCTGGTGCGAGGATCAGGTTGCGTGCGGGGTCTTCGCTCAGGGCCTGGGCCATCTGGTCAAGCATCGCCGAGCGGATGATGCAGCCTTCGCGCCAGACCTTAGCGCATTCCGGCAGCGGCACGCCCCAGTTCCAGGTCTTCGACGCCGCATCCAGCATGGTGAAGCCCTGGGCGTAACACAGGATCTTGCCCGCGATCAGCGCGCCTTCAAGATCCTTGAGGCTCAGCGCATCGCCGAGCGGCTGCGGCCCGGCGCCGAAGACCGCCTCACCCGCCTGGCGCTCATCTCGCCGCGCCGAGACATTGCGCGCCATCACGGCAGCCTCGATCACCGGGACAGGTGCGCTGAGATGCTGCGCCTCGATCGCGGTCCAGCGCCCGGTGCCTTTCTGGCCGGCGGCGTCGAGGATCACATCGAGCATGGCGGCGCCGGTTTCCGGATCGGTCGCGCGGGCGACCTTGCCCGAGATCTCGATCAGGTAAGAGCGCAGCGCGCCTTCATTCCAGGCGTCGAACACGGCGGCGATGCCAGGGGCAGCCATATCCATACCGTCGCGCATGAGGCCGTAAACTTCGGCAATCATTTGCATATCGGCATATTCGATGCCGTTATGGACGGTTTTCACGAAATGCCCCGCCCCGCCCGGCCCCATCCAGGTCGCGCAGGGCGTGCCGTCATGTTTCGCCGAAATCGCCTCCATGATCGGGGCGACGCGGTCCCAGGCGGCGCGCGGCCCCCCGCCCATGATCGCCGGGCCGTGACGGGCGCCCTCCTCGCCGCCCGAGACCCCCATGCCGATAAAGGGCACACCCTGCGCGACCGCCTCGGCGGCGCGGCGTTCGGTGTCGTGGAAATTGGCATTGCCGGCGTCGATGATCAAATCATCGGGCCCCAGCAGCGGCCGCAGCGCCGCGATCATCTGATCGACCGCATCGCCCGCAGGCACCATCAGGATGATCGCACGCGGCACGGCAATCGCCGCCACCAGATCTTCCAGCGTCTCGGCCGGGGTGAGACGCGCGGCCAGATCCCCGGCTTCTGCATGGAATTTCTGGGTCACATCATGGCTGCGGTTCCAGACCGCGATCCGATGTCCCTTTTCCGCGATATTGAGTGCGAGGGCCGCGCCCATCACCCCGAGCCCGACCAGACCGATTTCTGCAAGCGCCATCTGAGCCTCCTGAACTGATTTGCCCCCGTTTAGCTGCCGCGCAGTGTTAGCGCAAACACTCCCTGCGGATCTTTGTCGGTGCAGGTCAGGATTGGCTTGCGGCGAGAGGGTTGTCGGCCTAAGCCTTGCCCGATCCCGCAGCCTGCGGCAATGCCGGGCATGCGGAACGGATGCAGGAGCCCCCCCATGCGCAGCTATGCAATCGGCGATATACATGGCCACCTTGACCTTCTGAAACGCGCCCATGAGCGGATCGCGACGGATATCGCGCAGCACGGTCCGGCGCCGGTGGTGCATCTGGGCGATCTTGAGGATCGCGGGCCGGACAGTCGCGGCGTGATCGACTGGCTGAAGACCGGCATGGAACGGGGTGAGGACTGGGTGGTGCTCAAGGGCAATCACGACCGGCTCTTCACTCAGTTCATCCATGATCCCTGGTGGGCGGATCCCGCGCTGTCAAACCCCTATAACTGGCTGCATCCGGCGGTTGGCGGGGCTGAGACGCTGCGCTCTTACGGCATCCGTGCCGCCGGGGATCGCCCGATCGATCCGGTGCATCGCGAGGCGGTCGACAGCGTCGACCCCGCACATCTGGCCTTTCTGGAAAGCCGCCCGACTTCGCTTCGCCGTGGGGATGTGTTCTTTGTTCATGCCGGCATCCGGCCCGGAATTGCGCTGGAGGATCAGGCCGAGGATGACCTCGTCTGGATCCGCAAGGGCTTTCTCGACGACAACCGCGATCACGGGCCATTGATCGTCCATGGCCATACTGCACTGGATCAGGCCAGACATTACGGCAACCGGGTGAATATCGACAGTTCTGCCGCCTATGGCGGGCCGCTCACCGCCATTGCGATTGACGGGCGTGAGGTGTTTTTGCTGACCGATCAGGGCCGCGTTCCGCTGCGACCAGAGCGCACCTGAACGCGGTCTTCCGCCTGGCACTGCCCGGTCGCCATGCCCCACTGCGGAAAGGCCGCGAAACGGCATGCCCCGATGACCAGGGTGTTTTCTTTCCGCAATGCACATTGTGACCGGCGCCCCCGGTTTCCGATCCGGAAACCGGCCCGGAATTTTAAAAAATTCCGGCGCGGGCGGAGCGGGTCACCAGAGCCGCACTCTCGAGCGGGCGGAGCGGCCCTCGGCATCAATGACGCTCAGCGTCACAAATCCGGTGCCGGACAGCGCGAGGATGATCTCGCGATCCCGCGAGCCCACGGCCATCGGCGCGCCGTCGATCAGCCAGGTGAAGGGCGCGGTGCCGCCAGAGACTTTCACCTTCAGGCCTGACTGATCCGCATTCGTGCGCAAAAGCTCCACCTCGGCCCCATCGGGCGGGAAATCGACTTTCGGTGCATTCACTTCAGCAAAAGCCGCATTTCGGGGCCGGAACCGTTGCAGCGGCGGCGGCAGCTGGCGGTTCGCGACCAGCAAAGTCGCCGGCGGCGCAGGCGGTTGCGGGGCCAGGGCCGCTTTCAGACGGTAAAAGGCCTGAAACAGCACCGGGGCCGCCACATCGGCACCAAAAGCGCCCGGCACCGGGGTGCCATCGGCGCGCCCCATCCAGACCCCGACCACATGTTGCCCGTCATAGCCGACCGCCCAGGCATCCCGGTGGCCGTAGGAAGTGCCGGTCTTATAGGCCAGACGGTTCGCCGGCGCGCCAGGCGGCGGCGCCAGGCCTGCGAGGATGTCCCCCACCTGCCAGGCCGCTACGGTCGAGACCACGCGGGCGCCCTCGCCTCGTTCGCCGTCAAGACGCCAGACCAACGGAAGCGCGACGCCGCCGCGCGCCAGGGCGGCATAAAGCTGCACCAGATCCTGCAGGCTCACCCCCACGCCGCCAAGGCTCACCGCGAGCCCCGGCTGATCGCCGGGGATACGATACTTCATCCCCGCCTTGCCCATCGCCGAGATCAGCCTGGCCGGGCCGAGTGCATCAGTCAGCGCCACCACCGGGATGTTCAGCGAAAGCTGCAACGCCTCGCGAAGCCGCACCTCGCCGCGATACTGCCGGTCGAAATTCTGTGGCGCGTAAGTGCCGAAACTCATCGGCCTGTCGTCGATCACCGTCTCGGGGTGGGCGAGGCCCTCGTCAAAGGCCAGCGCATAGACCAGCGGCTTCAGCGTCGATCCCGGAGAGCGCAGCGCCTGGGTCATATCGACAAAGCCCTGGCGTTTTTCATCCTGAAGGCCCGAGGAGCCGACCGAGGCGAGGATCTCGCCCGAACGGTGATCGGCGACCACGATCGCGATCTGCATCTGGCTGCCGCGCGCGCGGACAGTTTCCGCCGCAAGGGTCTCAAGCCGCTTTTGCAGATCCTTGTCGATCGTCAGGATATGTTCGCCCAGCGTCGGATCTGCGGACCGGGCCCGGTCGGCGAGATGCGGAGCGAAGGCCGGGAAAGGCTTGCGGATCCCCGGCACGGCTTCGGTCAGGGCGGCCCGGGCCTCTTCGTCCTCGATCAGCCCGAAGCGCACCGCGCGGTCCAGCACCCGGTCGCGCGCCGCCTCGGCACGGTCCGCTGCGCGGTCAGGGCGGCGGCTTTCCGGGCTTTGCGGGATCGCGACCAGCAGGGCCGCCTCGGCCGGGGTCAGGCGGGTCGGTTCCTTGCCGAAATAAGACAGCGATGCCGCCCGCACCCCTTCGAGATTGCCCCCGAAAGGCGCAAGCAGCAGATAAAGCGACAGGATCTCGTCCTTTGAAAGCTCGCGCTCCAGTTTCAGCGCGACCCGCATCTGGCGCAGCTTGCCGCCAACCTGGCCGGTGGTGCCTTCCTCCAGCAGCCGCGCCACCTGCATCGTCAGGGTCGAGCCGCCCGAAACAACGCGGCCAGACCGCGCGGCCTGCAAAACCGCCCGTGCCAGCGCCTGGAGATCAACGCCGGCATGATCGCGGAAGCGGCGATCCTCATAATTCAGCAGCATGTCGATATAGCGCGGATCGACCGCTGCCAGATCGACTTTCAGCCGCCAGCGCCCATCCGACACGGTATAGGCCCTGAGCAACTCGCCATCGCGGTCCTTGACCTCCACCGAGGTGGCCAGCGCCAGCGGCGGCAGCACGGTCGCATCGATCCAGCCGTCAAAGGCATCGCGGGAACCCGCGGCGAGCCAGAGGCCCGCCGCAAGCGCAAAGATCCAGCGCGCGCGCATGTTGTTACTCGGCGTTGACCGTCAGCCGGCCACTGTCGGTGCGGGCGCGGAAGTCAGGCCGATACATATCTTCGACCGAGGCCGCCGGGTGGTGGTAACTGCCGGGGCTGATCGCCCGCACAATATAGGCCACACGGAAGGCATCGCGCGACGACCAGTCCACCTGGGTGATGAAACGGTCCTGGCGGAATTCGGAATGCGCGGTCTGCCCCAGCACATTCAGCCAGCTCAGCTGCGAGGTATCGCCGCCCGAGATCAGGTTCGGGTTGTCGATCTCGAACCCTGCGGGCAGCGGGTCGGCAAGGATCAGGCGGCCATCCGAGTAATCCCAGGGCGTCACTTCCAGCTCGACCACATAGCGATTGCCGGTGACGACCTTGTCGAGTTCCACCGCTTCGCCATCAAGAGTGTAGTAGCTGCGGGTGATCGTGTAGCCATTGCCGCCGGCGGGTTCAGGCTCTGACGGCACGCCGAAAGTGGTGACGGTCAGATAGGTGTCACGCCCTTCGTTCTTGACCACGACAGGCGCGGCGCCGTCCTGGATCACTTTGACCAGCGGCCCTTCAGCCGGTTTGCCGTCAAGCGTGACGCCCGAGACATCCGGCGCGTCGATCAGCGCATTCGTCGCCATCAAGGCCCAGGTCGCTTCCTGGGTCGAAAGATAGCGCGGCGCGATGGCGATACGGTTGACCAGTTCCTCCCGGTCAATCGCCGTGCTGCCAGCCTCGACCGCAAGGGTCAGGATCGCTGCCGTGTCACGGTAATTGGTGCCGTAATCGGCGCGCAGCACCTGGGTCGCCGTATCCGAGGGCAGCGCGAGGATGCGCGCGCCCGCCTTGCGGAACATCGCATCGGCCCGGGTCTGGTCGCCGTAAGAGGCCAGAGCCGCACCAAGCTGCGCCTGGGCAAGCGGCGTGGCGAAATCATCGCCCTTCACATCGGCATAGTAACGCAGATCGCCGATCGCCGCCGCCCCTTCACGCGCCAGAACCATCAGCGCATAGGCCAGATCGGTGCCACCGCCCTGGGTATTGGCGTCGAAATTCGAAGCGTAATTGACGCGATTGCGCAGATTGGTCAGCGCATTGCGGAAGGCCTGATCCGGCACCGCATAGCCCTGGGCCCGCGCCCGGCTGAGGAAATCGGTGACATAGCTGTCCAGCCACAGATCGCCCGATGACGGACCCCAAAGGCCGAAGCCGCCGCCCGAGCCCTGGTTCATCAGGATCTCTGCCACCGCCTCATCGATCCGTTTCTGGATATCTGCGGCATGTTTCAGATCCATCACCCGTGCCACCTGATCAAAGTAGATCAGCGGCATCGCGCGCGATGTCATCTGCTCGGTGCAGCCGTAAGGGTAGCGGTCGAGCGATGCCAAAAGCCCCGGCGCATTCAGACGCGCCAGCGGGCCGATGGCCATGACCGATTTGCCGGTGCCACTGACCATATCGGCGAAAACCGCTTCGTCGAAGGTGAAAGTCTCGCCCGCTTTCAGATCAAAGCGCGAGATTTTCGCGATCTCGGGGTCATTGACCTGGATCGGCAGTTTCAGATCCTTGATCAGTTCCTTGCCATCCGGCGTGGTCAGGGCAACCCGGATCTCCGAGAGGCCAACCCCGCCCGCGATCACATCGACGCTGAATTCCGCCTTGCCCTTATCGGCAAGGGTCAGGGTTGCAGGAACCTCGCCAAGCGTCAGATCCTCCGAGGTTACCGCAAGCTTCATCTCGCCCGAGGGGCCGGTCGCATGGACGATTTCCAGCAACAGACGGCTCTGGTCACCAGGCGCCATGAAACGCGGCACCGAAGCGGTCACCACAACCGGGTCACGCACCAGGACATTCTTGTCGGCCTGTCCCACGCCGGTCTTCGACCAGGCCACGGCCATCACCTTCACCGATCCGTTGAAGGATGGCAGGGTAAAGGTCGTGCGGGCATAGCCATCGGCGCCCACTTCGACCGGGCCGGTGAAATAGGCCACCAGCTCTTCGGTCGGAGGCGGTGTTTGCAGCCGCGCCTGCGCGCCCGCATCGCCCCCAGAACGCACCTCGCCCTCGGCCCCGTTCAGCCCGTCGATCAGACGGCCATAGACGTCCCGGATGCCGATGCCGAGCTTGCGCTGGCCAAAGTAATAGCCCTGCGGATCCGGCGCCTTGAAGCCGGTGAGGTTCAGAATACCCTCATCCACGGCGGCGATGGTGACATAGGCCGTCTCGCCCGGCTCAACACCCTCGACTTTGACGGCAACATCCAGCGGGCCGCGCGGATCGACCTCATCGGCCATCTCGATCGTGGTGGTCAGCGCCCGTTTGCCCGGATCGACCGAGGCGTAAGACAGGCCAAGCGCGCGCGACGGCACGCGTCCCGCCGCCACATCCATCGGACGCAGCACCGAGGCGGTGACATAGACGCCTGCACCCCATTCATCGGTCACGTTCAGCGGGATCAGGTTCTCGCCTTCTTTCACCTCGACCGCTTCCATATGGACAAGGCGGTTCGAAAGCACGGTGATCAGCGCAGTGCCGGCGGCGCGCGGCACGATCCTGAGTTGCGCGGTCTCGCCCGATTTATAGGCGGGCTTGTCGAGCGACAGCTCCAGCGTGTCGGGCGTCGAGGACACATCGGCGGGCGCATACCAGCCCGACCAGAAGCTGGTGGAGGTCACAGCGGTCTCGCCGTCGATCCGTTCCACCTTCAGCTCATACTCGCCCCAGTTCACCGGCATCGAGATCGCCACCGGATCACTGCCGCCCAGCGTGGCGGAGCCTTCCGAGACATGGCTGCGGGTGCTCACCGGCTCCCAATACCAGCTGCCATAGCTTTGGTACCACTGCCAGTCATTCTCCAGTCGCGTGAGGGTCCATTTGACCTCCATCGGGGCCGGTTTCTGATCGGGGCCAATGCCTTGCAGGAGGAAGCGCGCCTCAGAGCCCTGCCCCACCACACCGTCGAATTCCGGCTTGATGCCGATCATCGCGCTGGCAGGCGTCACGTTCTTCTCGACGCGGCGTTCCACCGGGCGGCCCGAGCCTTCGGCAACCCGAACCACGGCGGTCGCGGTCAGCGGGCGGTCGGCTTCCAGCCCCTCGGCGCCGGGAAGTGCCAGGTCGAGCCGCGCCTTGCCCTCGTCATCGGTCGTGCCGCTCTGGTAGCTGTCCATCCGCGAGTCGAAGGGCTGGTCATAGCGGCCGAAGACATAGCCCGGCCAGGATTTCAGCCCCTGGGCCGCGCGCAGATAGATCTCGCCCTCGATCTCCATCCCCGAGGCAGGTGCCCCGAAGAGGTATTTCGCGGTCAGGTCAATATTCATCCAGGGATCTGCCAGCGACAGATCGGACTCGCCTGCATCGAGGGTGAAATCGATGCGCTCGGGCAGGAAATCCTCGACGAGGAAGGTTTTCGACACCAGCGCTTCCGCCTTGGTATCGGCAAAGATCGCCAGCGACCAGGTGCCGCGCGGAGCCGTGCCGGCAACCGGCAGCTGGAAAACATAGCCGCCCGCGCCCTGATCCGAGATCAGGTTGCGGGAATACTCGACACCATCGGGACGGGTCAGGATCGCGGTCAGCGGCAGGCCGGCCACAGCCTCGGCTTTCGGGTCGCGCGCAATGGCGGTGGCATAGACGGTTTCGCCCGCGCGGTAAGCGCCGCGGTCGGTGGTCAGGAAGACATCAACCGGCGGCGCGGCCTCACGGCCTTCGACGCCACGATCCGACAGATCGAATTCCGGATCAGTGAGCGACAGGAACGAGATATCCTTCTCGCCTTCCGTCACCACAAGCAAAGCCGGAGCCGCGCTGCCGGTGCCACGCATCAGGCCAGGCTCGAAAATGGCATAGCCCTGAGCATCGGTCACGGTCTCGGCCAGCGGGCTGTTCGCCCGGTTCAGAAGCTGTACCTTCACGCCTTCTTTGGCGCCGGCCGTCCCGAGGCTGCGCACGAACACATGCAGCCCGTCGACGCCGGTCATGCTGGTAATGCCCAGATCCGAGACCACGAACCATTGCCAGGCCGGCGGAAAATCATAGGCATCCTTGCCCGGCATCGCGGCGCGCAACGCATAGATCCCGGCCTCGCGGCCCTGCAGCGCCTCGACCATCGGCAGACGGGTGGTGACATCCTTATTCACCTCGATCTTCATCGAGGCGGTGCCTTCCCAGACCATCTCACCGATCTCATCGGTGAAGGACCATTCCGAATAGTAATTGATCGGCGTGCCGAAATAGTCGTTCTGGATGGCGCGCAGCATGTTGCGGTCGCTGACGCGGTAGAGCTGCAATTCCAGCGTATCGAGATTGACGGTTTCGACCGGCAGCGCCGCATCGCCCGATTTCGGCAACACATAGCCGCGCCCGGGGAAGCGCACCGCCGCCGTGCGGTCGCCGACATAGGCATTGATCTCGATATCCCTGGCCAGCGTCTGGCCATCAGCCGCCGGCAGACCCTCGCGGAAGGTCAGTGTATAGCGTTCGCCATGGGTCAGACCGGTGACGCAAAGCCGGCGCTGATCGGCAAGTTCAACCGCAGTGCCGCCGGCGGGCAGGCGCACATAGTCGCCGTAATCGACATCAACAGGTTTCAGGTCTTCGGTAAAGACGGCGCAGATGCGCGGACGGGCCAGATCGGCTTCGACCTGATGCTCCTCGATCCGGAAGCCGTATTTGCTGATCGCCTCGTCAAGCATCGCAGCGGTGTCATCCCGCGACTGGAGCGATTGTGCGAGGCGCAACGCCTGCACCATTTCGCGCCCATTGCCGCGTTCTTCCATCAGCCGCGCGGCAAAGACGAGGATCGAATGGCGCTGCGCCTTGCTTTCGGCGCGCAGATAGGCGTTCAGCGCCCCATAAAAAGCCTGGGATCTGTACCAGCCCGTGTCGCTCGTATTCTGCTGATCCGCTGCGGCTTTGGCGCGACGGGCATATTCCGCCCATGTGTCGGCATCATCGATGATGGCAAGCGCCGCGCCGGTCTTGTCGACCGCTGCGGCAAAGCTGGACCGCGCCTCATCTCCTGCCGCCTCGCGCAGCAGATCATCAGCGCTCTGGTCGCCGGTCGGGTGAGTCCGGCCAATCCCGGTAGCAAGATTGAACGCGGTGGTGAATTCGTCATCCGGCAGGAAGCTCAGCTCGGCACGCCGCTCTTTTGCCCGGGTCTGGGCGCCTGGCGCCGCTGCGACCACCCAGGCGGATTGCGCGCCGACAAAGCTTTCAGGGGCACCGGGATCGGATTTGAGGAAACAGCTGCCATTGCGGCTGTTGAAGGTCCAGGCGTCACATTGGGTATTGGTGACACAGGCGCGCTCGCAGGCCTGGATGGTCGTGTCGAAGACCGAGCCGATATCGCCGCCCACAAGATCGGAATCGACCATCACGACCGAGCGCCGCTCGGGGATCAGATCCTGGGCCGAGGCCATTCCAGGCAGGGCGATCGCGGCCGCCATCAAAAGACTTCTGACGAAATTACGCATCACAATACTCCCGTTCCGCCCGCCATGGCGCCACTTCAGCTTCGCACGCGTCCGGCCCCCGGGCAAGTGCCGGGCAGGTCAGGCGGGCGCGAATAAGCATGCGGGAGAAAGGAACTTCTCCCCTGTTAACTCCTGCTTCATTTTGACCGGAGAAGGTGGTCCGGAATACCGGACTTCTGGGCAGAATCTCAGATCCGGCGCGGCAAAAACTGGTTCCTGGATCATGACGGGGATGGATCTGTCAGAACGACCGACCAAGGAAAGGCGTGCAAGGCTGGCGGCAGAGCGTCTGCTGGCCCGGCGCACCCGCGACCTTGCCACCGCCGAAGAGCGGCTGGCGCGCCAGAACCGCAGCGTCGTCAGGGCCCCGCGCCTGACCTCCCCCAATGTGGCAAGGTCCGAACAAACTGCCCTTAACGCTGCCGCCGGCGCATCCTCCCTATCCCCCGGCGCATCCCCTGCGGTGTCTGTCACACAGGCCGGGGCCATTTCGGCCCCGGCGCCTTCTTCCGATGTCCTGTCAACCGTGGCACCACCATCCAGAGCCACCCCACAGGCAGCCGTCGCTCCGCCTGGCGCCCCGGTCCCATCGGGGAATCACACCGGGCCAGGGCTTGCGGAACCAGCCTCTGACGAGAAATCGGATACCGTTGCGACCTTCATCCATATCCCCCGGAACCGAGCACAATCTGATGTCCCGGGGCCAGAGGAGGCAAGGGAGTGTGCGCCGGACAAAACCACCGAAGACGCGCTCAGTGAGGCGCAGCCCCCGCCGCGCGCCCGCAGCGCATCGGCGGCTCTGACAGCTCTACCTGAGGCTCCCGATCTTCTGACCAACGGCCTGCGCGCTCCGGGCATATCGCGCCCCGAAGACGACAGACCGTGGCCCGGAGCCCCGTTCCCATCGGTACAGCAGATCGCAGCAGCACCCTTCCCGGATGCGCCGGACCTGCTCAAGGCAGCGCTCCTGCCTCCTCCGGACCTGCTGCTGCACCTAGCCAATGGCGGCTGGAGGCGGTTGGCCGCGCAAATCGACGCCCAGGATAGAATGCTCTGCCAGCTGGTCGACATCACCCGGCAAATGCGGATCTGCGCCGCAAGCGAGGCAATTCCCGATCGGTTCGTATTTTTCGACAGCGAGGACAGAATGATGACCTGCAACCAGAGCTACCGCGATATTGACAAGACCTCGGCCCCGATGATGCCCCCGGGCGTGTCTTTCGAGAATATCCTGCGCTACGGCCTCGCTCTGGGCGGGTACCCCGAGGCGTGCGGACGCGAAGTGGAATCGGTCAATGCCAGGATGTCGGAACATCGCGGCCCTGCGGCCGAAGGGGAACATCAGCTGAAAGACGGCCGCTGGCTGCGCTCCATCGGCAAGGAAACCCCGGATGGCGGCCGCGTCGGCCTGCGTGTCGACATCACGCAACTGCGCGAACAGGCAGTGGCGCTCGAGACCGCCCGCCTCGCCGCCGAAGCCGGGAGCCGGGCGAAACCGGCCTTCCTTGCCAATATGGGCCATAAGATCCGCACACCGATGAATGGGGTCGCCGGCATGGCGGATCTGTTATGCCACAACGCTCTGTCGGATGAGCAGCGCCTCTTTTCCGAGACCATCCGGTCCTCGGGCGAGGCGCTTCTGGTGATCATCAACGATATCCCCGACCATTCCTCAATCGATGCCGGCCAGCTGTCGCTGCGCCCCGGGGATTTCGATTTTGAGCGCCTCATCCATGAGGTGGTGATGTTGTTGCAGCCGCACGCGCGGGCAAAGGGCATCGATCTGATGATTGATTACGATGTTTTCCTGCCCACCCGTTTCACTGGTGATCCGGCGCGTCTCCGGCAGGTGCTGACCATTCTGATCGGGAATGCGGTCAAATTCACCACCAAAGGCCATGTGCTCACCCGCGTCGTCGGCATGGAGGCCGAAGGCGGGCGCCACCAGCTGCATGTCACGGTCGAAGATACCGGAATCGGCATTCCCGCAGACCTGCTCGACCATGTGTTCAGCGAATTCAGACAGGTCAATGATGACCGGAGCCGCGAATTCGAAGGCACCGGCCGTGGCCTCGCGATCACGCGGCGCCTGATCGAGCGGATGGAGGGCGCGGTCTGGGTCGACAGCGATTATGGCAAGGGCTCGGTCTTCGGCTTCCGGCTCGCCCTGCCTCTGGCCGAGGAGAGCGGGGCCGGGAGGTTGCCCGTCCCGATCGGAAAAGCGCTGGTGGTGGAGGACCAGTTCATCAACCGCACCATCCTCGAACGCCAGCTCGCCGCCTGTGGGGCAGAGGTGTTGCTCTGCCGTTCGGGTCAGGACGCGCTGGATCATGTCACTGGCGGGATGGTCCCGGATGTCGTGCTGGCCGGTCACGAAATGCCGGGCATGGACGGGGCAGTCCTTGCCAAAAAGCTGCGCGAGGCCGGTTATGACAAGCCGCTGGTATTGCTCTCGTCCAGTCCGCTGGCCGCGCGGGAGGCGGGCGGCGCGGCGGTCGATGCGATCTTGCAAAAGCCGGTGCTCCGGGCGGAGCTCTATCGATTGCTGACCAGCCTGACGCTGCCGGTTGCACCTGAATCCGCCTTGCCCGAGGCCCCACCCCCTGCCGCGCAGAGCCAGCGGGCCATGCGCATCCTTGCCGCCGAAGACAACAGGACCAATCAGCTGGTCTTGCAGAAAATGCTGCGCTGCCTCGATGTCGAGCTGCGCTTCGCCGGAAATGGCCATGAAGCGCTGACCGAATGGGAAAGCTACAAGCCCGACCTGATCTTCATGGATATCTCGATGCCTGGGATGGACGGGCACGAAGCCACACGGGCGATCCGCGAAAGCGAGGCGGCGCGCGGGCTGAAGCGGGTTCCGATCATTGCCCTGACCACGCATGCGATGGAGGCGGAAGAGGGAGGAATTCCCGCCTCGGGCATGGACCGCTATCTGACGAAACCGCTGCGCAAATCAGAAATCAGCGCTGCCGTTCTGGCCTTTGCCGCCGAAGCGTGCCGCCCGCCCGAGAGCGGCGGACAGGGCTGACCCGTCTCCCGGGATTGCGCGTTCCCCGATGGCGGCCCGAGACGGTCACTATTGCCCGCTCCGCCGGGTCGACAGCCCCGGCCCACAGGCAGCACTCTGCCAATACCGCAGGCGTGACGTGACGTCATCCTGACGTTTACGTAAGCTCAATTGTATCGCCGCAGATGACAGCACATGTCTTAACCAACCCACTGGTCCGCCGCCGGGGCCACTATCCAGGAAAGAGGACAATGCCCAACGACGAGCAGATGACGATCCGCGAGATGTGCGACGCCTTTGACGTCACCCCGAGGACGCTGCGCTTTTACGAGGCGAAGGAGCTGCTTTCGCCGGTCCGCATCGGGTCGCAACGGCGCTACACCAGGCGCGAAAGGGCACGGTTGACCATCATCCTGCGTGGCAAACGCTTTGGCTTCTCGCTGGAAGACATCCGCCAGGTCCTGAACCTCTATGCCCGCGACGGCTCGAACCTCGCGCAGATGGAACGCACCTGGGATCTGGCCCAGGAACGGCTCCGCGCGATGGAGCAGCAGCGCGACGAACTGACGCTTGCGATAGGCGATCTGAAGGCCGAGCTGGAGACCGGTGCCGGCCTGATCGCCGCCGCCCGCAACCAGAATGCCGACCCGCCAGGCAAATGACCACTGCCGGGCCAGGAGGCCCAGCGGCACAGAACCGAAGGGAGAAAACGATGACCGGCTATACCGCCCCGGTGAAGGATATGCAGTTCATTTTGCATGATGTTTTCGGGATCTCCGGCTTTGACATTCCAGGCTACGCGGATCTCGACCGTGCCTTCACCGGCGCCGTGCTGGAAGAGGCCGGCAAGGTTGCCTCGGCCATACTCGCCCCGCTGAATCCCATTGGCGACCGCCAGGGATGCGTGCTGGAAAATGGCACTGTGCGCACGCCCGATGGGTTCAAAGCCGCATTCGAGACCATGAAACAGGGCGGCTGGACCGCGCTTGACTGCGATCCGGATTACGGCGGCCAGGGTCTGCCCTATCTGATCAATTGCGCGGTAGGCGAGATCTTCGTCTCGGCCAATATGGCCTTAAACATGTATCAGGGCCTGACGCATGGCGCGGTCTCGGCGATCCATACCCATGGCACCGAGGCGCAAAAGGCGCAGTATCTCCCGAAGATGATCGCCTGCGACTGGACCGGCACGATGAACCTGACCGAGCCGCATTGCGGCACCGATCTGGGTCTTTTGCGCACGAAGGCCGAACCGCAGGAGGAAGGCTCTTATCTGATCACCGGCCAGAAGATCTTCATTTCGGCAGGCGATCATGATCTGGCGGAGAACATCATCCATCTGGTTCTGGCCCGCGCGCCAGGTGGTGGCGAGGGCACAAAAGGCATCTCGCTTTTTATCGTGCCGAAGTTTCTCGTGAACGATGATGGCTCTCTCGGGGCAAGAAATGGCATCTCGACCGGCAAGATCGAAGAGAAGATGGGCATTCACGGCAACGCGACCTGTGTGCTGAATTATGATGGCGCGAAGGGCTGGCTGCTGGGCGATCTCCATAAGGGGATGCGGGCCATGTTCACAATGATGAACGAGGCGCGGCTGGGGGTCGGTCTCCAGGGCTATGCCCTGGCCGCGGCAGCGTATCAGAACGCGGTCGCCTATGCGAAAGACCGCCTCCAGGGCCGCGCCGCGACCGGGGCGGAGAACCCGAAAGGCGCCGCCGACCCGCTGATCGTGCATCCCGATATCCGCCGTATGCTGATGGATCAGAAGAGCTTTGTCGAAGGCGCACGGGCGCTGACCTTCTGGGGCGCCTCGCTGATCGACCGCGCGCATCGCAATTCCGATGCCGAAGCTGACGGGCTGATCGGGTTGCTGACGCCGGTCATAAAGGGGTTCCAGACCGATAAGGGTTTTGAATCGACGGTCGGGGCGCAACAGATTTTCGGCGGCCACGGCTATATCGAAGAACAGGGCATGAGCCAGTTCGTCCGCGATGCAAGGATCGCGATGATCTATGAGGGCGCGAATGGCGTACAGGCGCTGGACCTCGTCGGGCGCAAACTCGCGGCGGATGGCGGCAATCATGTGATGGCGTTTTTCGACCTGGTGAAGGCCGAATGCCGCGCCCATGACGGTGATGAGCGGATGAAACCTTTCGCTGACGCGCTGACAACCGCGTCGAAACAGCTTCAGGCCGCGGCAATGTATTTCATGCAAAACGGCGTGAAAAATCCGAATGCGGCGCTGGCGGGTTCCACTGATTTTCTGCATCTGGCCGGCCATGTCTGCCTTGGCCTGATGTGGACGAAAATGGCCGGCGCCGCCTTTGCCGCACTTGATGCCGGCGCGGCGGACCAGGAGTATCTTGACGCCAAGATCGCCACCGGTCGCTATTATATGGCCCGCCAGCTGCCCAACTGCGCGACGCATCTGGCCCGGATCGAGAGCGGTGCCGATCCGGTCATGGCATTGACTGCCGAGGCGTTCTAGACTGCCGCCAGACCGCTTTGGAGAGACTGATGCCGAAACGTTTTCGCCTGACCCGCCGCTTTCCTGTCGCCATGACCGAAGACGGCTATCGCCGGCTGAAGCGCTTCGCCTTCGATGCAGGCCTTGATGAAGGAGAGGCCCTGTCCTTCCTCTTCGAAAATTTCGACTCGGTCATCGAGAGTGAAAAGCTCACCCATCGGCTGCGGCTGTTCAACTCGGAGCTCGACGCGCGCAAACGGTAACCGCCCGCGGGCGTCAGCCGATGAACGCCGCCTGCGGTGGGCGATGTGAATCATGAGAAGATGTCTCATCAAGTCTTCCCGCCCCGAACCCTTAGCAGGTCGCTGAACAATTCCGGCCCCGACGCCCCTCCATCGCGCCCGAACGGCTGATACGGGCCAGCCTGCTGAGGATCCGCTGCCCGATCCGGTCCGGGCGACAGCTCCTGGAGCAGATGGATTGCAACCTGCTGTTTCTCTGGTTCGTGGGCCCTGGGGTCGGCAACGCTGCCCGGGTCCCAACTGTGTTCACGAAAAACCGCGACCGGCTGCTGATCACGGATGTGTCCCGTCGGGACAAGGCTGCTATTCTGGCGCCTCGTGATGTGGCACCGCTGCTGTCGGACGATCCCGTCCCGGTCGATGACACCCCGCGCATCTATGAAGCGTTTCCAGCCGAAGGAACGAGTGACCTCGGACGGGGACGACGATCCGGGCGATCCGCCAGATATCCGCCTGCCGCCGGTAGCCTGGCGTAACCAAGAACGGCATGTTTTTCCGAACCCTGTCCCGCGACACGTTACATACACGCGGCGCTTCCCCCTGGCTCATGCCCTCCGCATAAGCCTGACGCTCTCTGAGATATAGCTCCACGCCGGAGAGCCCCACACCCTCCCTGCTGGCGCAGCAAGGGAAAATCTGGCGACTTTCACGCCAACCGCAGTCGCATCATGCCGCCGCTGCCGTGGACGAATTTCGCGCCACCATTCTCATTCTCGCCCAGCGCCGTCATGCTTTCCCTGAAGCAAGCTCTCCCTGTGGCCCACCATACGTGCCTGCAGCTCAGGCGGCGAGCGACAGGCCGCCATTGCGACTGATTTCGGTGGTCACTTCAGCGATCAGGCTGTCCAGCGCCGGATTTCTGGCCTTCCGCGCGCGCCGAATGACATAGGCAAGCGCCGGCGGAGCGGGCAATCGGTCCGCGATCACCTCCATCTCAGCGCGCAGATACCGGTCGCTCAGCAGTGCCACCCCAAGCCCGGCATTGACCGCTGCCATGATCCCCGCCGCGCTTGAGCATTCGAAGACGGTTTCCAGCATCGCGCCGCCATCCTGGCCGATATCGAGCGCCCATTGGCGATAGAAACACTCATCATCAAAAGACAGGAATGGAACCGGTCCATCAGGCGCAAGCGCCAGTTCGCGGGATTTCACCCAGTGCAGCCCCTCACGAAACAGCACGACATCGGCGGGACGGATTTCATGAGCAAAGACCTGCACGATGGCGGCGTCGAGCTCGCCGCGATCCAGCATGGCGCGCAAAACGAGGCTCATGCGGACCCGGGTGCGAACCGACACCTGGGGATGCAGGCGGTGAAAGCGCCCAAGGATCCGCGCAAGATCCGAGCAGGTGGTGTCCTCGGTCAGACCCAGCAGGATGCGGCCGCTGAGATCGTTTTTTGTCAGGCTCAGCAGCGCTTCGTCATGCAGGCTGAGGATCCGGTCGGCATAGGACAGCAGTTCTTCGCCCTGCTTTGTGAAAACCGCCATGCCCGGCCTGCGACAGAGGATCTCGCAATCCAGGCTGGCCTCCAGGCGCTTTATCTTGTGGCTGACTGCGGATTGCGTCAGCCCGAGCGCCTCGGCCGCGCGCGTGACGCCACCGTGCTGACGGATGGCCCTGACAGCGCGCAAAGCGTCGATATCGAGGCGCCGCGATAGAAGTTCGGTCATGATAATACCTCACAGGTCACCCCACAGTCATGACCAGGTGGCATTTTTCAGGCAAGTATTCATTACATCTGCGATGCCTCTGTCATTGGGAGATCGAAATTTGTCATGTGCTCCGAGGCCTGAAACCCCGTAGCCAGTGCCAATCCTGTCCAAACTGGAACGCAGAATGTCCGACCTCGCCACTGCTCTGCCGGCCCGCGCCCGGCCCTGGTTCCTCTGGCCTGCCATGGCGTTCATGCTGGTTGTCGGATGGAGCTCTGGTTTCGTCGGCATCCGGTATGCGAATGATGAAGCGGGTATTGCCCTGCTGCTGTTCTGGCGGACGCTGATCTCGGGCCTGATCCTTTTGCCCTTTGCGATTTTCTTCGGGCCGCTCCTGTCGGTGAAGGCGGTTCTGGCGCAGATGGGCTTTGGGGTGATGGCGGTCTTTCTCTACCTCGGGGGGTTTGCGCTGGCCATCGGCGAACGTGTCCCGACGGGCCTCGTCGCGCTGATCTCTGATCTGCTTCCGCTTGCCATCGCCGCCATGTCGCAACCTTTGCTGGGGGAACGCCTTACCCCACGCCAATGGCTGGGAACCGGGATCGCCCTGGCCGGGGTCTTGCTTGTGACCTTTGACAGCCTGAGTCTGGGAGCTGCCCCCCTCTGGGCCTATGGGCTGACAGTAGTGTCGATGCTGGTCTTTGCCCTTGCCTCTATTCTGCACCGCAGACAGCCCCTGCTGCGCATCCCTGTGTATCAGAGCCTGTGCATTCACACCCTTACCAGTTCGGTCCTGTTTGCAGCCTGCGCCTGGATGAGCGAAGGAAGTCTGGCCCCGCCCCTGACGCAGAAATTCGCACTCGGCATGGCCTGGCTGGTGCTGATCGCGACCTTTGCGACCTACTCGGTCTATTACACGGCGCTCAGGATGTTTCCTGCGGCGAAAGTCAGCGCCGCCATTTATCTGAGCCCCCCCGTTACGATGGTATGGGCATGGGCGCTGTTCTCCGAACCTCTGACCATGGCAATGTTTGCGGGTCTTGCGGTCACGATGCTGGGGGTCTGGATGACCTCGCGCTAGAACCGGCGCTTCGCGCCTGCAAGACCGCCTCGCTGGTCGGGTTGCGCCCGACAGAGTGGGCAGGAGCGCTTTTCGGCAGGCCTCTGCCTGGTTCTGCCCATGAATCCGGCTGGATTTCGCGCGTGATATTGCGTGATGGAGCCATCATGCGGCCCTGACGTTTCAGAGATGTCGACGCCATGAGGCGCGACAAACCTGTCGTAAATGGAGGACTAGCAATGGCAGACCCCAGAGACCCGACCCGCGAGCAACCGCGCGATCCCAAACAACCTCAGGTGAAGGATCCGCACCACAAATCCGACAGTGCCCCCGGACGCCAGCAGGAACAGCAGATGCCCGGCCAGAAACAGCCAGGTAGCGATCAGCCGCGTCAGCCCCAGCGGCGCTGACCAGTCGGCGGCGGGGAAACCCCCGCCGCCTTCGCTATGGGAGATGGCGGTGTTATTGGGAGGAGCAGGATCGTGAAGTCAGAAAAGACCAGTTCAGAGCCGTTCGGGCCGTCTGTACCTTGGCCGCATATCCAGCAGGAAGAGGCGGAGGGGAGAACATCGTTCAACCCATCGCGGCAGGACCGTGGACCGGCGGATCATCAGGCCGATTGCCAGAGGCCGAAGGAGCAGGCCTGTTGAAGAAGAGCGCGTATAAGGAGTCCAGCCGAAGCAGGCTGAGGCGGAAACGGCGTTCTTAGGCCATGATGCAAAATGACGGGGCATTAGCCTGATGAAGGCGGCGTCAGCAAAGTCACGGATACGGCCTGCGGAATTGTCGTAACCGCTTGCCGGCCAGCTGCTGTTTTTCAGCTTGTTTAAGCAACCCTCGACCAGGTTGAGCATGGGGTAGAGGAGCATATCGACAGCTCTCTTTTCTTGCGCATCGGGATCATCGCTGGCGCGTTGCGGCTTTCGATATCTTCGTGAATTTCATCGGGCTGTATTCCGGGCGTCACAGGTGCCGCAGCCTCAGCAGGCGGCCAGAACGGCGATCTGCGGGAGGATTTAGGCTGTCACCAGATCATCGCAGATATAGCCGCAATCCTGTGCCGCGAGATCCCGGTTCTCACCGGGATCTCAGCGCCAGCCCCATCGCCGAAGGCCGAAGGATCCCGGTCCTGGAAGTGGTCCAGAATAAGATCCGCTGATCGTTTTCTTACCTGCCGCTCTCGAACGGCCGAGAGCCTTTGATCAACGGTCCCCCTGATGCGCCCGCAAAATGATGACGAGCGCGGATCACAGTGCTGTCGATGATCTGAAGGTCCACTCATCGTTGGATATCAGGTTGCGCGCCAGAGTCGTCTCCGCCGTATAGACACCCCTGAAACATATGGCATTTATAACGCTGATCCATTTTCTCGACATGATCTACGGACCGTGCTGCCCCGCTTTCTCTCAACGCCCGCATGATGAACGGATTGGCGCCAACAATCCTTTCCGGAGCAAGCTGCGGCCTGAAGCCACCGGAGTTTTCCACCTCAGATCAATTATCCAACATGACCGGCGCCCATGAGGCGCAGGACCAGGTAAGGTGCGATGGATGTGTCGGGTGCCGGGCAACACCAGAGAATGACGCTGAAAACAATCGACGGGATGGGCCAGAAGCCGGGCGTCGGCAGACACTCTGCCCGGATTCTTCGCCGGCGGCAGATTACATATATCAGATCAGACGGAAGACTTGGCTGTTTGCGTCAAGCCTCCCGGAAATCCGGGAATGCACGTGGCTTTTGCCTTGACCGCAGCCCTGCCAGTTCTCGATGTCTGACAAAGTAACCTTATGACGCGCAAGAACATTCTTCTGGTCCGTTTTTGACGATGCCATCGCACCCCGGCGCTATAAATCGGTGTTCGGCTTGCCTTTACAATTCCCGGTTCTTGACGAATTTTGCGCGGTATCGACGGGGTTCCACACGGCTCTTTGCCAGGCTCCGGTGCCAGGCTCCGGTCTGCGGTCCGGCGCGGGCCAGCATGATGACGCCCCTGATCCCGCATGAGGCGCAGATCATCGACACAGCGATCCGACCTTCTCTCCGGTTGTTCCTCGTTCATAACGGGAGCCCCTGGGGTTGACACTGACCGGTTTCGGGTCGGGCAAGCGCGCCGGGCGCGTCGCTGCCAGTTTGCTCGAGCGCCCGGCGCGCATCAGCCAGGCTGTCGAAGATATCTTCGCAGAGGCATTCGTCGCCCAGACTTCCTTCGAAGGGCTTGATGCAGCCATTCTGCTGCGGCTTGCCGGGGTGGATGTGGTGCCATCCGACGCCGTTGTCGGTCGCCCATTTCAGGACCGCCTGGCTGGTGAACCAGGTGCCATTGTCAGAGACGATGCAGTCGGGCTTGTCGGAGATCCTGACCAGGGCATCAAGTTCCCGTGCCATCCTTGCCCTCGAGATACTGGTGTCGGCGATCAGGGCCAGCTTGTGCCCACGACGCCGGCGCACCGATGACCCTAATTCCCGACAGATGCGGCAGAGCATCTGTCGCTCATCACCATGCCCACATGTTCCAGCATCACACCCATGCGCCGCTGGTCAAACCGGCACCGCTCGCCGCACGCTCCTCAGATCGACACCGGTCAGGACGCCAGCCCGGCTAAAGGCTCCTCGCCTTTCAGGGCTGCCAGTGCGACCTGCCCCCTGAACTCAGGCGCGTGCTGCCTGCGTTCCGACAGCTCTTATCTCCCTCCCGTCAGGGATCGGCAGGCTGCAAATCACAGCCTGTGTCAGTGGCCAGGTTGCGGGCGGTAGCTCAGCTGCCCAAAGAAACGAGGTGCCGAATGAAATTCTACAGGGGTTAGCGGGGCCGGCCTGGCACCGATGATGGTGAGGGTAATGATTTCTTCATTGTCTCTCTGGCCGAAACCTCGGCGATCGACTTTCTGGCAGAAAAGCGTGCGCAGTTACTGCTCGGCCTGTAGCCAGGCTGACTATCAGCTGGGACTTGTGCCTGATTAGCTGCACGAGTCCCGCCATGCCGCGAATGAGGCGATCATGGTTGTCGCGGATCACGGCTTCCACCCTGGCAATCACATTATCTTCCGCAAAGCGACCTTGTAGAAACCAATGTACCGCTGATCCGGTCAGACCCGAAAATCCCGCTGCTGCGGGTGGTCACCGATCCGGTTGCGATGATCGATGCCGGGCCGACTTTGCCGGGCATTGCCGATGTCACCGCGCCAAAGCGGCAATGCGGGCAAGTGCTCTTGCCGCTTATTAAAGGCGAGAGGGCGCCGGATCCGGTAGTGCCGTCCTTTTACAAGGAACATGTGACACAGCGTCATGTCACATACCGGCTGATCCGCGATCTCGATGCCTGGTAGCAGATCGTTGATACGGAAGAGGATTTCTGGCAGCTGAGGGATCTGTGCCAGAACAATCCGGCCTTCCTGCCCTCCGAGGCGCAACGGAAAATGCCGCGCGCGGCGGGCTTACGCGGATGAAACTCCCTTTGGAGAGGGATCTGCCCCCGGCCGGGCGGTATGGCCATAACATCTGGCAAGGCGCTTTCCCGATCGAAACAGCGCAGAAGACGGTTTTGCCGTCACTGCTCCGGTGAGGACCTTTGCGCCAAAGGGCTATGGGCTGTTCAGTATGACCGGCAATGTCTGGGGGGACGGCGGGCAGCTTTGGATCTTTACCCGCCGCGCCCTAGCCCTGTTAGCCAGGTCAAGGGTCTCAGCAAGGTGAGGCGCGGCGGCTCGCATCTGTGTCATGACAGCTGTTGCACCTGCTGTTTCGTGCATTCACGCAGCCATATTACAGCGGAAAGCCCGACCGGTCATATTGGCTTTCGGGTGATCGGGGCTGATGCGGCCTGAGGCTGGCCGTTAACAAATGCCGTCCCCTGGCTCGCACCAACCCATTCCACCGTCACGGAATTTCTGCTATCTCTGCACGGGATATGGCCGCAGGCCCCCTGTCAGATGCCGGAGGCCGATACCATGACACGTGCTGCGACAAGGCTGTTCTGTTTCGCAAACCAGGATGCCGGCTGGATGCCGGTCAATCACCTGCTCGGCCTGATGGCACGGCTCCTTGAGGCCGGGATTTACGACCTTGGTCCCTGCCGGCTCTCGCTGCCCGGGCGGATTGGCGCGACGCTGTTTCCCCCGCCGCGGGGCGGCACGGGCGGCGATATCTTTGTGCTGCGCTCGCCTTCCGAATTGTTGCGGGCGCTCGCCCATCCGCTCTGGCGCGAGAAAAGGGCTTTCCGCGCGCTCTGGGTGATCGACAGTTTCTGGACAGAAACCTGGCCGCGCCCCGCCGCGCGCCTGCTGTCGCATTTCGACCTGGTGGCCTATACCCGCGAGGGCGATGCCCCGGATTACGAAGCGCTGGCGCCGGGCCGTGCGATATATCTCGGCTGGGGGGCCGATGTGCTGGATCTGGGCAGCTCTGCAGCAGAGCGCCCGATTGATATTTTGCGGGTCGGCCGCCAGCCCGGGGCCTGGGATGATGACGCGCGCACCGCTGCCGCCTGCGCGGCGCGGGGGTTGCTGTTCCAGGGCCGCCCCCCCTTCCCCGCCAGCCCGGAAACCCAGCAATCCGAGCTGATGCGCGACTGGTATGCGCGGTCGAAATTCACCATCGCCCATTCGAATATCGCGGCACCCGCCCCCTATACTCACCCGACGCGCGCCTATGTCACCGCGCGCTGGACCGATGCGCTGGCCTGCGGCGCCAGCGTTGCCGGACGCCAGCCCGAGGGGGATCTGCGGCTGGTCAGCTGGCCCGGCGCGGTGCTGGAAACCGGCGGGATCGACCTTGACCAGAACCTCGATCTGATTGCCGAAGCCGTCCACGCCTGGACACCGGAGGTCGCGCGCCGCAACCATCACGAGGCACTGGCGCGCTTAGACTGGCGGATCCGGATCGCGGTCCTCGCCACCAGGCTCGGGCTGAGCACACCCGCCCTTACCGCCGATATGCAAAGGCTGCAGGCGGCGATCAAAGGCTGATGCTGAAGGGCGCCGACCGGATCGGGCTTCCCAATCAGCCCGTTTTCCTGTATGGCCCGCGCCATCTGAGACGTGACGCCCCTGGCCCCGGGCACATGCATGAGGATTGGGGCGGCGACAATGGGGTCGCCATATATCGGGAGACCGGCAGGGGCCGGAGCGCTCCCAAGAGGAAAATGCATGTTCAAAATTTCGAAAAAATCTATCCAGTGGGGCGATGAGACGCTGACCCTGGAAACCGGCAAGGTTGCGCGCCAGGCCGATGGTTCGGTCATCGCGACGCTGGGCGAAACCCAGGTCATGGCCAATGTGACCTTCGCCAAGACGGCCAAGGAAGGCCAGGATTTCTTCCCGCTGACCGTTCACTACCAGGAAAAGTATTACGCCGCCGGCAAAGTTCCTGGCGGCTTTTTCAAGCGTGAGGCACGCCCGTCGGAAAAAGAGACGCTGACCTCGCGTCTGATCGACCGCCCCTGCCGCCCGCTCTTCGTCGAAGGCTTCAAAAACGAAGTCCTCGTCATGGCGACCGTGCTGTCCTGCGACCTCGTAAATGACCCCGATGTGGTCGCGATGATCGCCGTTTCGGCCGCACTGACCATCTCGGGCGTGCCGTTCATGGGCCCGATCGGGGCAGCCCGCGTTGGCTTCACCAATGGCCAGTATGTTCTGAACCCGGCCATGGACGACATGACCCAGCTGAAGAACAACCCGGACCAGCGTCTGGACCTCGTCATCGCCGGCACCAAAGACGCCGTTATGATGGTGGAATCAGAGGCTTACGAGCTGACCGAAGAGGAAATGCTCGGCGCCGTCAAATTCGGCCATGCCGCGATGCAGCCGGTGATCGACCTGATCATCGACCTCGCCGAAGAAGCCGCCAACGAGCCCTTCGACTTCCAGGCTCCGGATTATTCCGAGCTTTACACCCGTGTGGCCGCCGCTGGCGAAACCCAGATGCGCGCGGCTTTCGCGATCCGTGACAAGCAGGACCGCACCAATGCGATCTCGGCTGCGGTGAAAGCGATCAAGGCTTCGCTGTCGGAAGAAGATCTTGCCGACAAGAATCTCGGCTCGGCGATCAAAAAGCTGGAATCGGGCATTCTGCGCGGTGACATCATCAATGGTGGCGCCCGGATCGACGGCCGCGACAACAAAACCGTCCGCCCGATCTTCTGCGAAAACGGCATCCTGCCGCGCGCGCATGGCTCGGCACTGTTCACCCGCGGTGAAACCCAGGGTCTCGTGGTCACCACGCTCGGGACCGGCGAAGACGAGCAGATCATCGACGCGCTGAACGGCAATTACCGTTCGAACTTCCTGCTGCATTACAACTTCCCGCCCTATTCGGTCGGCGAAGTTGGCCGCGTGGGTTCGCCCGGCCGTCGTGAGATCGGCCATGGCAAGCTGGCATGGCGCGCGCTGCAGGCGGTTCTGCCGGCTGCGACCGATTTCCCCTACACGATCCGCGTCGTGTCCGAGATCACCGAATCGAACGGCTCTTCGTCGATGGCTTCGGTCTGCGGCGGTTCGCTGTCGATGATGGATGCGGGTGTGCCGCTGAAATCGCCGGTTGCCGGCGTCGCCATGGGTCTGATCCTGGAAGACGATGGCCGCTGGGCGGTTCTGACCGACATCCTCGGTGATGAAGATCACCTTGGCGACATGGATTTCAAGGTTGCAGGCACCGCCAACGGCATCACCACGATGCAGATGGACATCAAAGTCGCAGGCATCACGCCCGAGATCATGGAGCAGGCTCTGGCCCAGGCCAAAGACGGCCGTCTCCATATCCTTGGCGAGATGAATGCCGCGCTGTCCGCGCCGCAGGGCTTCTCGGCCTATGCGCCCAAGATCGAAACCATGTCGATCCCGACCGATAAGATCCGGGAAGTGATCGGTTCGGGCGGCAAGGTGATCCGCGAGATCGTCGAAGTCTCGGGCGCGAAAGTCGACATCAATGATGATGGCATGATCAAGATCGCCTCCAACGACGCCAATGCCATCAAGAAGGCCTATGACATGATCTGGTCGATCGTGGCAGAGCCGGAAGACGGCAAGATCTACACCGGCAAGGTCGTCAAACTGGTCGATTTCGGCGCGTTTGTGAACTTCTTCGGCAAGCGGGACGGTCTGGTCCACGTGTCGCAGATCGCGAACAAGCGTCTGAACCACCCGAATGAGATCCTGAAAGAAGGTCAGGAAGTTAAGGTGAAACTCCTTGGCTTTGATGATCGCGGCAAGGTCCGTCTCGGCATGAAGATGGTTGACCAGGAAACCGGCCTGGAAATCACCGAGAAGAAAGAAGAAGCCGAGGGCTGACCCCCCCGCTTCAGAATTAAGAAAGGCCCCGGAGCGATCCGGGGCCTTTTCTCTTTCTCTCAGGTCATTTCTGTTCGACTTTGGGGATGCCCCCCTCGAACTGCATCAGCATCCCGAGGTTCTTGTTGAAGCCCCAGCGGCGATATTTCAGCTCGCCATTGACGAAGTAAAGCTCGGCCACGGGATATTGTTTGCGCACGCCGCTGCCGGTATCCCAGATCTCGACCACGGCGCCCTTCTTGCGCGCGGGCCCCAGTTGCAGCTGAAAGAAATCCCGGTCGGCGGTTTCGGCCACAGCGGCCAGCACAGCCAGCACTTCATAATAATCGGTGAGACGTTCGGCTTTGAACTGGCAGACGCCCTCCAGCCCGACAATGCCAAGCGCTGCCGCCCCCGCCGCCATGCCAAGCGCCGAGGAGGTCAGCACGGTGCCCCCTGCCCCAAGCGCGGCTTCTGCCCCGCCAAGGGCTTTGGCGGCATTGGCGCCGGCCACGACAGCCCCCACGGCGGAAAAGCCGGTGCTGCTGTCGACCAGGGTCAGGAAATCCGGCGCAGTGGGGTCAAAACGTCCGACGACGGCTGCATCTGCCGCCGCTGCCGCGAGTTTCGGGGCGCGCAGCGCGATCATCTCGCTGAGGCGATAGTTACAGACATCGGCCGCTGCGGCACCGGCGCCGAGGGCCAGAACCAGAAAGGCACTGGAAAGGATACGGGACATTTTGTCTCTCGCGGGTGACGGATGGGCTGCTCTTGGATCAAGCATAAGCCATGCCGCGCCAAAGCGCAAAAGCGGGCGCTGCTGGCCGGGATCACAATCCGTCCAGCGCGATCAGCGCCGCCCGCGCGGCAGCCCCCCGCTGCGCCAGGCGCTGGCGCGACCGATCAGATGTGCGGCGATGGGGGCGGTGACAAAAAGAAACAGGATCGCCACCAGCGCCTTCACCACCGCCCCGGTGGTGCCAAAACCAATCGCCGCCGCCAGGAGCGCGAGGCTGCCGGCGAATGCCCCGACCTTTGACGCCGCATGCATCCGCGTCAATACATCGGGAAAGCGCAGGACGCCAAGCGCCGCAATCACCGCAAACACCCCTGCCGCAAGCGCCAGAACCCCTGTGATCACCTCAGTCATCGGTCCCCTCCCGCCGCGCCAGCCGCTCGGCATAGCGCGCCAGCGCTACCACCGGCACGAAACTCACAAGCGCCACCGCCACCGCGATATCGAGATAGGCCCCGATCCCGGCCTTCAGCGCAAACAGCGCGCAAAAGCCGATCACCGCCGCCGACATCATATCAAGCGCCACCACCCGGTCGCCAAGCGTCGGCCCTTTCCACAACCGCAGCAGCCCCAGAAACACCGCCAGCGCCATCAGCGCCATGGCCCCGGTCAGGCTCAGGTCCAGAAACGCAGCAGAACTCATCTGAACACCCCCCTGACGCGGCGCGCCATACCATCCTGCAACTCCTGAACCAGGGCCTCAGGGTCGCTGCCATGCAGGCAATGGATCATGAGGCAACTGCGGTCCCCGGCGACATCCAGCGTCAGTGTGCCAGGCGTCAGGGTGATCAGGCTTGAGAGCAGGAAGATCTCGGCATCCGATATATCCGCGCGCAGCGGCAACTGAACAATCGCGGGAGACAGGGTCAGGCGCGGCCGGATACAGTCAAGCGCGACCTGGAGGCAGGATTTCACCAGCTCTTTCAGGAACCAGGGCACAAGGCTGGCGCCGGCAACGATGCGGGGAAGAATATGGCGGCCAGTACGGGGGTCAAGGCTCATGGGCGCGCTCCCAGCACGGTCCGGATATAGGCCTCAGGCTCCAGAAGCTGCTGCGCGGCGGTGGTGGCAAAAGTCACGAAGGGCTCAGGCATCACGCCGATCAGCACCGTCATCGCCGCCAGCACCGCCATCGGAGTCAGCATCAGCACGCGCGCGCGGGGCGAAAGCTGCGCCAGCACCGGCTCATATCCGCCCGGATGCGGCTTCCAGAAGGCGCCGGCCCAGATCTTGGTCATCGAGTAAATGGTCAGAAGCCCCACCATAAGCGCGATCCCCGCCACCAGCCAGGCGCCTTCCTCCAGCGCGGCCCGGACCAGCAGATATTTCGCCCAGAAGCCCGAAAGCGGCGGAAAGCCCGCAAGCGAAAAGGCCGGGATCAGGAAGAGGACCGCGAGGAAGGGCGCCGCCCGGTAAAGCCCGCCGATCTGCGCCAGATCAGACGCGCCGGTCAGGCGGCGCGAGACCCCGGCCACAAGGAAGAGGTTCGCCTTCACGATAATATGGTGCAGCAGGTAAAACACCGCCCCCACCAGCGCGAGCGGCGTCATCAGCGCAAGGCCCAGCACCATATAGCCAATCTGGCTGACGATGTGGAAGGAAAGGATCTTGCGGAAATCGCTCTGGGCCGCCGCGCCAAGCACGCCGGTTACCATGGTCAGGCAGGCGCACCACAGAAGGATCTCATGCGTCCAGCCCTGATCCCCGGTGAAAATCAGCGTGAAGACCCGGATCAGCGCATAGACACCAACCTTGGTCAGAAGCCCGGCAAAAAGGGCGGATACCGCATAATGTGGCGTGTGATACGAGGCTGGCAGCCAGAAGAACAACGGGAAGACTGCCGCTTTCATTCCGAAGGCCAGCATGAACAGCATGGCGATCACCGTCATCAGCCCCTGATCGGGATGTGCCGCCACCCTGCCATGCAGATCGGCCATGTTCAGCGTGCCGGTCGCGCCATAGGTTAGCCCGGCGGCGCAGAGAAACAGCGCCGTAGCGATCAGGTTCAGCGTCACATATTTCACTGCACCGTCCGTCGCGCTGCGGCTGCCTCCGATCGCCAGCAGGCCAAAGGACGAGATCAGCAGCACCTCGAACCAGACATAAAGGTTGAAAAGATCGCCGGTCAGAAAGGCGCCGGTCACACCGCCCAGCAGCGTCTGGAACAGGGTGAACCAGCCGAGCCGCGCCGAGGTCGGGCCGATTTCCGACATCGCCCAGAGGGCGGTCGCCAGCCCGATGATCGCCGTGATCAGCACCATCGCCGCCGAGAGATAATCCGCCACCAGCGTGATCCCGAAGGGCGCAGGCCAGCCGCTCACCTGACCCGCGATCACGCCATGGTCGATCACCGTGACCAGAAGCCAGATCGCGAGCCCCAGCGAGACCAGCGCCGTCAGGACCGAGATCCAGCCCGCGCCCTTTCGATTGCGCAGGAACAGGCAGGCCCCGGCCCCGATGAACGGCGTCAGGATCGGAAGTGCGAGGATCCAGCTCATGCTTCCCTCCGCGGCTCTTCCGGTTCAGCCATGCGCATCCGGTCAACCTCAAGATGGCCAAAGCTGCGATAGGCACGGATCGTCAGCGCCAGGGCGAAGGCGAAGAGACCGAAGCCAATCACGATGGCGGTCAGCAACAGCGCCTGTGGCAGCGCATTGGCCATCTCGCCGACAGGCCGCGCGCCGCCGGGTTCCAGCAGGGGCGGGCGGCCCTCGGTCAGACGTCCGGCGGCAAAAATCGCCAGATTGACCGCATTCGAAAGCAGCATCAGCCCGAAGAGAAAGCGCAGCAGATTGCCCGAAAGCATCAGCCAGAGCCCGGCGGTGACCAGCGCTCCGGCCAGTATCGCAAGGATGGTTTCCATCAGCCGCCCGCCTTTCCGCTGTCTTCCAGCGCGAAGATCAGCGCGAGGACGCCGCCGATCACGGCCAGGAATACGCCGATGTCAAACAGCAGTACCGTGGACAGCGGCAGGACCGGAAGATCGAGCCAGATCCCCTGGAAAGGCGCCCCCCCGCTCAGCCCCGCCGCAAGCCCCGCGATCAGGGCGCAAACCAGCCCGATGCCGCCCAGGCTGCGCGGATCGATCCGCAGTATCCGGCGCGCGGCCTCCGGCCCATCGGCGAAGATCACAATTGCAAAACCAAGCGCCGCGATCAGGCCGGCGATAAAGCCGCCGCCCGGCGCATTATGGCCGCGCAGAAGGATGTAAAGCGCAAAGCCCAGGAAAAGCGGCAACAAAAGCCGCGCGCCGGTGGCAAGGATCGGGGATCTCATCCGCGCGCCCTCCCGATGCGGCGCTTCAGCAGCGCCCAGGCGCCAATGGCGGCCAGAAGAACCACGGTGAGCTCGCCAAAAGTGTCAAAGGCCCGGAAATCCACAAGGATCACATTCACGATGTTCAGACCATGCGCGAGGCTGTAACTGTTTTCCTCGAAGTAATCGGCAAGCTGCCGGTCCGGCGGATGCGCGGTGATCGCCAGTAGGATCAGCGTAACCGACAGACCCATAATGCCCGCGATCCCCCAATGCAGCGCGCGACGGCGGGGGCTGCGGCGCTCGGTGATTCCGGGCAGGCGCAACAGCGCGATGCCGAACAGGACGGCAGAGAGGCACTCGACCATCAGCTGCGTCACCGCCACATCCGGCGCGCCGAAGATCAGGAAGATCAGCGCGACGCCGATCCCGACCGTGCCGATCCCGGCGATATTGGCGATGCGCGAATGCGGCGTCAGCGACAGCGCCGCGCCGCCAAGCATGAAACCCGCGATCACCCAAAGCGGCAGCGGCGCGGTGAGTTCCACCGCCAGCAGCGGACGCTTTGCCGCCAGCGTGGCAAGGATCACGAGGCCAGCCGTCAGAAAGCTCAGCGTGAGGTAGTGGCTCAGCCTGCCGGACTGGATCACCCGGGTCAGGAACGTGGCGAAACCGGCGAGGCCCGCAAGCAACCGGTCCCAGCAGCGGTCCGCAAAGGAAAGACCGGTCCCGCGCGCCAGAAGACGCGGCGCGGCCAGGAACAGCACCCCCCCCAGCCCGAACGTCGCAAGGCTGAGCGCCAGCGGCAGGTTGACCCCGGCCCAGAGATGCAGCTCTGCCGCCGGGGCCTCGCGAAATCCCATGACCGCCGCGTCCAGCAACGGCTGCAACAGGCCCGGCATCAGCCCGAAGACGAGACCCGCCCCCCCCAGCACGACCGGCCCGGCCAGCATCTGCCAGCCTGCCTCATGCGGCTCTCGCGACAAGGGCCCGGGCGGCGCCCCCCAGAAAGGTCGCAGCGCCACCCCGCCCGCCACCGCAAAGATCAGCGCATTCGAGGCCAGCAGCGGCAGCACCAGCCAGGGCGTGACCCCGGCATAAAGCAGCTCTTTCCCGATCCAGCCAAGGAAGGGCGGCAGGCCTGCCATCGAGACCGCAGCCAGAAGCGCCGAAACCGCGGTCAGCGGCATTGCCCGCCGCAAACCGCGCAAGGCTGTCACATCGCGGCTGCCGGTGCCATGATCCACCGCGCCCACCACCATGAACAGCGCCGCCTTGTAAAGCGCATGCACGATCAGGAAGGTCAGCGCCGCCGTCAGGGCCACACCCGACCCCTGCGCCAGAAAGAGCACCAGCACACCCAGAGCCATCAGCGTCGTCCAGGCCAAGGCCTGTTTCAGATCGCGCTGGCGGATCGCGATGACCGAGGCAAAAAGCGCCGTCGCGCCGCCGGCCAGGGTCAGTGTGATCTCCCATGCCCCGGTGCCAGAGAGCGCCGGATGCAGCCGCGCCAGCAGATAGACCCCTGCCTTCACCATGGTCGCGGAATGGAGATAGGCCGAAACCGGGGTCGGTGCCGCCATGGCATTCGGGAGCCAGAAATGAAACGGGATCTGCGCAGATTTGGTGAATGCCCCCAAAAGCACCAGCGTCAGGATCGCGCCATAAAGCGGGCTGGCCTGCAATCCCCCGCCTTGCAGGATCACCGCGAGATCATAGCTCCCCGCAGCAAAGCCGATCAGGATGAACCCGGCCAGGAGCGCAAGCCCGCCACCTGCCGTGACCAGCATCGCCTGGAGCGCATTGCGGCGCGCCTTCGGATCGTCATGACTGAAGCCGATCAGCAGGTAAGAGGTGAGCGAGGTCAGCTCCCAGAACACGAATAACGTGATCAGGTCGCGCGCCAGCACCAGCCCCAGCATCGAAAGCATGAAGAGAAACAGGAAGAGCACAAAGCGCCCGAATTGCGGATGGTTGCCCATATAGCCGGTGGCATAGAGGAAGATCAGCCCGCCGATCCCGGTGATCAGCGCGGCAAAGATCAGTGCCAGCGGGTCAAGCATGAAAGACAGCCCGATCCCGAGCGAGGGCACCCAGGCCAGATCGAACAGGACCGCGCCGGTTGTGAGGACCGCTCCTGCCAGGGCAAAGAGCACCGCAAACAGCGCGAAAGCGACAGTTGCTGCCAGATAGCCCGCCGCCCGGGACAGGGAGAAACCGCTTTTGTCTTGCGCCATGGCCTCCCCCTCCGGTTACCGCCTCCGGTCACTCAGTCGATACAGGCGGGCACCCGAAGAGAGAAATAGAAATCTGCGGCCGTCATTATAGTTTTAAGCTATAAGAGAGGGGCGGTATCAAAGAAAAATGCCCGCACCTTTCGGCACGGGCATTCTTGTGACACAGACACGACCCGGTGAAACCGGGCGCTGCGGCAAAACCTCAGCGACGCAGGCCGAGGCGCGCGATCAGCGAGCTGTAACGCGCTTCGTCTTTGGCTTTCAGATAGTCCAGCAGCTTGCGGCGCTGCGCGACGAGCATAAGCAGACCACGACGCGAGTGGTTGTCTTTCTTATGCGTTTTGAAATGCTCGGTCAGGGTCGCGATGCGCGAGGACAGGATGGAAACCTGCACTTCGGGCGAACCGGTATCACCAGCTTTGGTCGCGTATTCCTTGATCAGGCGGGCTTTTTCTTCGACGGTGATCGACATCGGATGCTCCTTTCGGTGTTGCGAGAGACGGCACAAGCCGGGATGTCGTCCAGCAGGGCCCTTACACCCCGGCAGGGAAAACCGCTGCAGGGGATGCGAGCCTATACGGGGATTCGGCGCAAAAGGAAAGCCCCTGGCGCTGTCGGCGGCAAGGCGTATCGGATCGGGTCTGGGCCTGTCCCGCACCGGCCGACCCCGCCCGGTCAGAGCGAATCCGGAAACGGATCGCGTCGGATTTTTCACAATTTAACCAAAACATCTTCTATGAGGATACCCCCCTGCGTGGTATGAATTAGTCAGGAAGTTTTCATATGCATCAGATGGTTAACGTGAAAAATGGTTAACGCCCCCATGGGGTCAGCCATGTGAGGTGAGACAATGCTGGGCCTATTGGGATTGTTGGGGGCGGTGTTTGCCGGTGCTTTGATTGAGGGCATTTCTGCCCGCAGCACGGACGAAGAGGATGAGTCCGAAAACCAGGACAGCCAGGGCGATCCTCAGACCGGTCACGGCAATCTGCTGGATGATCCTGACGGTGCCACTCAGACCGACCCCTTCCACGGCCTGAACCCTTTCCGCGCGGGTGGCACCCATGGCGGCGGCTGGACAGGAGGCATCACGCCTTCGGGCAGCGGCAGCGAAAGCGGTACTCAATTCGGTTACACGCCCGGGTCTGGCCTGAACGGCAGCGCAACGGGCAGCCTGACAGACGACCCCACAGATGGCGGCTCCGATGAAACCGACACCGGCTTTGAAGATGGCCATGTCCCAGAGGATGGCCCCCCTGTCGCTGATCCCCCGATCGTTGAACCCTTGCCGGATAATACGGGTGGCACCGACGTCGACACGGGCACGGGCACGGGCAATCCCGACGGTTCCGGAACCGGGCCAGGCCTGGTCTCGCCGCAGCCTGTGCCGGTCACCGGCACGACCGGAGACGATCTGCTGGACGGCAGCGACAGCGATGATCTGATCCGGGGCGAAGATGGCAATGATCAGATCAATGCCCGCGATGGCGATGACACGGTCTATGGCGGCAATGGCAATGACATCGTCAATGCCGGAGCCGGCAATGATCTCGTCCTTGGCGGTGCCGGCAACGACGAATTGCATGGTGATGCGGGCGATGACACGCTCGACGGCGGCGATGGCGGTGACCAGCTGATGGGGCATGAAGGCGACGACCTGCTCCAGGGCGGCGCCGGCAATGACACGCTGCTGGGCGGTGAGGGCGATGACAGCCTTTATGGCGAAGAGGGCGATGACTGGCTCTGGGGCGGCGAGGGCGACGATCAGATGGTCGGCGGTGCGGGTTCGGATACGCTGGATGGCGGCGCCGGGAATGATACGCTCTGGGGCGCCTTTCCCGAGGGGGACGATAGCGAAGTCGACTTCCTCAATGGTGGTGACGGCGATGACGTGATCCATCTCGGCGCGGGGGATTATGGCCATGGCGGCGCGGGATCTGACAGCTTCGTCCTGACGCAATGGCTGGGTGAAGGCGGCTTCGCGACCATCACCGATTACGACCCGCAGGATGATGAGATCGTGCTGGTCTATGACCCCGCCGCCCATGTCTCGCCCGCAGTCTCGGTGACGCAAAGCGCGACCGGCGGCTCATCCCTGATCAGCATCGACGGCTTTGTCGTGGCCGAGGTGAATGGCCAGATCGACCCGTCCGAAATCAGGCTGCTCGCTGCCTGATCCGGCACGGCGCTGCAGGAACCAGAGAAGGCAGAGGCGAAAAATCAAAGGGCGGCCAGATCGGCCGCCCTGTTTCAGTGTCGCAGCCGTACCGCGAAAATCAGAGCCCGCGCGTCAAAGATTGAACACGCGCGACGGGTGCAGCTCACCGCCCATATAGCGGCCAAGCGCCAGCGCCTTGCCGTCAAAACTCGCCCAGGCCTCATCGCCATAGTCGATATGGCCCAGCACCTGCCCCGGATTGCCGTTCTTCAGCCGCACCGCCCCTTCCGCCGTCGCCTTCAGCTCTGGCAGATCCGCCAGCGCGAGTTCGAGCGGCGCCAGCAAAGCGTCGATCCCGTCTTGCCGCGCCAGCTCCTCGATCTGCGCCATCGTGACCCCTTCAGCCGCCTCGAACGGGCCCGACCATTCGCGCCTGAGCCAGGCCACGTGCCCCAGACAGCCAAGCGCCCGGCCAAGATCGCGCGCAATGGCGCGCACATAGCCGCCCTTGCCACAGACCATTTCCAGGTCTGCGTGATCGGCATCGGGTCGCCCCAGCAGCATAAGGCTGTCGACCCAAAGCGGCCGCGCCGCGAGATCCATCTCGATCCCCTCGCGGGCAAGGTCATAGGCGCGCTCTCCATCGACCTTGACCGCGGAAACCTGTGGCGGCACCTGCAGGATCTCGCCACGAAACGCGGCCAGCGCCGCCTCGATTTCATCATCCGCAGGCCGCAGGGGCGAGGTCGCGATCACCGCGCCACTTGCGTCATCGGTCGAGGTCGCGGCCCCGAACACCACCCGGAACCGGTAGCATTTCAGCGCATCCGCCACCACCGGCACGCATTTGGTGGCCTCGCCCAGAGCAACCGCCAGCACCCCCGTCGCATCCGGATCCAGCGTGCCCGCATGGCCCGCCTTTTGCGCCTGAAACGCCCATTTCACCTTGTTCACCACATCGGTCGAGCCAATGCCCGCAGGCTTGTCGACAATCACCCAGCCGGAAACCGGGCGACCTTTGCGCGTTTTCGCCATTGATTAGTCCTGTGCCTGACCCGAATCGACGACGGTGCCGACAATCGGCCCCATCGCGAAACCGCCGTCATGGCGCCCCAGCTCGGGCGCGTAAAGCCGCGAAATATTGCCGTCGAAATAAAGCGCATCCGTCAGCCCGAGATGGTCACGGAAAAACCGCGCGAACTGGTGGAAATTGACCGCGCGGTCGCTCATCACGAACACCGCCTTCGTCCCCGCCGCATCGACGCCGACGCCATTGCGGATATAGGTCGAATCGCTGTTTTCCAGAAAGCGGGGATGCAGTTCACCCTTGATCACCAGCATCGGCCCGGATTGCGTCGCATATCGGCAATTGCCCCGCAGGGGCTCGAACTCACGGCTGTCGCTGATATTGAAACTGCCATCCGCCCAGCAAAACACCCCATTTGGCAGCAGGCCGAAATTCCCCGGCCCCTCGGCGGTGACGATGGCGTGTTTCTCTTCGCCGCCCTCGATATAAAGCCCGACGGGCGAGCGGTCGCGGTGATACATACCGGCATTCATCGCGAAACCAAGCGTCTTGCCCTCGGCCGCCAAAGCCTGGTCCACCGCGCGGAACGAGCCGAGCTTGCCCCTGGGGCCATCGAGAAACAGCCGCAGATCATCCGCAGCCGTCACTTCGCAAAGGCTGAAGGGCACGCCCTCGAAGATATCCTGCCGACAGGCCGAGGCCGATGCGGCACCCGCCCCCGATATCAGCACCACCAGGGCTGCGAGGAGGCGGATCACGCCTCGTCCTCCCCGGCCCCTTCCTCATCTTTGCTCTCGATATCGCGCTGCACCCTCGGATCCGCGAAGAGCCGCCGCGTCTCGTCAAGCCGGTCATAGGTCTCGTCCGGGCGGAACCGCAGATCCGGCGCGTATTTCAGCGTCAGCCCGGCCGCGACCCGGTGGCGCAACTCGCCCCGGTGCTTTGCCAGCAGCTTCACCGCCTCATCAACCGGCGCCGTACCCAGAAGCGGCATGACATAAACCGTCGCCACCTTGAGATCGGTCGAAAGCGAGACCTCGCCGACGGTGATCGGCATAGCATTCAGCTCCGGGTCGTGGATCTCGCCCCGGTTCAGAACATCGGAAAGGGTACGTCGGATCAGTTCGCCAACCCGCAGCTGACGCTGGGACGGCCCCTGACCGGAGGATGTGCGTTTTGTGGCCATGCCCCGCATTTAAGCCCTTTCCGTCCGCCCCGCAACGGGCAGGGTTTCAACCGCGCGCGGTCGGCGTTAAACCACAGCAGGAAAGCGCTGGAGGAAGTCATGAGCGATCTGCCGGGTATTGTCGTCACGGGTATGTCGGGCCGCATGGGGCAGATGCTGGTGAAAACCATCCAGGCCAGCGGCAAGGCGCGTCTTGTCGCCGGGGTAGAACGCGAAGGCAGTCTCTGGATCGGCCGCGATCTTGGCGAGTGCATGGGCGGCCAGCCGAATGGCATCATCGTGACCGATGACCCGGTCGAGGCCTTCGCCAAAGCCCAGGGCGTGATCGACTTTACCTCGCCCGCAGCCACAGTGGAATTTGCCGGCCTCGCCGCCCAGGCCCGCGCGGTGCATGTCATCGGCACCACAGGCCTCAGCGATGCGGATATTGCGAAACTCGGCGCGGCGGCGCGCCATGCGGTGATCATCCGCGCCGGCAATATGAGCCTTGGCGTCAATCTTCTGACCGGGCTTGCGCGCAAGGTTGCAGCGGCGCTGGATGAAGACTGGGATATCGAAGTGGTCGAAGCGCATCACCGCCACAAGGTCGACGCGCCGTCCGGCACGGCGCTGATGCTGGGCGAGGCCGCCGCAGAAGGCCGAGGCAAAAGCCTGGCTGAGCTGCGCACCCCTGCCCGCGAAGGCATCACCGGCGCCCGCAGCCGTGGCACGATCGGTTTTTCAGCGATCCGGGGCGGCGATGTCGTCGGCGAACATGATGTGATCTTTGCCGCCGATGGCGAACGCATCGTGCTGCGCCACCTTGCCACAGACCGCTCGATCTTCGCCCGGGGCGCATTGCGCGCCGTCCTCTGGGGGCAGGGCAAAAAGCCTGGCCATTATGACATGGCGGATGTGCTGGGTCTTTGATCCAGCCTCTCTTTTAAATGCGGCCTGCCAGCTTCCTCCTGAGCTGAAACTCCGTCGCAGGGCGCTCCCGCATCCAGCCGCCAGCGCTCTGCCGATCAGATGTGAACGGGGTCAGAAGTGAATCGGGTCAGAAATCGACCGCGAGCCCCTTCTTCTCCCAATCCCCATAGCGCACGGGCTCCAGCCCGTCGCGCCCGCCATATTCTTTTGGCACCGCCTGATCGCCCAAAGCCTTGCGCCGCGCCTCGGCTTCGGCAAGCGCCCGCAGCGCCTCGGGCGGCAGATCGCGATGTTCTTCCGGTTGGCAATCGGTCATGGCAGCGGTTCCTCTCCGGTCCTTGTCTGTGATACAGCGCCGGACGGCAGGTGCAAAGGGGCGCAGAATGGCTGAAGGTATAGCGGCACGGGCAGCGGCAGTGGCCGCGCTGAATGCGGTGCTGGGCGAGGGGAAAATGCTCGCCGAGCTCGCCGAACCGGATCTCGCGCCGCAGGACCGCGCCCGTGCGGGTCGCCTGACCGAAGAAGTGCTGCGCCGGCTGGACCCTGCCGACCGCATCCTCGCGCCAAAGCTGCGTAAATCGCCGCCGCTCGGCCTGATGAATATTCTCCGGCTCGGGCTGGTGGAAATGGCCCTGGGCGCGGCCCCCTATGGCGTGGTGAATGCCTGCGTCGCCATCGCGCAGCAGGACCGCAAAACCCGGCATATGTCCGGCCTCGTCAATGCCGTGCTGCGCGGGATCGACCCGGCCGCCCTCGCAGAGCAGCCGGTGCAAAAACTGCCGCGCTGGCTGCGCCAGCCGCTGGTTCAGAAATGGGGCCGTGACGCGGTCCATCAGATGGAAACCGTATTCGCTGCCCCACCGCCGCTTGATCTGACGCTGCGCCCGGAAGGCCCGCATCCCGAGGGCGAGATCATGCCGACCGGCAGTCTGCGCCTTTCCGATCCTGGCCGGATCAGCGCCCTTCCCGGCTATGCCGAAGGCGGCTGGTGGGTGCAGGATATGGCCGCCGCAATACCGGCGCGGCTCTTGCAGGCGCAGGCCGGAGAGCGGGTGCTCGATCTCTGCGCAGCGCCTGGCGGCAAGACGATGCAACTGGCGGCCACCGGCGCCGAGGTCACGGCGCTTGATATTTCCCCGGCGCGGCTGCGGCGGGTTGAGGAAAACCTGGCCCGCACCGGCCTGCAGGCGCAGCTTATCGCCGCCGACGCCCTGCATTGGGAGCCGGATACCCTCTTTGACGCGATCCTGCTGGATGCTCCCTGTTCGGCCAGCGGCACCATCCGCCGCCACCCCGACCTGCCTTTCGTCAAGGACGGCAGCGAAATCAGGGGCCTGGCTGAACTGCAATCGCAGCTGATCGACCGGGCGCTGTCCTGGCTGAAGCCTGGCGGCAGGCTGGTATTCGCCACCTGTTCGCTCCTGCCGGAAGAGGGTGAGCACCAGCTTGATGCCGCCCTCGCCCGGCATCCCGGGCTGAAAACCACCCGCCTTGAGCTCGATGGCATCAGTTCAGACTGGTGGACAGAAAGTGGCGGGCTGCGGCTGCGCCCGGATTACCTCGCGTCGCAGGGCGGTATGGACGGGTTTTTCATGATGCGCCTCCATCGCCCCTGAGGGCCGCAAATTTCTTAAGTAAGAAATTTGGCCGGAATTTTCAGAAAAATTCCGCGCCCGCCGCTGGCAGGCGGTCAATCCAGCTCACGGGCTTCCGATACCAGCATAACCGGAACGCCGCCCCGCACCGGGAAGGCAAGTTTCGCTGATTTCGAAACCAATTCCTGCTTCTCAGTGTCCCAGATCAGCGCCCCATGCGTGACCGGGCAGATCAGGGCCTCGAGCATCCGCCGGTCGAAAGCGGCCGGTTTCTGGTCATCGTTGCCGGTCTCGCTCATTGCAGCACCTCATCGCCATTGCCGCCCCTGAGGGCGAATTCCACCAAAGTCACCAATGTCTCGCGCCGTGTCGTAAGATCCGGGGTTTCCAGCAGCGCCTGGCGGTCTTCGGGCGACAGCGGCACCAGCATGGAGAGGGAGTTGATGAGAATCTCATCCGGAGCTGCCTCCAGCCCCTTCCAGTCAGCGGTCAGATCGCGGCCCGCCAGATAACGCGAGATCAGCGAGAACAGCGCCGGCCGGTCGAGGCCTGTATCCTCTTCGGGCCCGCCCAGATCACGCTCAAACGGCGACCAGTCCACGTTGAAACGGCGATAGGGGGTAAAGCCCTCGACCTCGCCGCCCATCCGGAACCGCGTGAGACCCGCCAGCGTGACCATATAGCGGCGGTCATCGGTCTCACCGAGTTGCACCAGACGACCGGCGCAGCCGATGGTCGAGAGCCGGTCCTCGCCCAGCGGACAGACCATACCGATCAGCCGGTGCGGATGTTTCAGGCAATCGTCGATCATCGCGAGATAGCGCGGCTCGAAAATGTGCAAAGGCAGCCGCGCCCGGGGCAAGAGCAATGCACCGGGCAACGGGAAGACCGGGATCGTCCCCGGCAGATCCGCCAGCGAAGGCCGCAGCGGAAACATCTCAGACGAAGATCATCGAAGAGAGCCGCCGCCGCCCTTTCAGCACAATCGGGTCCTGCGGCTTCAGCGCGTCGAAAATGGTGAAGAGCTGCGCGCGCGCGGAGCCGTCATTCCATTCACGGTCGCGCCGGAACAATTCCAGCAACTGGTCCACCGCCTCATCGACCTTGCCACTGGCATTGAGCGCCACGGCAAGATCAAACCGCGCCTGGTGATTGGCCGGGTCAGCGTCAACGGCGGCCTGCAACTCGGCCTCGGGGCCGGCATTGGCAGCCTGCCGCGCCAGTTCCAGCTGCGCGCGGGCAGCCTCGACTTCCTGCGTGCCGGCAATTGCGGCCGGAACGGTCTGCAAAAGCGCCTCTGCGGCGTCAAAATCGCCGGCGCCGATATGGCTGCGGGCGAGGCCACCAAAGGCCGCCGCATTCTCGGGTTCTTCGCCAAGGATGGCTGCGAATGTCTCGACCGCATCGGCATAGTCGCCATTTGTCAGCATCTCTTCGGCGGCGGCAAGCGCATCGCCGAGGCCCCCGTCGTCACCGCCAAGCGCCACCAGTTTCTCGACGAATTTCTTGATTTCCGAGCCGGGAAGCGCGCCCTGGAAGCCGTCAACCGGCTGGCCCTGCCAGAAGGCATAGACCGTCGGAATCGACTGCACGCGCAGCTGACCGGCGACCATCTGGTTCTGATCGACATCGATCTTGACCAGCCGCACCTTGCCTTTCGCCGCCGTGACCGCAGCCTCCAGCGCCGGCCCGAGCTGTTTGCAGGGTCCGCACCAGGTCGCCCAGAAATCAACGATCACCGGCACATCGCGCGAGGCGTCGATCACATCGGCCATGAATGTCGCATCAGAACCGTCTTTGATCAGATCGCCAGGCTGGCTGGCGGCGGGCTTTTGTGTCTCATCAAGACCGAACATGCTGTCCTCACTTTCGCGGCTTTGCCCCTATATGCGCGCTGATGTCGCAGTCGCCAAGGGGGGGCGCGTCCGCTCCTGCCTGATCGCTCCCCCGATCAGGCGAGCGCAGCACATTCCCCATGTTGCGGGCAACTGGTCAGATGGTCATTCACCATCCCCGCCGCCTGCATGAAGGCATAGGTGATTGCCGCACCGCAGAAATTGAAACCCCGTTTTTTCAGGGCCTTGGACATGGCGGTGCTTTCAGGCGTCGAGGCCACGGCCTGCGCCATCGTGCCGAGCCGGTTCTGCAACACCCCGCCGCCGGTGAAAGACCAGAGCCAGGGTGAGAACCCCTCGGCCGCCTCGATCTCGAGAAAGGCGCGGGCCGAGCGGATCGTGCTCTCGATCTTGCCGCGATGGCGCACGATACCGGGGTCCAGAAGCAGACGCTCCACCTCATCCGCGCCCCAGGAGGCGATGGTTTCCGGCTGAAAGCCCTGAAAGGCTGCGCGGAAATTTTCGCGTTTTTTCAATATCGTGTACCAGGAGAGGCCGGCCTGGAAGCCTTCGAGGATCAACATTTCCCACAGGGCGCGCGGGTCGCGTTCAGGGCGCCCCCATTCCTCATCGTGATAGGCGACATAAAGCGGGTCTGTGCCGCACCAGGGACAACGTTGCATGGAATCGGCAGTCATATCGGCCTCGCGGAATAGGCAAAATTTGAAACAAACGCAGAACGTTCAGCCTCGGTTTACCCATCTTCGCGCAAAGTGTCACCCGAACAATAAGGACAGCGGGGATGAGCTTCGAACAAGCGCGGCGCAAGAAGTTCGATCTCGACGGCAAGGAGGCCTCTCCTTTTGCCATGGCGGTTTCCTCGGCAGAGCGCGCGGTGCTGCACATGGTGCGCGAGGCGTTGCAGCACAAGCGGATGCGGCTGGCCTTCCAGCCCGCCGTCTATGCCACCGCCCCTGATATTATCGGTTTTTATGAAGGCTATATCCGGCTGCTGGATGAAAAGCAGATGACGATTCCGGCGCGCGACTTCATGTCGGTCGCCGAAACCCGCGAGCTTGGGCGCGAAATCGACGTGGCGGCGCTGCGGCTGGGGCTGATGACGCTGCGGCGCAATCCCGGGGTGCGAATCGCTGTGAATATGTCGGCGAGATCGGTGGGCTATAAGCCCTGGACGCAGCTTTTGCGCCGCGTTCTTGGGGAATATCCTGGCATCGGCAAAGGGCTGATCCTTGAGATCAACGAGGCCTCGGCGATGCAGATGCCGGACGTGCTGATCCCCTTCATGGACGAGTTGCGGGGCTACGGCATCACCTTCACCCTGGATGACTTCGGCGACAGCGTCACCTCGCTGAGCCTGCTTTATGAATTCGGTTTTGACATCGCCAAGCTCGATGGCCGCTTTATCCGCGATTGTCACAGGGATCCGGAAAACCAGCCGATCGTGCGCGCAGCCATCGCCATGGCGCAGGAATTTGGCATGTTCCTCGTGGCCGAAGCGGTCGAAAGCAACGAAGAAGCGAACTGGCTGCGGGAACAGGGCGTCGGCTGTCTGCAGGGCTATCTGTTCGGCAGGCCGGAACTCGATCCCGATTTCAGCCAGTATCTCCGCGCCAGGCAAGCGGCAACACCCGCAGGCTGAGGCCAAAAACTGTCGCGCAATATTCTTGCGTATTTCTTCTGATTGTGTCCCTCTTCGCCAAAGAAGACCCTGCGGGCCGCTCGATCCCCTCGCGGATCTCTGCCCGACGTTACTGCCTGAGGAGAGGCTTCAGATGACCAATATCGTAATCGTTTCGGCCGCACGGACCGCCGTGGGCTCGTTCAATGGGGCTTTCGCCAATACACCGGCGCATGAACTGGGAGCGAGTGTGATCGAGGCCGTTATCGCCCGGGCCGGGATCGACAAGTCCGAAATCGACGAGACCATTCTGGGCCAGGTGCTCACCGCAGGTCAGGGCCAGAACCCGGCCCGTCAGGCCCATATCCTCGCCGGCCTTCCCAAGGAAAGCCCGGCCTGGTCGATCAACCAGGTCTGCGGTTCGGGTCTGCGCACGGTCGCGCTTGGCGCCCAGCAGATCCAGACCGGCGCGGCCGGGATCGTCATCGCCGGCGGTCAGGAAAGCATGAGCCTCTCGCCCCATGTCGCGCATCTGCGCGCCGGCACCAAGATGGGCGACATGAAGATGATCGACTCGATGATCAAAGACGGCCTCTGGGATGCGTTCAACAATTATCACATGGGCCAGACCGCCGAGAATGTAGCCGCTCAATGGCAGATCTCGCGCGAGCAGCAGGATGAATTCGCCGTCGCCAGCCAGAACAAAGCCGAAGCGGCGCAGAAAGCCGGCAAGTTCAAAGATGAGATCGCGCCCTTCACGGTGAAGACCCGTAAAGGCGATATCCTGGTCGACAGCGATGAATATATCCGCCACGGCGCCACGATCGAGGCGATGCAAAAGCTGAAACCCGCCTTCACCAAAGACGGAACCGTGACCGCCGCCAATGCGTCGGGCCTCAATGACGGCGCGGCCGCCGTATTGCTGATGACCGAAGAGGAAGCCGCGAAACGCGGGCTGAAAGTGCTCGCGCGGATTGCCTCTCATGCGACGGCTGGTCTTGATCCGTCGATCATGGGTGTAGGCCCGATCTATGCCTCGCGCAAAGCGCTGGACAAGGCGGGCTGGAAGGCCGCAGACCTTGACCTCGTTGAGGCGAATGAAGCCTTTGCCGCTCAGGCCTGCGCGGTGAACAAGGACATGGGCTGGGATCCGGCAAAGGTGAACGTCAATGGCGGCGCGATTGCGATCGGTCACCCGATCGGCGCTTCGGGCGCGCGAATCCTCAATACGCTTATCTTCGAAATGAACCGGACGGGTGCGAAGAAGGGCCTCGCTACACTTTGCATCGGCGGCGGCATGGGTGTCGCGATGTGCCTTGAGCGCGAGTGACATCAAAAATTTGTAATATAAACCTAAATTCAGGGGCACCGGCGCGATCCGGTGCCCTTTTCCATAGCCGGGCCACGTTACAAACATACGGCCATGATGAAACTTTGCTGCGCACGCAAAATATTTTTTGAAACAATGTTGCGCGCATGATGAACTGCCGCTAACTTCCTGGGAACAGCTTTTCTGAGGAGGAATCATGTCCAGAGTTGCACTCGTCACCGGCGGTTCTCGCGGCATCGGCGCGGCTATTTCAATCGCGCTGAAAGCGGCCGGCTATAAGGTTGCGGCAAATTATGCCGGCAATGACGATGCGGCCAGGGCCTTTACTGCGGAAACCGGCATTCCGGCCTATAAATGGTCAGTTGCAGATTATGATGCCTGCGTTGAAGGCATCAAAAAGGTCGAGGCCGATCTGGGACCGGTAGATGTGCTGGTGAACAATGCCGGCATCACCCGCGATGCCATGTTCCACAAAATGACCCCCGGCCAGTGGAAAGAAGTCATCGACACCAATCTGACCGGCCTGTTTAATATGACCCACCCGCTCTGGTCGGGTATGCGGGATCGCAAATTCGGCCGCGTGATCAATATTTCTTCGATCAACGGGCAAAAAGGTCAGGCAGGCCAGGCGAATTACTCGGCGGCGAAATCGGGAGATCTCGGCTTTACCAAATCGCTGGCCCAGGAGGGCGCGCGGGCCGGCATCACGGTAAATGCGATCTGCCCCGGCTATATTGGCACCGAGATGGTGCGTGCCATCGACGAGAAAGTCCTCGCCGAACGCATCATCCCGCAAATCCCGGTCGGCCGCCTCGGCGAGCCGGAAGAGATCGCGCGCTGCGTGGCCTTCCTTGCCTCGGATGATGCCGGGTTCATCACCGGATCGACCATCTCTGCAAACGGCGGCCAGTTCGTCGTCTGATGGATCCCGTCGCGCTTCATGAAAGGCCCGCCCCGGCGGGTCTTTCTCTTTCTGCGGTACCAGATTACAAGGGCGCCGGAGTTTTCAAAGAAAACTCCGGGCCGTTTCCTTACTTAAGGAAACGGGGGCGGGAGAGCTGAAATGTCGCAAAGCAAGGCTACGGCCATCGGATTTAGCGCAATCCTGATGTGGGCCTTGCTGGCCCTTCTGACCATCGGATCAGATCCCGTGCCGCCCTTCCTGCTCAACGCGATTTGTTTCGCCATTGGCGGAAGCATCGGGCTGGTCTGGACGGCGCGAAACGGGTTCCATCTGTTAAAGACCATCTCGTGGAAAGTCTATGCATTTGGAACAATTGGTCTTTTCGGATATCACTTTCTTTACTTCACAGCCTTTCGCGTGTCACCCACCGCAGAAACCGGGCTGATCGCCTATCTCTGGCCGCTGTTCATCGTCCTTTTTTCCGGACTTTTGCCAGGCGAAAAACTGCGCCTGCCGCAGCTGCTCGGGGCAGCTGTCGCCTTTGCCGGCGCTGCGCTGATCATCCTTGGCGGTGGCAAAGAAAGCGGTTTCAGCACGACCGGCATGATCCTGGCTTTTGGCTGCGCACTCACCTGGTCGGTCTATTCCGTCATCTCGCGCCGTCTGGGCACTGTGCCGACAGAAAGCGTCACCATCTTCTGTCTCGCCTCCGCCGCCTTGTCGCTGGTTGCTCATCTTGCGCTGGAGGAGACACTCTGGCCCACCGGCACTGCCGGCTGGCTCTCGGTGCTGCTGCTGGGGGTTGGGCCGGTGGGCGCGGCGTTCTTCACCTGGGATATCGGCATGAAAAGAGGCGACATCCAGCTTCTGGGTGTCGCCTCTTATGCTGCCCCTTTGCTGTCAACGCTTGCCCTGATCATCGCAGGCAAAGCCGAAGCCAGCTGGGCCATCCTTGCGGCAGCGATCCTGATCACCAGTGGTGCGCTGATCGCCTCCCGCAAGGCGTCCTGATCCACACAGACACGGGCTTTTCCGGCCGGGGCTCAGGAGAATTCACTCAGTGGGAGGCGCTGAGGCGGCCAATTTCCTCTTTCAGCCGGAGCTTCTGGCGCTTCCATTCTGCGATCTGGATTGCATCGGTCGCGGGGCTGCGTTGCCCTTTCTCGACCTTATCAGAGAGCACCTCGTGCTTCTTGCGAAGTTCTGCCAGATGCGAAGAAATGGTCATTTCGTCCTCCTGTATGGTTCGCGTAAGGAGGATTGCAGCACGGAACGCGAGTCGTGTCATCTCTCTTTCATTTGATCGCAACAAATATTGCCGGTAATTCTCTATTAATCAGCCAAAACGCGCCGGCAGGCCTGCGCCGTCACGCAAAATTGCATTTGCTTCCGCAGTATAGCTTTCGCGGTCGCCGTCATGCGCCAGGCCCTCATGGATCACCAGCGGCGGCAACAGGCGAAAGGCAGCGCGGCCCCCTTTCTTTGCCCGCAAAATCACCCGGAGCGCTTCGCGCCCCTCACGCGCCGCCAGTGGCAGGATCGAGGCCGAGCCGAGCTTTGGCGCCAGCGCCGCCATGAGCGCGGGCACCGAATCCGCGCCTGCGATCAGCGTCAGCCATCCGCCGGGCGCCAGGCGCCGCGTGGCCGCCGCCACCCAGTCCGATACCGGCAGGACCACCTGCATCGCTTTGGCCCTTATATCCACCGGCGAGGCGCTGCCCCCGGCCGGATACCAGGGCGGATTTGCGACCACATGGTCGAAATCATGACGCAGGGCCAGGGGCATCCGGCTCAGATCGCCCTCATGCACCTCCATCGCGATGCCATTGCGTTCCGCATTCCGGCGGGCAAGGGCGGCGTAAAGCGGCTGCACCTCCAGCCCCGCGAGCCGCAGATCCGGCACCCTCGCGGCGAGGCACAGCGACACCGCCCCCGCGCCGCAACCCAGATCCAGCACCTGCTGGCCCGGCTTCGCGCCACAGGCCGCCGCAAGCAGCACGGCATCCGTCGCCGCCCTGTAACCTCTGAGCGGCTGCCAGAGCCTGAGCCTGCCGCACAGAAACTTGTCATCCGACAAATCCCAGTCGGCAAACTGCTCCGTGCTCATGGCGAAACCTCCAGGCCGTTATCCGTCACGATCGCCCGCGCCATGAAGAGGTCGCGGTCTGCAACCATCAGGCGGCGCGGCAAAATTCCGAGTGAACCATCAAGTACACTCATGTGGACGTCCAGGTCGAAGGCTGTTATTCCCTCGCCCTCAAGAAGGGCCGTCGCATAGGCGATCACCGTCGGGTCGGTCGTGCGCAAAAGCTCTTTCATAGGTTTTGGGTAGCCGCACCGCGCCGTCAGGGCAAGAGGCGCCTGCCCGCCAGGAGTTGACCTGAGTGTTTGGGGATGAAGATGGACGGCAGTGACAACGCGCATCGCGGTCCGCAGGACCGGCTGGCGGAGGCTCTGGCCCCGGATATGGCCGCCGTCAATGCGATCATCCGCGCGCGGATGGCCAGTGAACATGCGCCCCGCATCCCCGAAGTCACCGCCCATCTGATCGAAGCTGGCGGCAAACGGATCCGACCGATGCTGGTGCTCGCCGCGGCGCATATCTGCGGCTATCCGGCCAGAAATCCCGGCGGCGAAGACCACCAGAAGCTCGCCGCCACGGTTGAGTTCATCCATACCGCCACGCTTTTGCATGATGATGTCGTCGATGAGAGCGCGCAGCGCCGCGGCCGGCCGACCGCCAATCTTTTATGGGACAACAAGTCCTCGGTGCTGGTCGGCGATTATCTGTTCGCCCGCGCCTTCCAGCTGATGGTCGAACCGGGCAGCCTGCGCGTGCTTGATATTCTCGCCAATGCCTCGGCGACGATTGCCGAAGGCGAGGTGCTGCAACTCACCGCCGCCCGGGATCTGGCCACCACAGAGGACACCTATATCCGGGTGGTGCGCGGCAAGACGGCAGCACTGTTTTCAGCAGCCACGGAATCCGGTGCCGAGATTGCCGGGGCGACGCCTGATCAGGTCCGGGCGCTCTATACTTATGGCGACGCGCTTGGCATCGCCTTCCAGATTGCCGATGACCTTCTGGATTACGGTGGCACCTCGGCTGTGATCGGCAAGAACACCGGCGATGATTTCCGCGAACGCAAACTGACCCTGCCGCTGATCAAGGCGGTCGCCAAAGCCGATGCGGAAGAACAGGCTTTCTGGATCCGCGTCATCGCCAAAGGCGATCAGCGTGACGGCGATCTGGAGATCGCGCTTTCGCTGATGGAGCGCCATGGCGCGCTGGCTGCCGCCCGCGTCGATGCCCTCGCCTGGGCCGCGACCGCGCGCGCCGCGCTGGCACCGCTCCCCGATCATCCGCTCAAGGCGATCCTGGGCGATCTTGCGGATTTCGTGGTTTCGCGCATCGCGTAACCGCGGTCAGCGCCCGCACTGCTGACTTTCTTTCCGCAAAAGCCTGTGCTTTCCTTGCGGGAAGGAAGGGGTGTTGCTTGCCTGATCTTCATGCCGACCTGACCGAGGCGCTTTATTCAATTCTGCTTGGGGAAGCGGACTGGTCGCGGTTTCTGAGTCTGCTGGCATCAGATCGCATTAATGGCGGCGCTCTGTTCCTGCTGCAAAAGGACCATATGAGTGGCGGTGTCGGACGGCTGGAACTGACCTCAGGCATCGGTGCAAAGCAGATCTCGGATTACGCCGCATATTACTGCCAGCTCAACCCCTGGCTGCCCGATCACATCCTGCGTCTCTCCAATGATGTGATCGTCGATCACGAGGTCACCTCGCGCGACGCGCTGAAGCGGACCGAGTTTTACAGCGATTTCCTGCGCCCCGCCGGATTTATCGGCTCGGCCGGCGTGACTCTCGGGCGCCGGGGCGGCGAACATATGCTGCTGACCACGATTTTCGGCGACAGCGATCCTGAAATCGCCACGATGATGGGCCATCGGCTTGAGGCCCTGAGGCCGCATCTTCAGCGGGTGATGCGCCATTTCGCCAATCTCGGCAGAGAGGCCATGCCGGGCAATTTTGCCGCCGAGGCGCTTGGCGTGCTCGGCACCGGGCTTTGCGTGATCGGTGATGATCTGAAACCGACATCGATTTCGCCGGCGGCTGAAGTGGCGGCGCGGCGCGCGGATCTCTTTACCCTGACCCCGACTGGCCGCATTCACCTTGCAGATGAGGCGGCGCGTCAGTTTCTGGTGCAGATCCTGGCACGGGGCTATGACGGGCCCACAGCGCATGTCTGGCATCAGAATGGCTGCCGGCTGACCCTGTTCCGTGCCGCCCGCGAGCCGATATCCGAATTTCTGTGTGGTCCGGCCGCCGGATTGATCATCGAAGAGGGGCAGGTGAGGTCCGAACCGCTGCGCATTGCGCATTTCCAGCAGCGTTATGCGCTGAGTGCGGCCGAAACACGGGTGCTGACGGGGATCACGCAGGGGCTCTCGATCCGGGCAATCGCCGACGCCCATAGCCGCTCGGTCGAAACAATCCGCAGCCAGGTGAAGAGCCTGCTTCACAAGACGGGATCCGAAAGCCAGCTGGCCCTGATGCGACGACTGAGCGGGCGGGGCTGAACATCGTCCCTGATCCACGTCTGAACGCAGGGTTAGTGCCGGTCCGGTATCAGGGCCGAAATCCGGGGGAGGTCGCGTTCTGACGGCGCCTCCCCCGGCAAAAACGAATGAAAGGTCTTACATCAATAGGCCATGGATACTCCCGTCTGTCGGGGCGACCCATCACCCGGCAGGGTGAAAATGCAGCAGTAACTGTTGCGCGGCGTGATCCGCGCCTACGCCACGGTTCCCGCCCCTGCCGTCCCCGGGGCCACCGCCACCGATTTGACCACCGCGAAGACCTGCATCCCCGGTGCAAGCTCAAGCAGCCTGGCCGAACGCAGGGTGATCTGCGCCAGCAGCGCCGCCTCGCCCACCTCAAGGCGCACCAGCACCTCGCCGTCTTTCTCCGAGATTTCCCGCACCGTGGCGTCAAGAATATTCAGCGCCGAAATCGCTTCCGGCTGCTGTCGCGCCAGCATGACATCGCGCGCAAGGATCCGCAGGCGCAGCGCCGTCCCCTCGGCCACGCCCGGCAAAGACAGCCAGAGCGCGCCGCCACCAGTCTCAAGCCGCGTCAGCCCATCGGAATCAGTCGCGCCGGCGCGCAGGTTCAGCACTGCCCCCGCCTCGCGCGGGCCAAAGCCGCGCGCGGAAACCGGGTCGGCCAGCACCTCGGCCGCAGGGCCGGCACGGCTTACCTGGCCTGCCTCAAGCATCACAACCGTCGTCGCCAGCCGCGCCACCTCGGCCGGCGAATGGCTGACATAAAGGATCGGCAGCGCCACCGTGTCCCGCAGCCGTTCCAGATAGGGCAGGATTTCGGATTTCCGCGCCTCGTCCAGCGCGGCGAGCGGCTCGTCCATCAACAAAAGATCGGGGTCGGACAAAAGCGCCCGACCAAGCGCCACCCGGCTTTTCTCGCCGCCAGACAGGCGACCGGGGCGGCGGTCCAGCAAGAGGGCGATCCCCAGCAGGTCGACCACCTGATCAAAGGCAGCGCCCGCGCGGCCCTTCGGCGCGAACCAGCGGCCATAAAGCAGGTTCTGACGCACCGTCAGATGCGGGAAAAGACGTGCGTCCTGAAAGACATAGCCGATGCGGCGCTTATGCGGCGGCAGGAAATGCCCGCGCGCGGTATCAAGCAAGACCCGGTCACCCAGCGTGATCCGGCCCTGATCGGGGCGCAAAAGCCCGGCCACAGCATTGACCACCGTGGTTTTGCCGGATCCCGAGCGGCCAAAGAGCGCCGTCACCCCCAGGGGCGCGTCAAACTGCACATCCAGCGTGATGCCGGGAAAGCGGTGCTGCAGGGAAACCGACAGCGTCATTGCCCTGAAATCCTGCGCGCAACAACCCGCGAGACCCATTCCGACAGCAAAAGCGCTGCCATGGCAATCGCAATGGCGACCCAGACGAGGCGGGCGGCCTGCGCCTCGCCGCCCGGCACCTGCATGAAACTGTAGATTGCCGATGGCAGGGTGCGGGTCTGGCCCGGGATGTTCGACACGAAAGTGATCGTGGCGCCGAATTCCCCCATCGCTTTGGCGAAGGCAAGGATGCAGCCTGCGATCACGCCTGGCAGGATCATCGGCAGCGTCACCGTCAGCCAGACCCAGGGTTTCGACGCCCCGAGCGTGGCGCTGGCCTGTTCCAGTTTCGGATCCACTGCCTCGATGGCGAGCCGCATGGCGCGCACCATCAGCGGGAAAGCCATGACGGCTGCAGCCATCGCGGCCCCGGTCCAGCGAAAGGCAAAGACGATCCCGAACCACTGGTCGAGATAGTACCCCACCGTGCCTTTGCGCCCGAACGTCATCAGCAGCAGATAACCGGTGACGACCGGCGGCAGGATCAGCGGCAGATGCACGATGCCGTTCAGCACCTGCTTGCCGGGAAACTCCCACCGGGCAAGGGCATGGGCGATGAAAAGCCCCAGAGGCAGGCTGACCAGAACCGCCCAGAACGACACCCGCAGCGACAGCATCACCGCGTTCCATTCGTCAGGAGACAGCCAGTCCGTCACTCCTCTCAGGCCCTTTCATCAGTCTCAGTTCAGGATCGAAAAGCCTTCGGCGGCAAAGATCCTGTGGGCCTCATCCCCCGAAAGCGCCTCGTAAAAGGCGCGGTCCGCCGCATCCGCCGCGCCGGTCAGCAGGGCGGCAGGGTAGACGATCGGTTTGTGGCTGTCAGCGGGGAAGGTGCCGACCACGGTGACATTATCCTCGGCCACGGCGTCGGTCGCATAGACGATGCCATAAGGCGCCTCGCCCTGGGCCACCAGCGCCAGCGTCGCGCGGACATTATCGGCCTGAGCAACCGATCCCTCCACCGCGCCCCATTGGCCCAGATGTTCCAGCGCGGCCTTGCCATACTGGCCGGCGGGCACGGAATCGATCAAGGCCATGGCGAGCTTCTCATCGCCCAAAAGCGCTTTCAGATCAAAGCCCTCACCAATCTCGACCGGCGCGGCATCCTTGCCGTGCGCAACGAGGACCAGCGTATTGCCCAAAAGATCGCCGCGCGCGCCTTCGACAACCAGACCGGCCTTTTCGACCTCATCCATCCAGTTGACGGCGGCCGAGATAAAGATATCGGCGGGCGCGCCTTCGATGATCTGCTTCGCCAGCGCATTCGAGCCGGCATAGGAAATCACCACCGTATTGCCGGTTTCCTCCTGGAATTTCGCCGCGACCTCATCCAGCGCGTTCTTCATCGACGCGGCGGCAAAGACCACGACCTCTTCGGCCTGGGCCATGGCGGGCAGCGCGAGGCTGAAAGCGGTCGCAAACAGCGCAGAGCGGCGGGCGAATTTACGGCTGGCGAAAGACATGGGATTCCTCCGGTTCGATATATCTTTGCGGATATAAAGACCGCCAGGACGAACAGGCGCAAGGGTTATTTCCCGCTCGCCACAACGCCATTTGCCGCAAATCAGGGCTGAGCCGGCGCCAGCATCGTCTCGAGCACGGCGATCTCTTCGGCACCTGCTTCGCGCGATTTGCGTTCGATCTCGCGGAAAAGCGCCAGCACCTGTTCGCCCTCGGGCGTCAGATGCGCGCCACCCCCGCCCGAGCCGCCGCGCGCGCTGGCGACCAGCGGGCTGGCAAAGGCCGCGTTCAGCTCTTCCACCAGCATCCAGGCGCGTTTGTAACTCATCCCCATGGCGCGACCGGCCGCCGAGATGGAGCCGGTCTCGCGGATATGTTCCAGAAGTTCGGCCTTGCCGGGGCCGACCATCGCATTGTCAAAGTAAAGGCGCAGGAAAAAGCGTTTCATCACGCCAGTTTCCCCCTCCTGAGCGCGGCTGGCAAGAGGCTCTAGCTGAGATAATGCTCGACCGGCCCCAGCGGTTTCGGCGGCTCCTCCCCCAGATGCGGCGCAAGGCTGATCTCGCAGGCGCGACAGATCGCATCCAGCGCGAGTCCATTGGGGCTGGTGCCGAAGGGATGGCTCAGTTCCTCGGTCACTTCCGCCAGGCCAAGGAACATATAGGCCACGATGGCGGTGAACAAAGGCGAGAGCCAGCCGGTGGTTTCCGCCAGCGCCAGTGGCAGCAGCAGGCAATATAGCCAGGTCGTGCGATAGATCAGCAGCGAATAGACATAGGGCAACGGGCTGTTGGCGATGCGCTCGGCCCCCGCCTGGAGCAGGGCGAGATTGGCCATGCGGGTGGTCAGCGCGCGCGCGCCGAAGCCGTCGATCTCGCCCGACCGGTAGCCCGCGCTCAGTTCATCGGTGATCGCATCCATCGCGGCGCAGGGCGGGTGCGTGGCCGCGCGGAACTGCGCCCCGGGCCCGGTCGCCGGCGGCACCAGTTTGCGCAGGTTGATCCGGTGGGCATGGATGAATTCCAGCGCCAGCCGCAGCATCCGCTCGCGCCGCTGCGGGTCAGGCACGAAAGTCCCGACCTCCCGGGCAAAGCTGCGCAGATCGGCCAGCAGCCCGCCCCAGAGCTTCCTCGCCTCCCACCAGCGGTCATAGGCGGCGGCATTGCGAAACCCGAGGAAAAGCGACAGCCCGATCCCGAACACCGTATAGGCAGCGGCGTTCAGATGCGGCACCCAGGGCGTCATATGGTCGAGCAGGACCACCACTAGCGCGAAACAGGCAACGAACAGCACCGGCGGTGCGACCTGGAAGACAATCGAACCGCGCGTGGCGGTCAGAAGTTGCAGCGGGGTTGGTTTGTCACGGACGATCATCCTGGACCACGACCTTTTCAGATTGGCGTTGCGGCACCCGATGCACAGGCTCGTGACGGCGCCACAAGATTTCTTGCCCCCGAAAGCAGAACATGCGTTACTCTGTCGCATCCGGAGTGATGCAGTTCTGCGGGCAATGCCCAAATAGCTGGCAGCGGCAAACCGGCGCCACAGACCGGCGCGCCTGCAGCCCTGGCGCAGAGAGTAGCAGAAAAGCCGGGCCCCGGGGGAAAGAACTGCTGTTTCCGAGATGCAATTCCGGACGGGATCCTGTTCCCGGACGGCGGAGGGGAGAAGGCCGATCCATGCCAGGCAATATCACCACCAGCCGCACCATCCGCGACCATGTGGCCCAGGTTTCCGCCGCGCTGGAAAAGGGCCAGGCCGCGCGGTCTTCGATTGTCGCCTCCTGGGCGCGTTCGGCCCGCCATGGGCTGGCGCCTTCGGCCCTTGCGCCACGTGATCAGCGGCTGGACGGGATCGGCCTCGCCCGGCTGCGCGAGAGGATGGAGCCGGTGACCCGCGCCGCCCGCCCGACGCTGGAGCGGCTGTTTCAGGTGGTCGGCGGTTTTGGCGCCAGCGTGATCCTTGCAAGCGAGGACGGCATTCCCTTTGAACGTCTGGTGAAGCAATCGGAAGACCGCGATTTCCAGGAGGCCGGCCTCAGTGCCGGTTCGGACTGGAGCGAAGCGGCGGTTGGCACCAATGGCATCGGCACCTGCCTTGCCGAAGGGCGGCCGGTGGTGATCCATCGTGACCAGCATTACCTTGCCGCAAATACCGCGCTGACCTGCGCCTCGGCGCCGATCTGGGATCCTTCGGGCGATCTGGTGGCGGTGCTGGACGTCTCGACCGTACGTGCCGATATCGCCGAAGGGTTTTCGGGCCTGTTGAGCCATTCGGTGCATGAGGCCGCCCGCCGGATCGAGGCCGATCTGTTCCAGGCGCGTTACAGCGGCGCGCGGATGGTGCTGGTTCCCGGTGCGGATCGCGGCACCGGCGCGCTTCTGGCGGTCGATGCCGATGAGCTGGTGATCGGCGCCACGCGCATGGCGCGCCAGCATCTGGGTCTTACCGGTGATCTGGCCAGAAACCCGGTCCCTGCCGCCGATCTGCTGGGCGTCAGCAGCCATCTGCGCCCCGAAGATGGCGAACGCGCGGTGATCCACCGCGCCATTGCGCGCACCGGCGGCAATATCTCGGCGGCGGCACGGGCGCTTGGGATCAGCCGCGCGACTCTGCATCGCAAAATGGGCCGGTCCGACTGAGTGCGGCCCGACTGATTGCCGCACGACAATCGCTCTGACGGGCAGTCGGCAGGACAGACTGTCTCAGAACTGCGACATCTTTCGCAGCTGCGGCATATCCCAAGGGGTGACCCGCCTGCAATCAGACGCCAGCTTAGTGTCATCAGCCGCAAGGGAGAGCGGCCAACGGAGGAGCTACCATGACCAAGCATGAAGAATTCGGCCTGAGCACTGCGCCCTACAAAACCCGCTATGAAAACTTTATCGGCGGCCAGTGGGTCGCGCCGAAAGCCGGCCGCTATATGGAGAACATCTCGCCCGTCACCGGCAGTGTGATCTGTGAGGTTGCGCGTTCGGATGCGTCCGATATCGAAGCGGCACTGGATGCCGCACATGCCGCCCGTCGCGGCTGGGCGCAGACTTCGGCCACGACGCGTTCTAACATCCTGCTGCAGATTGCCGCACGGATCGAAGAGAATCTCGAAGCCATCGCGATTGCCGAGACCTGGGATAACGGCAAACCGCTGCGCGAGACCATGGCGGCAGATATCCCGCTGGCAGTCGACCATTTCCGCTATTTCGCCGGCGCGATCCGGGCGCAGGAGGGCTCGATCGGGCAGATCGACGATGACACCGTCGCCTATCACTTCCACGAGCCGCTGGGCGTTGTGGGCCAGATCATCCCCTGGAACTTCCCGATCCTGATGGCGGCCTGGAAACTGGCACCGGCGCTCGCGGCGGGGAATTGTGTCGTGCTGAAACCGGCAGAGCAGACCCCGGCCTCGATCCTGTTCCTGCTTTCATTCATCGAAGACCTGCTGCCGCCGGGCGTGCTGAACATCGTCAACGGCACCGGTGCCGAGGCCGGTGCGGCGCTGGCATCGAGCCCGCGCATCGCGAAGATCGCCTTCACCGGCTCGACCCCGGTGGGCAAGTCGATCATGCGGGCCGCAGCCGATAACCTGACCAATATCACCCTGGAGCTGGGCGGCAAATCGCCGAACATCTTCTTTGAAGATGTGATGGATGAGGATGACGATTACTTCGACAAGGCGCTGGAAGGCTTCACCCTTTTCGCGCTGAACCAGGGCGAGGTCTGCACCTGCCCGTCGCGCGCCCTGATCCAGGAATCGATCTATGACCGGTTCATGGAACGCGCGCTGAAGCGGGTCGAAGCCATCGTGGCAGGCGACCCGCGTCAGGCGAATACGATGATCGGTGCCCAGGCCTCAAAACAGCAATTCGATAAGATCTCGTCCTATCTGGAACTCGGCCCGAAGGAAGGCGCGAAAGTGCTGACCGGCGGCCAGGCGAACCATTTCAACGGCGATATCTCGAAAGGCTTCTACATCCAGCCGACTGTCTTTGAAGGCACCAACAAGATGCGGGTCTTCCAGGAGGAGATCTTCGGGCCGGTCGTGTCGGTGACCACCTTCAAGACCCAGGACGAGGCGATCGAGATCGCCAATGACACCGTCTTCGGTCTGGGCGCCGGGGTCTGGTCGCGCAATGCAAACACCGCCTATCGCGCCGGTCGCGCGATCGAAGCGGGCCGGGTCTGGACCAATTGCTACCATCTTTATCCGGCCGGCGCGGCCTTTGGCGGGTACAAACAGTCGGGGATCGGGCGCGAGAACCATAAGATGATGCTCGACCATTATCAGGAAACCAAGAACCTGCTGGTCTCCTACAATCCGAAGAAACTCGGCTTCTTCTGAGCCCCACCGATCCGGGGCAAAGCCGGGGGAGAGTACTCTCCCCCGGACCCCCTCTTGCTCTCCCTGTCGGAGGGTGCATCGGGTTCCGGCCCGGGCAGCCTCTGGCCCTCCGGCCCGCCCTGGCCCGGGGACTGCCCTTTCCCGGTTTTCCGGGGCGGGCAGGGCCTCAGATCCGGGGCGGGTTCTTTTCCGGCCAGCGGGTGGCGCGGTGCCAGGCTTCGCCCATGGCGAGAATCGCGGCGTCGGATCCGTGGCGGCCCGCGATCTGGATCCCTGTCGGCAGGCCGTTCGCGCCGAATCCCACCGGAACCGCCAAAGCGGGCAGGCCGATCAGCGAGACCGGCACCACCACCTCCATCCAGCGGTGATAGGTGTCCATCCTTTGGCCATCGATGCTTTCGGGATAGCGCCAGTCTGCCGGGAAGGGCCAGACCTGCGCCACCGGCATCACCAGCGCATCATACTCCGCCAGCAGCTGATGCGCGCGCGCATACCAGGCGGAGCGGATTTTCGACGCCTGGTAGAGCGCCTCTGCCGTCACGCCTGCGCCGGTCTCGACCTCCCATTGCGTTTCGGGTTTGAGCTGCGCCCAGCGGGCAGGCGTATGGCGCTCAGCCCCTTTGCCCCCGAAATTCAGGAAGCTGCGGATCGTGACCCAGGCCTGCCAGAGATCGGCCATCGGCAGAGGGAGCGGCACCGGCACCACTTCGGCACCGAGGCTTTCAAAGGTCTTCAGCCCGGCCTCACAGGCGGCGATGATGCCTGGCTCAAACGGGATCTGACCGTTGAAATCACCAAACCAGGCAATGCGCTTCCCGTTGAGATCATCCGGCGCAGCCCTGACCGCACCGAGGTAATCCTGCACGGGCTGACCAAAGGGGGTCAGCGGGTTGGCCCCGGCCTGAACGCCCAAAAGCAGCGCGAGATCGGCGATATCGCGGGCCATCGGGCCTTCCGTCGCCATCGTGTCAAGGAAAGTCTCGGCCCCGGCATCGGTCGGGACAAGCCCCCAGCTCGGACGAAACCCGTAGACATTACAAAAGGCTGCGGGGTTTCTGAGGCTGCCCATCATATCCGACCCATCCGCCAGCGGCACCATCCGCGCGGCCAGCGCCGCCGCCGCGCCTCCCGATGACCCGCCGGCGCTTCGCGTCAGGTCATAGGGATTGCGCGTCACGCCATGCACCGGGTTAAAGCTGTGGCTGCCATGCCCCCATTCCGGCGTATTGGTCTTGCCGATCACGACCGCCCCTGCCGCCCGCATCCGTGCAACGATCAGATCATCGGCCTCGGGTATGTGATCGGCGTAAAGCGGCGAGCCATAGGTTGTCCGGAGGCCTTTGGTGTTCAGGAGATCCTTCACCGCCAGCGGCAGGCCAAACAGCGCGCCCGCAGGTGCCACAGCGTCCAGCGCCCGCGCCTCTGCCATGATCTGGTCGGGATCGCGCAGCGAGATCACCGCATTCACCTGCGGGTTCACCAAAGCGATGAGGGCCAGATGCGCCTCCATCACCTCGGACGGCTTCACTTCGCGCCGGGTGATCAGCTGCGAGAGATCGAGAGCGGAGCAAGCGGTGAGATCCATGGCAGTCCCGTGACAATGCATTCGCCCGAAGGCTAGCAGAGGCGGCGACCCGGGTGAAAGCCCCTCAGGACAGCAAAGCACCCCCTGCAAAACCGGCATACGGGCCTGCATTTTGCGCTCTGGATTGCGGGGCGGCGCAGGCGTATATGGGGCGCATGACACAGGGCCCTGACCCCAGCGGCCTGCCCTTCATCAAGATGCATGGGGCGGGCAATGATTTCGTGGTGATCGACTCGCGGGCACGCGGCGAGGCGATGGTAACGGCTGCGCTGGCGCGCGCGCTTGGCGACCGCAACCGGGGCGTGGGCTTTGATCAGCTGGCCGAGATCCGGCCGGCACCCGCAGATCAGCCCGGCGTCGATTTCACGCTGTATTTCTGGAACACCGATGGCAGCCGCGCCGGGGCCTGCGGCAATGCCACGCGCTGCGTCTCGGATTACGTGATGCGCGATCTGGGCAAAGATGCGGTGACGCTGATCACCCAACGCGGAACCCTTCGGGCCGAGCGGCTGAAAGATGGCCGGGTCAATGTGAATATGGGCCAGCCGCAGCTGGACTGGGCCGAGGTGCCGCTGTCACATCCGGTCGATACCGCGCAGCTGCCGCTGGATGGTGCGCCGGTGGCGGTTGGTATGGGCAACCCGCATTGCGTGTTCTTTGTGCCTGATGCGGATATGGCGGATGTCGCTGGCCTCGGCCCTCGGATCGAACATGACCCGCTGTTCCCCGAACGCACCAATGTCGAATTCGCCAGCCTGACTGGCCCCGACAGGTTGCGCATGCGGGTCTGGGAGCGCGGCGCCGGCATCACGCTCGCCTGCGGCTCGGGCGCCTGTGCCGCGGCCGTCGCGGCGCATCTGCGCGGACTGACCGGGCGGCGCGTGACGCTCGACCTTGACGGCGGCGCGCTGGAGATAGACTGGCGCGAGGATGGCGTCTGGATGGCCGGACCGGTAGCGCTGGTCTTCGAGGGCCGTATCCCGCCCGCCTTCCTGGCGTCCCTGACATGAACGCGCCTGTTTTCGCCACCCTGGGCTGCCGCCTGAACGCCTATGAGACCGAGGCGATGAAGGAACTCGCCGCCGCCGCCGGGGTCAATGGTGCGGTCGTGGTCAATACCTGCGCGGTGACGGCCGAGGCCGTGCGCAAGGCCAAGCAGGAAATCCGTCGTCTGGCGCGGGAAAACCCCGGCGCCCCGGTGATCGTCACCGGCTGCGCGGCACAGACCGAACCCGAGACCTTTGCAGCGATGCCCGAGGTGACGAAAGTCATCGGCAATCACGAAAAGATGCAGGCCGAGACCTGGACAGGGCTGCGCGCGCCCCTCCTGGCCCCGGACCTGATCGGCGTGACCGAGAAGACGCTGGTCAATGACATCATGTCGGTGAAAGAAACCGCCGGCCATCTGATCGACGGCTTCGGCCGCCATCGCGCCTATGTCCAGGTGCAGAATGGCTGCGACCATCGCTGCACCTTCTGCATCATCCCCTATGGGCGTGGCAATTCGCGCTCTGTCCCCGCCGGTGTGGTGATCGAACAGATCAAACGTCTGGTCGACAAGGGATTTCAGGAAGTTGTCCTGACCGGTGTCGATCTCACCTCCTGGGGGGCAGACCTGCCCGCGACGCCGCGCCTTGGCGATCTGGTGATGCGGATCCTGCGGCTGGTGCCGGATCTGGCACGGCTGAGGATTTCGTCCATCGACTCGATCGAAGCCGATGAGAACCTGATGCAGGCGATCGCGACCGAAAGCCGGCTGATGCCGCATCTGCATCTCAGCCTGCAGGCAGGCGACGACATGATCCTGAAACGGATGAAGCGCCGCCATCTGCGCGACGACGCGATCCGCTTCTGCGAAGAGGCCCGCAGCCTGCGCCCCGATCTGATCTTCGGCGCCGATATCATTGCGGGTTTCCCGACCGAGACCGACGAGATGTTTGAAAACAGCCTGAAGCTGGTCAAAGACTGCGACCTGACCTTCCTGCATGTCTTCCCCTATTCGCCCCGAAAAGGTACCCCCGCCGCGCGGATGCCACAGGTGAAAGGCCCGACGATCCGCGAGCGCGCCGCCCGGCTGCGCGCCGCCGGAGAAAGCGCGCTCATCCGCCATCTGGAAAGCCAGCAGGGCGCCCTGCATCAGGTCCTGACCGAAGGTGCGCATAACGGCCGCACCGGCCAGTTTACCGAAGTCAGCTTTGCAGATGCCCAGCCCGAGGGCCGCATCATCCCGGCCCGCATCACCGGCCAGGACGGCACCCGCCTGATCGCCACCCCGCTCTGACATCCCCGGCTGCGTCTCGGGCCGGCCCGCATCGGCTGCTCCCCGCACAGGTTCCCCTTGATGGGCCTGCGGGCGCCAAGGTCTGGTTTTCCTGAACAAATCACTTTTGATCTGGGTCTCATCACCTGTCTGTGACAGCTTGCTCAAAATTCACGCTGAGTTATGAGTCCGATGTCTTATACAAACCTGACCCTCCCCGACCGCCCGCTGAAGCTCACCCCCGGCAGCATTTCTCCGCCCGGTGCCACCCTTTTCGCGGTGATTGTCATGCTGATCGTCGGCGGCTTTCTGGCCTGGTGGCAGGGTCCGGATATCTGGCGCGACTGGCAAATCAGCCAGAACCCGGTGACGGTTGAAGACAGCGATGTCCGGAACGGCCAATGCACGACCCGCAAAGCCTTTTTCACCGATTGCGAGGCTCACGTCGCCTATAACTACCAGGGCCAGCATTACGAATCCGATATCAGGCTGATGTTCATCGATTTCCATAGCGGCGATTACTGGGTCGATGTGGTGATCTCGGGCGACAAGCCGCATCTGGCGACGCTGAGCCTTGGCGTCGAAAAGATCTGGAACCGGATCCTGATGCTGGCGGCCTTCGCGCTGCTGTTCTTTGGCGGCGCGGCGGCGATCCTCTGGCAGCAGCTCCGGGCAGGCAAGGCGTCGCGCGCCCTCGCGCAACCCTCTCGCCTGACGCTGCTGCCGCTTGTGATCACCAATATGCAGAACCTGCGCGGCAAAACGCAGATCAGCTATCATGACAAGGACCAGCCCAAACCCGTGCTGACCACTACCCTGCGCAAGGGCGACGATCCGCTGATGGTCTGGGATGATCAGGGCAATGGCTACGGCCTGGGGGTAAAGGGCACCGGCTCCCGGCTCCCGGCCTTGCTGGACCGGGGTCTGACGCGGATCGATCTGACCGATCAGGAACGCCGTGAGGCGCTGGCCCTGCTGGACCGCGAGGAGGCCGAAAAATTCGGCCAGCCGCAGCACAGCGAAACCCCGGCCAAGAAACGCGGCGGCGGGGCCCTGCGCAATGTTCTGGCCGGGCTTGGGGTGATCCTCTTCTTCGTTCTGGCGGCGCTTGGCTGGTGGCTCTGGTATGTGACCGGCAGCTCGGATCCGCATGATCCGCTGGGAATGGAGATCAATGCGATGATGCCGGAACCGGTCAATCTCTGGGCCTGCGGCAAGCTCGAAGAGCGCTTCGGGGATCGGAACGCGCCCTATGGCTGCACCATGGATGACCATGTCAGCTGGAAATGACCAGCGCCCCGCCGGTGGCATCTTCGGAAGCCTCCGGCGGGGATATTTAAGGACAGATGAAATCCCGCTGCCTGATTTCATCTGTCCTTAAATATCCCGGGGGAGTCTCCGCAAGGAGACGGGGGCAGAGCCCCCTGCCCGCGTTCCGCCCTTCAAAGCTTGCGGATGGTGTCGCCCGGCTGCAGCTTGGGCTCGAACTCGATCACCTCGCCGCCGATAACCCCGCTCGACCGTTTGCCGGCAATGATCTCGGCCGCGGCGACTCCGGTTTCCAGACGGCAGGCATCCATCGTCGCCAGGCGGCGCGGCAGACCGTCGAGCAATTCGACCCCGTTGAACCCGGCAAGCCCGATCCGGCCCGGCACATCCAATCCCTGCTCAAGACACCACAGCAGCCCACCTGCACCGATCATATCATTGGAATAATACAGGAAATCGACATCCGGGCGGCGCTTCAGCAGCGTCTCGGTCATCTCGCGCCCCTTGGCGAGCGCCGAGCCACCGGAATAGAACTCGCGGTCCACCAGCGAGAGGCCGGCAGCGGCCAGCGCCTCTTCGAACCCTTCCAGCCGCTTTCTCGCACGGTGGTCATTCGTCGGCATATGGGTTCCAAGGAAAGCTATCTTGCGATAGCCCGCCGCGATGATCGCCTCGGCCATCTTGCGACCGGCGCGGCGATGCGAGATCCCCACCATACTGTCGACCGGTGTGCCGTCGATATCCATGATCTCGACAATCGGGATACCGGCCTGCGCCAGCATCGCCTTTGACGCCTCGGAATGTTCCAGCCCCGCCACGATCAGCCCCGAGGGCCGCCATGACAGCATCTCATAGATGACCTGCTCTTCGCGATCGACCTGATAATTCGAGACTCCCACCACCGGCTGCAAACCGGTATCTTCCAGCGTCTTCGAAATTCCCGTCATCACTTCGGGAAAGACCATATTCGACAAGGACGGGATCACCACTCCGACCAGATTGACCCGCTGGCTCGCCAGCGCGCCCGCGATTTTATTAGGCACATAGCCCAGACGGCGCGCGGCCTCGAGGACCCTGGCCCGCGTCGTCTCTGACACATCGCCGCGATTGCGCAACACCCGGCTGACCGTCATTTCGCTGACCCCGGAAGCCTCTGACACATCGCGGAGGGTCAGGGCGCGGTGGGGTTCGGGCGGCGTTGGTTTGGTCAATGGGTGGTCCTCTGGCGGGATCTGAAACGGGCGGGCAGATCGGGGCGGGTCATGAAACAGCGCTTTCCTGATTGTTAGCGCCTCAGGAGGGGCTTGAACAGGCAGTAATCCCCTGCTAATGATAGCGCTAACAGTGAAAACTGTGATCCGGATGCTCTGTGCAAGCTCTCTATATGAGCCTCCGGACCCCTGAGGGGGGGTGGTGGGCCAAATTCACCCCCCTTCACATCCTCCCCACACAGCTTTATTTTCAAAAATATATCAGTAGGTTGGCGGGCTTATCGCCCAGATCACCTCAGTCTCAGCCGGGCCCGGATTGCGATAGCGATGCGGCTCGCTTGAGGCGAAGGAAAAGCTGTCTCCCGCCTCCAGCCGGAAATGACGGTCACCGACCCAGAGCTCCAGCTGCCCCGACAGCACCAGACCGACCTCGTCACCGTCATGACTATAGGCATCCTGTGCTTCGGCGCCGGGCGGCAGGCGCGAGCGGATCATCTCAAGTGCCATCGACATGCGCGGCGTCAGCAATTCATCGACCGCGCCGCCCTGATAGGCGACCTGGAGGCGGTTGGCCTGGCGGATGACATAGCCCTGCTCGGCTTCGGGCACCGCTTGCTCGTCGCCGGCGAAAAACCATTGCACCGTCACGCCCAGATGCTGCGCAATGGAAACCAGCGCGTTGATCGAGGGTTCGGCAAGATCCCGTTCGATCTGGCTCAGATAGCCGATCGACAGCCCTGCCCCCTCAGCCAGCTGCGCCAGCGTCTGTTTGCGCCTCTTGCGCAGCTCACGCAGCCTTTCGCCCAGGACGCGGCCCTCGGCGGCAGTCGCAGCCTTCAGGCGCGGCTCATCCGGCTTCATCCTGCATCCCCCCTCCGTCAGTAAAAAATACTATTGATTTTTTTACTTGCCCTGTCAAACCTGCCGCATCCGCCACCCAGGGAGCCCGGGCAGCCATGACCGACGCGATGTTTCCGCACCTGTTCCGCCCATTGACCATCCGGGGGCGCGAGATCCGCAACCGCATCATCTCGACCGGGCATGACACCTGCCTGCCGGAACATGGGCTCGTGAACGAGGCCTATATCGCCTATCAGGAGGCACGCGCCAAAGGCGGCACCGGGCTGATCGTGACCCAGGTGGCGGGCGTGCATGAGACGGCGCGCTATACCTCGCATCTGATCATGGCGACGACAGATGACTGTATCTCGGGCTATGCCGAACTGGCGCGGCGCTGCCACAGGCATGGTGCGCGGGTGGTTTCGCAACTGTTCCATCCCGGGCGCGAAATCATGGAAAGCGCGAATGGGATGCTGGCGGTGGCATATTCCGCATCCGGCACCCCGAATGAGCGGTTCCGCAATATGCCGCGCGAAATGGATGCCGCGATGATCGCCGAAATCACGCAAGGCTATGCCGATGCCGCGCAGCGGATGTACAGGGCCGGCCTTGACGGCGTCGAACTGGTCGCCTCGCATGGCTATCTGCCGGCGCAATTCCTGAACCCGCGCGTCAACCGGCGCCAGGATGACTATGGCGGCTCAGATAGCAACCGTCTGAAATTCATGGCGGATGTGCTGGAGGCGATGCGCGCGGCAACGGCGGATGATTTCATCATCGGGCTCAGGATCTCGGCCAGTGAGAAAGACGAGGCCGGGCTGACCAATGCCGAGACGCTGGCCGCCGCGAAGGGGCTTGGCACGCGGATCGACTATCTTTCCGTCACCATTGGCACCTCGGCGACCATCGGCGGCGCGGTCCATATCGCGCCGCCGATGAATTTCCCGACCGCCTATACGGCGCCCGAGGCCCGTGCGTTCAAGGCGGCACTTCAGGTGCCGGTCTTCATCACCGGCCGCATCAATCAGCCGCAAGAGGCGGAACTGGTGATCGCGCGCGGCGAGGCCGATGGCTGCGGCATGACCCGCGCGCTGATCTGTGACCCCGAAATGCCGGTCAAGGCGGATCAGGGGCGGTTCGACGACATCCGCGCCTGTATCGGCTGCAACCAGGCCTGTATTCACCACTTTCATCGGGGCCTGCCAATTTCCTGCATTCAGCACCCTGAGACCGGGCGCGAGACGGTGTTCGCCATTCATCCCGCAACCGCGCGGCCCCGCAAAGTCATGGTGATCGGCGGCGGCCCGGCCGGGCTGAAAGCGGCAGCGGTGGCGGCAGAGCGCGGTCATCACGTGACGCTTTTCGAGGCGGAACCACGCCTGGGCGGGCAGGCATTGCTGGCGCAGCTTTTGCCGCATCGCGCAGAGTTTGGCGGCATCGTGACCAATCTCACCCGCGAATGCGCGCTTGCGGGCGTGACAATCCGCAAGAACACCCGCGTCGATGCAAGCCTGTTGCGCGATTTCGCCCCGGATGCGGTGGTGCTCGCGACCGGCGCCACGCCCTATTTGCCGCCGTTTGAGACGGATGGCGAGATCAGGGTCGCCACCGCCTGGCAGATCCTGAAGCGCGATGTGAAACCCGGGGCGCGGGTGGTGGTGGTCGACTGGCGCGCCGACTGGATAGGGCCGGGCGTGGCTGAGGCCCTGGCGCGGGACGGCGCCGGAGTCGATCTGGCGGTGAACGGGCTTTATATGGGCGAGGCGCTGCCCTTCTACGTTCGCGATGCGACGGCGGCCTCGCTGCACCGGATGGGCGTCAGGGTCACGCCCTATGCGCGACTGATCGGCACCTTTGGCGATACGGTCTTTCTGCAGCACACCGCATCAGAGCTGCCGATTGAAATCGAGGGCGTGGATATGCTGGTTCTGTCGTCCGGGCATCTGCGCTTTGACGGGCTCAGGTCTGAGATCACGGCCCTGGGCATCGAATGTCATGGCATCGGCGATTGCGAGACCCCCCGCACCGCGGAAGAGGCGGTCTATGAGGGGATGCTGGCCGGTCGCGCCCTCTGACCTTCGCGTCAAGTCCCGCCCGGGCCTGCGCCCGGGCGGCAAGGAAGGATCAGCGCTCTGCCGCCGCCAGCGCCTCGGCTTTCGGCACAGACAGCCAGACCGCGAGGATAAAGCCCGCCACACCGCCGAGGAGCTTGCCCAGGATCAGCGGCGCAATCAGCGTCGGCTGGAAATTCGCGGTGAAAGCCAGGTGATCGCCGAAGGTAAAGGCCGCGCAAACCGCAAAGGCAATCGCCACCACCTTGTCACGCGGGCGCATCTTTTCCACCAGCCGGAACATGGCAAGGATATTGGCGCAGGCCGCGAGCAGCCCCGCCGCGCCTTCGGGCGCCACGCCGATTTTCGCACCCAGCACCTCCATCGGTTTCGCGAGGTATTTGGTCAGAAGGTAGACCATCGGGAAGGCCCCGGCGAGCATGATGCCGATATAGCCCGCCACTTCCAGCGCGCGGAACTGGTCGGCCTCATCCGCGATGATCGGATCAAAGCCCCAATGGCCAAAGACATTGGTAAAGAACCCGGTGAAATATTCGACGATCGAGGCCACCAGCACCAGCGTGATGCCCGCATACATGATTTTTCCGAACCACAGAAAGCCGGTGATCATAGCATCCGGCGCGAACCGCAGGCCGAGCGCGATTGCCACGCAGAAGATGATCAGCGGCAGGAGGTTGCGGAATATCTCGCCAAAACCGAGCGTCAGGGCGAAATTCGCATCGGACGTGGTCGAGACCTCCGGGCGGATATCCAGCCCCGAAAGTGCGATCACCGTGCAGGAGATCAGCACCCCGACCGGCACCGAGAGAATGCCGGACATGATGCCCAGTGCCATATATTTATGGTCGGCCTTCTTCAGCATGGCGAGGCCGACCGGGATCGAGAAGATGATCGTCGCGCCCGACATGAAACCGACTACTGTCGCAATCGCCCATGCCTCGCGCGTCTGGGCAATTTTGTCGGCCAGCTGGTAGCCCCCCATATCGCCCGCAATCACCGTGGTCGCGGCAATCGAGGGGTCAGCGCCCACAAGGGCGAAAAGCGGCCCGGCCGCGAATTCGATAAAATGCGAAAGATAGGGAATCGCGGCCATGATCCCGGCCACAGGAATGAAAATCGGACCGATGGAATGCAGACCCTCGGTGAACTCTTTGCCAAGCCCCTTTTCAGGATCGCGGATCGCGGCGATCGCGCCCGCGACGGCGCAGACCATGATCAGCCAGATAATATATGTTCCAATGGAAGCCATTGCTGTCCCTCCTGTTGATTATTGTTTTCATTGATAAAAGGCCGGGCCATTTCGGGCCCGGCCTGCAGTCACCTATGCTTTCACCCGCAGCGAGCCCGGGTCGTAAAGCGGATCGAGATGCAGTTTCGCGGGCCGGACCTCATTGGCGACGACCAGTTCATACCGCCCCGATTGCAGGAACGCGTCGCTGACGCCCGCCTCATTACGCACATAGCCAAAGCCGATCGGGCTTTGCAGGCTGTAGCCATAGCCTCCGCTCGTCAGATAGCCGACCGGCTCGCCGTCTCTGAGGATCGTTTCACGCCCCAGCAGCACCACATCGGGATCATCGGTGGTGAACCCGGCAAGCCGTTTGACCAGGGCGGCGCCCGCCGCAGCCTCGCAGGCTTTGCGCCCGATGAAATCGGTATCGCGTTTCAGCTTGACCGCCCAGCCAAGGCCCGCCTCGAACGGATTGTCATTCGGGGTGATGTCGGATCCCCAGGCGCGGTACCCTTTTTCCAGCCGCAGGCTTTCAATCGCGCGGTAGCCGGTCGGGCGAATGCCATGCGGGGCGCCTGCCGCCATCAGCGCATCGAACACATCGCCTGTACCGGAAAGAGGCACATGCAACTCCCATCCGAGCTCGCCGACATAGGTGACCCGCAGCGCGCGGACCTGATGGCCGGCGATCTCCAGCGCACGAACCGCGCCAAAGGGGAAGGCCGCATTCGACACATCCGCCTTTGTGACCGAAGTCAGCACCTCGCGCGCTTTCGGCCCCATCAAAGACAGGGTACCATAATCCTCGGTCACATCGCGGATCGCTACATCGCCGGCAGGCAAGTGATCGGCAATCCAGGCAAAGTCATGGGTGCGCGACCCCGTCCCGCTCACGAGGTAAAAACGGTCATCGGCCAGCCGCGCCACGGTCAGATCGCATTCGATGCCGCCGCGCGAGTTCAGGATCTGGGTATAGGTCAGGCGGCCCGGCGCTTTCGCCACATGGCTCGCACAGATCAGCTCCAGCGCATCGGCCGCCCCTGCCCCGGCCACCTCATATTTCGCGAAAGACGACTGGTCGAAGACGCCAACCCCCTCGCGCACCAGACGATGTTCCCGGCCCACCGCATCAAACCAGTTCTGGCGCCCCATCGAATAGAGATCACGCGGCTCTTCGCCCGGGCCGGCAAACCAGTTCGGCCGTTCCCATCCGAGTTTCGATCCGAACACCGCGCCATGGTCTTTCAACCGCGTGTAAAGCGGCGAGGTGATGCGCGGGCGCCCGCTTTCATATTCCTCATGCGGGAAGCCGATGGTGTAATGCTTGCCGTAAGCCTCAAGCGTGCGCTCTTCGACCCAGGCACGATCGCGGTGCAGGCCCGAAAAGCGGCGGATATCAACCGACCAGAGATCCAGCGGCGCCTCGCCCCGCATCACCCATTCCGCCAGCGCCCAGCCCGCCCCGCCGCCCGAGGCGATGCCAAAGGCGTTGAACCCGGCGCCTACAAACATATTGGCGCATTCCGGCGCGAGACCGAGGATGAAGTTCCCATCCGGGGTGAAGCTTTCCGGCCCGTTGATCATCTGCTTGAGGCCGGTTTCCGCGAGCTTTGGCACCCGGGCGATGGCCTCTTTCATATGCTGCTCGAAATGGTCGAAATCATCATCGAACAGCTGGAATTCCCACTGGTCCGGCACATCACCACCAGGAAGCCCCGTGCGCCAGCTCTGCGGGTTCGGCTCATAGCCCCCCATCACGAGACCGCCGACCTCTTCCTTGAAATACGTGCGCCGGTCGGGGTCGCGCAAAGTCGGCGCATCCGATGCCAGACCCTCGATCTTTTCCGTCACGATATACTGGTGTTTGACGGGTTGCAGCGGCACATTGACACCCGCTTTCGCCCCCACCTGGCGCGCCCATTGCCCGCCGCAATTCACCACCTTTTCGCATTGGATCACACCCTGATCGGTCTCGACCGCCGTGATACGGTTCCCCTCCATCACGAACCCGGTGACGCGGACATTTTCCACCAGCTTCGCACCATGCATCCGCGCGCCTTTGGCCAACGACTGCGTGATATCCGAAGGGCTGGCCTGCCCGTCCGTCGGCAACCAGGAGGCACCGACCAGATCCGAAACATCCATCAGCGGCCACATCCGTTTGACCTCTTCAGGCGAGACAAGATGCATCTCCATTCCGAAGCTTCTCGCGGTGGTGGCGAGGCGGCGATACTCGGTCCAGCGATCCTCATTGGTCGCAAGCCTGAGGCAGCCGGTCATCTTCCAGCCGGTTTCAAGCCCGGTCTCGGCGGCGAGGGACTTATACAGATCAACCGAATATTTCAGAACCCTGGTGATCGAGGCCGAAGAGCGCAACTGCCCCACCAGCCCCGCCGCGTGCCAGGTCGACCCCGATGTGATTTTGCCCTGTTCCAGCAGGATCACATCCGCCTTGTGATCGCGCGCCAGGTGATAGGCGGTCGAGCAGCCGATAATACCGCCCCCGATCACCACGATCTGAGCATGTGCGGGCAGGGTCTGCGACATCAGGTTTTCTTTCCGTAAACTGAGCGGTAATGGTCGAGCGCGATCTCAAACCGCGCGAGGTTTTCTTCGGTATAGGCCGGGTAATCGGTGCCGGGCGCGTTCAGATACAGCTCGGACGCCATGCTCCACATCGCCTCACGCAAAAGGCTGGCGCATTGCATCGCCGCCATGGCGCGCAAGAGGTCGCGGGACGGCGCTTCGCCGAAATAGGCCCGCAGAAGCGTGTTCGTCTCGGTCGCCGAAAAGCCCGCATTCGATGACACGCCCGCCAGGTCGAACATGGCCGTCGAGAACCCGGCATATTCGAAATCAATCAGCCAGAGCCGGTTGCCATCATCGAGAAAATTCGCCGGAAGCAGGTCATTATGGCTGAAAATGATCGGGAGCGGGATCTGCGCTTCCTCCAGCTCATCAGCCAATGCGAGGTAGCGCGGCAGATCCGCCAGTTTGCGGCTGCCACCCGTCCGCAAAGTGCGGGCATAATCGCGGATCACATGGAAGGGCCAGAAGATGAATCCCGGCCCCGAGACATGGCGCCCCATCTCGCGGTGGAAATCGCGGATCAGCCGTGCCAGCCCGTCGATATTGCCCCGCACATCACCGGCGTTGAACGTATGCGCGCTCAGGTGGCGGCTGACCATGACACCCGGCCCGGCGAATTCGACCGCCGGGGCGAAACCGGCCGCTTCAGCGGCGCGGGCGGTCATGATCTCGCGCTCGCGGATCACGTGGTGGAACGGATAATCCTTGCCAAAGCGCACCACATGGCCGCCCTGCTCATCGCGCACCAGCCAGCTTTCATTGCTGATACCGCCCAGAAGCGGCGCAATGCTGATGTCGCCCTGCCAAACTGGCAGCGCCCCGATGATCGCCGCCTTCTCTGGCGGAACCCTTGTCTCTCCGGTCATAGCCCCCCCCTGCAGTCTGTCGCCGCATGTTGCGTAAGACTGGCGGTGGCTTTGGGATTGCGTCAACAAAAATGTGGATTTATGACCGATCTTGACCGGTTATTGTGGAATCGGTCATTATTTCGCGCCAAAGCTGCGCAAACGGTCACGACAACAGGGCTTTCATGGATCACTCTCCGCGTCACGGCCAGATTCTCGCGATACTGTCCGGCCAGGGAACAGCCGGAATCAACGAGCTTGCCGCGCGGCTGCGTGTCTCGGCCGAGACCATTCGCCGCGATGTGAAGACCCTCGCCGCGCAGGGCGAGATCGTGCGGATGCATGGCATGATCGGGCTGGCCTCGACGCTGCGTGAGGCCCCGTTCGAGCGGCGGATGCGCGAAAACCGCGCGGCGAAAGACATCATCGTGCGCCGCGCCGCCGCGACGATCCGTGACGGGGATTCGGTGATGCTGGATACCGGAACAACGACGAGCCTGCTGGCACGCGCGCTTTTGCAGCATCATCGGCTGGTGGTGGTGACGAATTCTTCAGACATTGCCCGCACTCTGGCCACGGTGAATGGCAACCAGGTCTATATGGCGGGCGGCAGGCTGCGAAGCGACAGTGGCGCGTCCTTCGGGGTCTCGGCGATAGATTTTGTCAGCCGGTTCAGCGTCGATCATGCGGTGATCTCGGTCGGGGCAATTGATGCCCAGACCGGGGTGATGGATTACGATCTGGAGGAGGCGGAATTCGCCCTCGCCGTGCTGCGCTGCGGCCGCAGGCGGGTGGTGGTGACGGATGCGACGAAATTCGGGGTGCAGGGCCTGGTGCAGGTCTGCGGCTTTGACGCGATTGACGAGGTGATCTGTGACCAGCCGCCGCCGCCGGATCTAGAGGCCGCGCTGCAGGCCGGAGGCGTGCTGATCCGCGCCAGCGACTGAACCGGCGCAGCGCCCTCAATCCCCGAGAAATTCGCGCCAGCGCCGGATCAGATAATTATGTTCGGGCATGATGGTCGACCAGACGGCGATGCGGGCGACACGGTCCTGATAGCTGCCGCCTTCGCGCCGCTCGCCGCGCCGGACCACGATCTGCCCGTCACTGCCCGCAAGATCTTCGCAGGCAGGCTCGCCCGCATACCAGAAGGCCCATTCGGCCGGCGTCAGCGTGTCGCGAAGCGGCTGGACCACCGACATGTAATAGCCCTGCCGCGCCATAATCGCCCCGGGCACACCATCGAGCCACCAGTTGAGCCAGGCATAGGCCATCTCAAGCCGCTCGCCCGACAGTGCCGCCGAAAGGCAAAGCCCGGAATGCCAGCCACGATATCCCTCGCCCGGCACCGCGTAATGCAGATCGCGCCCCATGGCCCGCATCGCGTAATAGGCGGGCGACCACAAAGCCGAGATCACCGGCCCGCCACCGCTGCCCTGTGGCGTCATCAGCCGCACCGCATCATCAGATGTCGCCCAGAAGCGTGTAAAATGACCCGACCGGCGCAGGGGCATCAGCACGGCGAAAAGTGCGTCGATCTCTTCGATGGTCAGATCGCCCGGATCGGCGATGTCGACCAGCCCGGCCGCCCGCGCCGCCAGCGCAAGCTCTACCACGCTTGCAGCCGGATCAGCGGCGAGCGCCGCGCGCCCATGCCAGCGCCCATCGAGAAGCCAGGCCCAGCTTTCCGCCTCTTCCGCGCGGCGCAGAGCCGACATATCCGGCGTCCAGACGAAGCTGTCCACGTTGTAAGTTGTTGGCAACATGGATATTTGCGGGGCCTCTCCGGGCTGCGGCCAGGCTGCAAGGCTGCGATCAGATTGCGCATAAAGGAGGCTTCCGGGCCAGCTGCCAGGCTGCCGCCCATTGGCGCCGGGGCGCGTTCCGGCGATGGTCACCTCATCCCACCGCGCGAGCCGCGTCGTGTCGATCGGGCGGATCGAGGCCGCCGTCCATAAAAGATCCAGCGAATGGAACCACTGGTCATAAACATCGAAGCTCTCGGGCGCCATCACGCCGCGGCGTTGGCAATCGAGCCCGTCCAAGACCTCGAACTGAATGCCGAACGGCAAATCTGCCGCCGCCCGCGCGCGCAGTTCAGGCGTCAGGGTCGCAGGTGTTCCGATCACGCGCAGCACAGTATCCGTCATATTCCCCCCTGATGCGCCGGTATCAGCCAGGCCACCCGGCGCGGCGGCGGCAGGAGAGACAGCACCCTGAGGCGCGCCAGCGTAAGCCTCCCGATCCGCAGCAGATGGCTGCGCATGAGAACCTGCGCCGCCTCGGCTTCGTCCCGGCCCAGGTGATGCAGGATCCGCGCGTAATCGAGCAAGGCGGCCAGGTCATCGGTCAGCGGAAAATGGTGACGGAAGAGATGCGGCACCACCAGCGAGATCTGATTGCGCCTGATCGAGGCCAGAAGGCGCGAATTCCGCAGACCGGCGAACATCTCCTGAAACATCGCCTGGTCGATCTGATCCAGGGCCTGGGGCTCGACCTGCGGGAAGGCGCGGATCAGCGCCGCGATCCGCGCCTCGAGCCGCGCGAGCCAGGCCCGGTCAAGGCCAGGCAGCACCTGGTCCAGAGCAGCCGGCTCCATCAGCGCCCGCATTTCCAGCGTCTCGCGCAGGTCGCGCGCGGTCATCTGGCCTACGATCCAATGCGATTTGCTGTCCTTGTCGACCAGGCGCCGGTCCATCAGCCGCCAGAGCACCTCGCGCGCGACGGTCCGGCTGACATTGAAATGGTCGCCAAGCGCCGCCTCCTGAATGCGCCAGGAGCCAAAGGGCATGGCGGCGGTGATTTCCTCGCGCACCTCGTCGAAAATCCGCTCCCAGGAGGGCGAGCGGTCGATTTCCTCCGGCTCGCCGGTAAGAATCTGGTGGAGCTGGCGCAGCGGCAGCTGCACCGGCGCGGCCAGACCGACCTTAAACCCCTGACCACCGGCCTCGAAGATCAGCCCGGCCTCGGCCAGAAGGGCCAGCGCACGGCGCACCGGGGCCCGGCTGACGCCGAGCTGCCCGGCAACCGGCGCTTCTTTCAGCACTGTCCCGGGCGGCAGCTCGCCGCTGCTGATCTTTCGGGACAGAAGGTCGCGAATCGAGACATAGAGAAAGGCCGGGCGTGAGCCCGCCGCCCCCATCGACATCGCCGGTCGGGCGATCATCGGGGCAGATTCGGCAGTGTTTTGGCTCAGCTGTCCGATCTTTCTGTCCATCGCATACAAAGGCCGCCCACACCCCGGCAAATACAGGGCAATTTGCCCAAAAAAGTGGCGCATCCGGCACTGAGCCCGAAGTATGCGACCATGCTTTACATCTTTCCAGATATAAATTGTGCATTGCATCCCAAGAACACTTTGCTAGCGTACTTGTCAGAGTGATATCCGCTCCGGATAGTTCCCATCAGCGCCCGACCGGTCAGAAGACCCGGCAGGCCACCTCCAGCAACAGGGAGAATGACCATGACGACCAGCAAGAAACCGGGCCTCAGCCGCCGGGGCTTTATGAAAGCCTCAGCCGCCGGAGCCGGCGCGGCAGTGGGTTCGGGGATTCTCGGCGCGCCGATGATCTGGGCCCAGACGATCAAGGACATCACGCTCAACCAGGTGGGGCCGTCCTATTCGGTGATCGCCGATATCTGCGAAAAAGCCTCAGCCGATCTCGGCTTCAAAATCGTGCCCCAAACCGCTGACAGCACCTCGCTGATGGCCAAGGTGGTGAACCAGCCCGAGACCATCGACATTGCCGATCTGGAATTCTGGGCGATGCAGAAGGTCTGGCGCTCGGGCCAGCTGCAGCCGGTCGAAGTGGCGAAGATCGCGAAATGGGGCGATATCACGCCGGTGATGAAGGACGGCAAGAATTTCGACGGTTCCGCCCAGTCGATGCAGGGCACCACACCGGTCAAGGTGATGTATACCGGCGGCCCGGGCGACACCGCCTTTTCTGCGAGCCCGACCGATTTCGCCACCACGATGCCGACCATCTTCAATGCTGACACGGTTGGCATCCGGCCGGACCTGATCGGGCGCCCGGTGGAAAGCTGGGGCGAGCTGTTCAACCCGGAATTCAAGGGCAAGACCGCGCTGGTGAACATCCCGCAGATCGGCATCATGGACGCCGCCATGGCGATGGAGGCTCTGGGCGAGCTGACCTATGGCGACAAGGGCAATATGACGAAGGAAGAGATCGACACCACGATCAACCGCCTGATCGAGCTGAAGAAAGCCGGTCAGTTCCGGGCCTTCTGGTCGACCTTTGACGAATCGGTCAACCTGATGGCGGGCGGCGAGGTGGTGATCCAGTCGATGTGGTCGCCCGCCGTGACGGCGGTGAAATCGCGCGGCACCGCCTGCGTCTATCAGGGGCTGAAAGAGGGCTATCGCGGCTGGGGCCTCGGCATGGGGCTGATGAACCACCTCGAAGGCATCAAACTTGAGGCCGCCTATGAATATCTGAACTGGTATCTCTCGGGCTGGCAGGGCGCATTCATCGCGCGTCAGGGCTATTATTCCTCGGTGCCGTCCACGGCCAAGGAACAGCTGACCGCGAATGAATGGGGCTATTGGTATGAAGGCCAGGCCGCGCAAGAGGACATCCTCGACCCTTATGGCGCGGTGATGGACAAGGCGGGCGCGGTGCGCGATGGCGGCTCGTTCGAGGCCCGTATGGGCAATGTCGCCTGCTGGAACACTGTGATGGATGAAGAGCGCTACATGGTGCAGCGCTGGAACGAATTCGTCTCGGCCTGATCCATTTTCCGGCGGGGTCATGGCCCCGCCGGCACTCTCACGAGGTTCATCAATGTCGCGTTCTTCCGGGCGGTCTTCGCCGCTGACGCCCTATCTCCAGGTCGCGCCGCTGGCGCTGATCATGCTGGCGATGGTGGGCATTCCGCTGATCACAGTGTTGCTTTTAAGCTTCTGGCAGACCGATGGCATCACGATCTACCCGGAATTCACCTGGGGCAACTACGCTCAGGTGCTGACCTCGCCGGTCACGCTGACGCTGTTCCTGAACACGCTGAAATATGCCGCGCTGACCCTGATCGCGACCATGCTGATCGGCTTCACCTGTTCGTATTTTCTGGTGTTCCATGTGCGGAACCTGAAATGGCAGATCGGCTTGTTCTTGCTCTGCACGATTCCATTCTGGACGTCGAACGTCATCCGAATGGTGTCCTGGATCCCGTTTCTGGGCCGCGAAGGCGTCTTCAACCAGGCGCTGATTTCTGCCGGAGTGATCGACCAACCGCTTGATATCCTGCTTTATTCCGACTTCGCCGTGGTCCTGACCTATATCCATCTGTTCACCCTGTTCATGATCGTGCCGATCTTCAACTCGATGGCCAAGATCAACCCGAACCTGATCGAGGCCGCGCGCGATGCCGGTGCCTCGGGCTGGCAGATCCTCTGGACAGTGATCGTGCCGCTGTCTCGCACCGGGATCGCACTTGGCTCGATCTTTGTCGTCACGCTGGTGATGGGCGACTTCTTCGTCGTCCGTGTCATGAGCGGCGGACAAAGCGCATCGGTCGTCTCGGCGATGAAGAACCAGATCGACCAGTTGTTCTACCCGGAAGCTGCCGCGATGGCGGTCCTGCTGATTGTGGTCGTGTTGCTGATGGTCTCGGCGATCCTGAGGATCGTCGATATCCGCTCTGAACTGGCGAAGTGAGGGTGTAATGTCACAGGCAACCCAAAGACGCGGGCTCGGATTTTACCTGCTGGCGGCGTTTTTCGCGCTTTTCGTAATCTTTCTTTACGGCCCGATGCTGGTGATCTTCATCCTCAGCTTCCAGGGGCCAACGGGCGGGCTGACCTTTCCCTTGCGCGGCGTCTCGACTCATTGGTTCAACGACCTCTGGACCTCGACGCGCTACGGTGATCTTGGCGGCGCCTTCCGGCGGTCGATGGTTCTGGGCGCGATGTCACTGGCTATTACCGCGGTCGTCTGCCTTTTCGCCGGGCTCGCCTTTCGCAAGCGCTTCATCGGTGCGGGGCCACTGTTTTACCTGGCGATCACCAGCCTCGTGGTGCCGGGGATCCTGCTCGGCCTTGGGATTTCGCAGCTGTTCCAGCTGCTTGGCTTCCGGCTGAACTGGTGGCTTTCGGGCCTCGGTGCGCATCTGAGCTGGACCCTGCCTTTTGGCCTGTTGATCATGTTCGCGGTTCTGAACCGGTTCGACAGCTCCTGGGAAGAAGCCGCCCGCGATGCCGGCGCCACCCCCTGGCAGACGCTGCGCTATGTGACCGTGCCGATCCTGTTCCCCGGTCTGATCGCAGTGGCCCTGTTCGGCTTTACCCTGTCTTACGATGAAATGCCGCGCTCGCTCTTGACGGTCGGCGGCAGGAATACCCTGCCCATCGAGATCTCAAATATGACGACGAATGTGACCACACCCGCGCTTTACGCGATCGGCACCGTAACCTCGGTGCTGAGCTTCGCGGTCATCGCGCTGGCCTTCGCCGGCATCGCCCTAATCCAGAAACGCCGTGCCCGCGCGAAGTGAGGAAACTGACCATGTCTGATATAAGCCGTATTGATATCAAGGGCGTAACCAAGCTTTACGGGTCGGTGAAGGCGGTCAATAATGTTGATCTGGTGATCGAAGGCGGGTCTTATTGCTGCATGATCGGCCCCTCTGGCTGCGGCAAGACCACGCTTTTGCGCATGATTGCCGGGCATGAGGCTCCCTCCTCCGGCACTATTTCCATTGGGGGGCAGGACGTCACCCATGCGAAAACCGGCAGCCGAGGCACGGCGCTGATGTTCCAGAATTACGCCCTCTTCCCGCATCTTTCGCTGACCGACAACGTCGCCTTTTCGCTGCGCGTGAAAGGTGAGGCAACCGAGGCCCGCCGTGCGAAGGCGCGCGAGATGCTGGACCGCGTGCAACTGGGCCACCTCGCAGACCGCCTGCCCTCGGAACTGTCGGGCGGACAGCAACAGCGGGTGGCGCTGGCGCGCGCGCTGATCACCAATCCAAAGGTCCTTCTGCTGGATGAGCCGCTTTCCGCGCTTGACGAATTCCTGCGCCTGCGGATGCGGGTTGAACTGAAACGGCTGCAAAACGAGCTCGGGATCACCTTCATCCATGTCACCCACACCCAGCCTGAGGCCATCGCACTGGCCGACCAGGTCGTCGTGATGGATCACGGGCTGATCGAACAGGCCGCCTCACCGCGCGAAATCTACAACCACCCGCACAGCCCCTATGTCGCCCGGTTTATGGGCGGTCAGAATGTGCTGGCAGGCAAGGTCGAAAGCACCTCGGGCGATTCGGCAAGCGTCACCACCGCGGATGGGCACCGCTATGACCTGCCCTCCGCGCCCGGAGTGACCCCGGGCGCAGAAATTCGTTTCTCGGTCCGCCGCGACCGTATTCACCTCTCGCCCGATACGCCCGCGAGAAACGGGCTTACCGGCAAGGTCATCAACACCGAATACCAGGGCACTTTCGTCAAAGTCGCCCTAGATACCGGATCGCGCGAAGAATTCATCATCTACCTGCCCGATGAAGCCTGGTTCGCACGGCCCATCACGGTCGGCGAGACCATCCATGCCAGCTGGGAGCCCACCGCAAGCCACCATCTGAAAGGCACGAACAATTCCGCCGGTGCGCCTCTGGAAGACTGAGGCAAATCCGTTAACAGGAGGATAACATGGCCAAGAAAATCTACTGCGCCTTCGGCACCGATATTGATTCGGTCGCTGGCTGGATCGGGTCTTATGGCGGCGGCGACAGCCCGTCAGACATCCAGCGCGGCATTTTTGCAACCGAGGTTGGCATCCCGCGGCTGCTGCGTCTGTTCAAAAAATACGACCTCCAGACCAGTTTTTTCATCCCCGGCCACTCGTTGGAAACCTTTCCGAAAGAAATGCGGATGATCGTGGATGCAGGTCATGAGGTGGGCGCCCATGGCTATCTGCATGAAAACCCCATCGCGATGACGCCACAACAAGAGGAGGATGTTCTCGTCAAATCCATCGAGCTGATCGACAAACTGACAGGCCGCCCGCCGCGCGGCTATGTGGCCCCCTGGTGGGAAATGTCCAACTCGACGGCCGCTTTGCTGCAAAAATACAATTTCAGCTATGACCACAGCCAGGGCTATCGCGATTTCCAGCCCTTCTATGCACGTGTCGGAGATGAATGGAATGTCATCGACTATACGAAACAGGCCAAAGACTGGATGCATCCGCTGAAACACGGGCGCGAGATCGACCTCGTTGATATCGCAGCCAACTGGTATGTCGATGATCTGCCGCCAATGATGTTCATGAAGAAGTCGCCCAACAGCCACGGCTTCGTCAACCCGCGCGATATCGAAGAGCTGTGGCGCGACCAGTTTGACTGGGTCTACCGCGAAATGGACTATGCAGTGTTTGCCTTCACCATCCACCCGGATGTGGCCGGGCGCCCGCAAGTCTTGCTGATGCTGGAACGGCTTATCGAATATATCAATGGTCATGACGGCGTCGAATGGGCGACGTTTGAACAGATCACCGATGACTTCCGCAAACGCTATCCGTTTGAAAGCGTCAAGCGGCCAGAGGTGATCTGAAACAGGGGGCAATATGTGTTCCGCCTGTGGTTTTCCAAGCCGGCCAGGGCATTGGACAGATGCCGGGGGCAACACCCCCGGCGACAGGTTGCGACTGCGCTTCATCCGGGTGGCCGCGATCAACCGGCTGCTCGCGCCCTGGGGGTTAAAGGCCTATGATGATGGTGTGACCCCTGGGTTGCAGCTCTTTGCACCCGGTGGCGCCAGGGAACTTGTGGCCGATCTCGACAGCCTCTGGGCGGCAGCCGCCCGTATGGCCTCAGGGCCCGTCGACCCACTTTCGCTGACCGTGCTGAACAATGACTGAGGCTTCCATCCAGAGGCAGAACGCCAAAGGCGATGGCCTTTTGCCACTGACCATCCTTGGCGGCTTTCTCGGGGCCGGAAAAAGCAGCTGGCTGCGCCATCAGCTGCATCGGGGATTGCTCCGCAATCAGCATATTATCGTCAACGAGGCTGCGGGAACGCCGGTAGACAATCTGCTTCTGGGCAAGGCAGCGCGGCTTACGGTCCTCGCCGGGGGCTGCGCCTGCTGCGAAGGCTCGGACGCCCTGCTTACGACGCTGCGCGAAATCTGCGATCAGGTGAGCGGTCGGGACGCAGGGCAAACGACCGGGATCCTGCTCGAGACCAGTGGGCTCGCCGATCCAGGCGCCATCGCAAGTGCCATTGCGGCAGACCCCATGCTAGCCCGCAGGCTCCGGCTGTCCGAAATACTGGTGCTCTCGGATGCGCAGCACGGGACGTCACAGCTCATGGAAGAGCCGCTGGCGCGCGCCCAGGCCGAGACAGCCGACCGCATCATAATGACCAAAACCGCGTCGGTCCCGCCGGATCAGACCGCGCGCCTGCTCGCGACGCTGCGGCTGCTGAACCCCGGTGCCTGGATCGAAGCGGCAGAGCTCGGGATCCCCCGTGATCTGCCCGAACCAGGTCAGCCCTATACGCTGCCAGCCGCCAGGACAGACACACCGATCCGGCCCTTCCGCCTGATGATCGGAGGAGCGTCGCGCGATGATGACGTCCTCGGCTGGGTGGCGCTTTCGACCTGGCTTTCCGCGCTTCTTTTCGCGCGGAGCCGCGATGTCATCCGCGTCAAGGGCGTGGTGCGGACGCCGACGGGACGGCTCCTGCTGCAATCTGTACGCCATGTCATGCAGCCGCCCGAGATCCTGCCAGAGATCCTGCCCGAAACCTTCGCCGGGCCGCAGCCCGAGGAAGGGGTTATCGTGCTGATCGGGCGTAATTTCGACGCGGCGCTGATCGCCCGGTCATGGACGCGCTTTGGCGGATAAGGCTGAGGCCTTTTCCAGTGCGCGTTTCGCCTTCAGCTGCCCGGATTCGAACAGCGCGACCAGCACGAGGCCCAGAACCAACGGCAGCATCAGATAGAAAAGCCGGAACACCAGCAGCGCCGCCAGCACCGTCTCGGGCGGGAACTCCGGCAAGCCGGTGATCACCGCCAGCTCGAACACCCCGATCCCGCCAGGTGCATGCGACAGCAGCGCCAGCGAGAAACCGACCACGAACACGCCCATCACAACCATATATCCGGGGTTGTTCGCCTCAGGCAGCGCGAAATAGAGGATACCCGCGGCAAAGAGCAGCTCCACCGGGGCAATTGTCACCTGCTTCAGCGCAATGGAAAACCGCGGGTAAGAGACGCGGAAATTGCGGATTTTCAGATCCGGCAGACCAAGCGCCGAAGAGGCCAGATACGCCACCACAATCGCCAGCGTGACCAGCGCCGCCCATTGCACCACATGCGGCGAGATATGGGTGGATACGCGCTCGCCCAGACCCGGCGTCAGGAGAAAGGCAAAACCCAGAACGATCATCACGGCAAGGCTGAAGGTCAGCGAGCAGAAAGTGACCAGCACCCCCACTTCGGGCCCCGAAAGCCCCCTGGTCGTATAGGCGCGGTATCGGATCACCGCGCCGGAAAAAGCAGAGGCACCAATGGTATGGGCAAGCGAATAGGTGGTCAGGGCGCAGCCGACCACAAAGGGAAAACTCACCTTCTTGCGCAGATGCTGCAGCGCGATCACGTCATAAAAGGCAAGATTGATATAGCAGGCCAGCGTGCAGAGAACGATCAGGAACCAGTGCCAGGAATTGATCGCCCCGAAGCCGGCCCAGAGCGCCTCCCAGGACATATCTTTCAGCTCATGGGTCAGAAACCAGAAAGATATCCCGATTGCCAGCAGGCCGATCACCGGCCAGATGAATTTCTTCCACTTCGCGCCGCCTGCCGTCGTACCTGCCACGTGCTATTGTCCTGTTGTTTTTGGCCCCGCCGGCAGCAAAATAACCCACGGCAGGCTGGCACTATTGGAACCGCATTCCATGACAAGGGCAATTCCGGTGCCCGGGAAAAATGCAGAAAATCACGAAATTCTGTTTGGCTGTCACAGCACAGCGGGCCCCGGCCAGGCAGGCGTGGCCCGAACCTGCCGCCAGGGTTGCGGGACTTACCGCCATTGCGCGCGCCGGGCCGCGTCAGCCGGTGGGTTTCCGGGCGAATGCGAGATGTAGTGCGGTGGCCCGGGGTCTGCTCAGCCCATCCTGCCCTGGTTCAGACGCACCACCCGGTCCATACGCGCGGCCAGTTCAAGGTTATGCGTCGCGATCAGCGCCCCCATCCCGGTCGCGCGTACCAGATCCATCAGCGCGCCGAAGACCTGATCCGAGGTTCCGGGGTCAAGATTGCCGGTCGGCTCGTCCGCCAGCAAAAGCCCCGGCCCATTGGCCAGCGCGCGGCAAAAGGCCACCCGCTGCTGCTCGCCCCCTGAAAGTGCTGCAGGGCGGTGGCTGGCGCGCGCTGCCAGGCCGACCCTCTCAAGCAGATCGCGCGCCCGCGCGGAGGCTTCCGTTTTCGACACACCATTCGCCAGCTGCGGGATCACAACATTTTCCAGCGCGGTGAATTCGGGCAGCAGATGATGAAACTGGTAGATAAACCCGACATCGCCGCGCCGCGCCTCGGTCCGGAGCCTGTCAGACAGCCCGCCCATCTCGCGCCCGCCCATCACGACCCGGCCCTGATCCGGCGTATCGAGCAGGCCCGCAATATGCAAAAGCGTCGATTTCCCCGCCCCCGAAGGTGCGACCAGCGCCACGACCTCACCTTTCGCGATCGACAGATCGACGCCGCGCAACACCTGGACTTCCGAGGGTTTCCCCTTGTTATAGCCCTTGGTGATCCCCTCGAGAACCAATGCCTCACTCATTGCGCAATGCCTCCACCGGGTCCATGCGGGCGGCGCGGCGCGCCGGCAAAATCGTCACGCTGAACGACAGGCCGAGCGCAAGCGCCACCGCCGAGATCACGTCATTTGCCTGCAGTTTCGCTGGCAGAGAATAAATCCCCCGGACCGAGGCATCCCAGACCGGGCTGCCATTGATCCAGGCGATCCCTGCCATGACCTGATCGACATTCAGCGCCACAAGGCAGCCAAGGCCGAGGCCCGCGATGGTGCCGATCACGCCGGTCACCGCGCCGCAGATGAAAAACACCCGCAGGATCGAGCCCTGGCTCAGCCCCATGGTGCGCAGGATGCCGATATCGCGTCCCTTGTTTTTCACCAGCATGATCAGCCCCGACACGATGTTCAGCGACGCGATCAGAACCAGGATCGACAGGATCAGGAACATCACATTGTCTTCGATATCCAGCGCGCGCAGGAACGATCCGGCTGAATCGCGCCAGGTCCAGGGATTGGCCTCCGGCCCGGCAGCATTCAGGATCGGCAGCACATAATCGTCAACCTTTTCCGGGTTTTGCACGATGATCTCGATCTCATCGGCAAATCCCTCGCGGTTCAGAAAGCTCTGCGCCTCGGCAAAAGGCATATACATCCGCACCTTGTCGATATCGTAGCGCCCGGCGGTGAAGATATAGACGACCTCATAGGCCTTGGTGCGCGGGCTGACCCCCATTGCCGTTTTGGGGCCGTTCAGCGTGATCACCCGCACCTTGTCGCCGACGATGACACCCAGATCACGCGCCAGCACCGATCCAAGCGCGATGCCTTCGGGAAACCGGTCGATTTCACCGATGGAGTCGGAGCCAAGTCCGATCCGCGGGATCTTTGCCAGTTCCCCGGGTGAGATGCCGTAAAGATCGGCGCCGACGCTGCGTTCTCCGTCCGAGACCATGACCTGGCCCCGGATCAGCGGTGCCGCACGCTCCACCCCCGGCACCTCGGCCACGCGGGCGGCGAGCGCCTCATAATCAGCGAAGCCCCGGATCTTCACGCCGGCCTCATCGGTGCGCTCCGAAGACCAGAGCGTCACATGCGCATTGGCGCCAAGGATCGTATCGACGAATTCCTCACGGAACCCGGCACGAACGGCGAGGGTCACGATCAGCGCCGCAACCGCGAGCGTGATACCGATCAGCGAGATCCAGGTCATCACCGAGACCCCGCCCTCGGCACGGCGCGCGCGCAGATAGCGCCAGGCGATCAGCCACTCAAAAGCGGCGAAAGGTGCGGTCTTTTCAGCCATATGCCCGGTCCTCATGCCCGTTTCTTCGGTCTTGCCGGGCCGGTGCCCGTTCATTGGCGCGGAAAGTGGCCTTTGAGGCGCGAAAGGTCAAGAAAGCCTCTCGTGATCGGCTGTTACAGTCGTGTCAGCGCCAAACAGATCCGCCAGCGCCCCGGCCCGCCGCCTGTGCATCGTGGCATGGGTATAGGCCCGCGCCGTCTGCAGCGCAGCGGGGGCCATCGCGGCCAGCGCCCTTACGTCGCCCGCCAGATCCGCCAGCGCCGCCGCCAGCGCCTCCGGCGCGCCGGGTGCGACGAGGCAGCCATTCACGCCGTCCTGCACCACTTCGCGATTGCCGGTCGTCGCGGTCGCCACCACCGGCACACCTTGCGAAAAGGCGTCAAACAGGATGCGCGGCTGTTCATCGCCGGTCGTCGGCACCACCACCGCATGATAGCCGCGCAGCAGCGCCATAAAGGGCGCGCCATACTCCACCGGCTCAAGCAGCCCGAGCCGGACATGCCGCGCCTGCGCCGCGAAAGCCGCGAGATCCGCGCGCATCGGCCCCTCGCCGATCACATCGACCGCCAGGGCAACGCCCCGCATTTCCAGCGGCTCCAGCGCTGCCAGAAACAGCCCGATGCCCTTTTCCGCCACCAGCCGCGAGGCGATCAGGAAGCGCGGGGCCTCCCCTTTCGCGGCCCAGGCGGCCTGCATCTGCGCTTCGCTCAGGATCATCTCCTCCGAGATCCAGCTCGCCGGCAGCACCAGTGCCCTGCCCTGCGGGCCAACGGGCAGGCTCTCGCGATATGCTTCACTGGTATAGACCCCAAGCCGGGCGCGGCGCATTGACCAGCGCGCGAAGCTTTCCGTCAGACGGGCGCGCAGGCGCGCCTTGCGCCCCGCGAGGGCCGGATCCGGCAACCGCCAGAAGGCGCTTTCGATCACCATCACAAGCTGGCGCCGGCGGATCACCGCAACCGGGTTGATCACCAGCCCCGGCGGCACAGGCCATCCCGCCACACCGGAATGCACGATCTCTGCCGCGCCCACCGCGCGCCAGGCCGCCAGCGCCATGCCCGGCAGGGCAAAAGCTGCACGCAGCATGCCCCCTTCCGCGCGCCCGAAAGGGCGAAACCGCAGCCGGCGTCCCGAAGGCACCACCACCCGCACCATATCCGGCCCCGGCGCGGTGATCCGCACCTCCGGCGCCAGCACGGTCAGATCGGCAATATAGTCAAGATGCGCCCGCAGGTCATGCGCCCAGAGCCGGCCGAGCCAGACCTCCCCCTGCAGATCGCGGTAAAACGGGATCAGGACCGAGAGCAGATAGCGCTGCGAGATCAGCGGCAGCGCCGGCAGATCGGGGGAATCTTCGGTCATGATCTCCCCCTTTTCTCTGTGTCAGTTGGCAACGGCCCGGGCCAGAGACCCGGGCCGCGCGCGCCCTCAGCGATGGGGGGCGTAGATTTCTTCAATCCGGGCGACGGCGGCCTCCGGCGTCAGCTCTTCGCTTTCGCCGGTGCGGCGCGAGGTGAGTTCGACCACGCCATTCGCCAGACCGCGCGGACCGACGGTGATCCGCCAGGGCAGGCCGATCATGTCCATCGTGGCGAATTTTGCCCCTGCCCGCTCGTCGCGGTCGTCGTAAAGCGGCTCCAGCCCCTTCGCGAGCAGCGCCTTTTCAAGGCTGGAGCAGGCTGCATCCGCCGCCGCATCGCCTTGCTTGAGGTTCACGATCCCGACCGGGAAGGGCGTCACGCCTTCCGGCCAGATGATGCCCTTGTCGTCATGGCTGGCCTCGATGATCGCGCCCAGCAGGCGCGAGACGCCAATCCCGTGCGAGCCCATCTCGACCGGTACTTTCGTCCCGTCTTTGGTCACGACAGTCGCGCCCATCGCTTCGGAATATTTGGTGCCGAAGTAGAAGATCTGACCGACCTCGATGCCGCGCCCGACCTTGCGGTGCTCCTCCGGGATCTGATCGAAAAGCCCCGCATCATGGGTCTCATCGGTGCGGGCATAAAGCGTGGTGAATTCCTTGCAGACGCCCTCAACCTGCGTGCGATCATCATAATCGACCTCGCGATTGCCCAGTTTCAGCCGGGTCACGCGGTCATCATAAAATACCTCGCTCTCGCCGGTATTCGCAAGCACGAGGAATTCATGCGTATTGTCGCCGCCGATCGGGCCAGAATCGGCGCGCATCGGGATCGCGGTCAGGCCCATCCGCTCATAGGTGCGCAGATAGCTGACCATATGGCGGTTATAGGCATGCAGCGCGGCGTCCTTGTCGACGTCGAAATTATAGCCGTCCTTCATGTAGAATTCGCGGCCGCGCATGACGCCGAAGCGCGGGCGAACCTCGTCGCGGAACTTCCACTGGATGTGGTAGAGCGTCAGTGGCAGGTCTTTGTAGCTGTTCACATGGGCACGGAAGATGTCGGTGATCATCTCCTCATTGGTCGGCCCGTAAAGCATATCGCGGTCATGGCGGTCCTTGATGCGCAGCATCTCGGCGCCATAAGCCTCATAGCGACCGGATTCGCGCCACAGGTCTGCGGGCTGCAGCGTCGGCATCAGCAACGGGATGTGACCGGCGCGGATCTGCTCCTCATGGACGATCTGCTCGATGCGTTTGAGCACCCGGAACCCCAGAGGCAGCCAGGAATAGATGCCGGCGGCCTGCTGCTTGATCATGCCCGCGCGCAGCATATAGCGGTGCGAGACGATCTGGGCCTCTTTGGGGTCATCTTTCAGAACGGGCAGAAAGTAGCGCGACAGACGCATGGCGGCCTCTTTGGCTCAGATGTGGCGGCAGGTATTCGCCCCCGTTCCTAGCGGCTGGCCCCTTTGCGGGCAAGAGAGCGCAGAACCTGCACATCGACACATTTTCCGCAGTGTGGAGCCATTGAAGCCGGAGCTTGCATGACCAACGTCCTTTTCACCCTCTCTTTCACCGGGGAGATGCTGCTCCTGCTGGCTGGCACCGGCGCACTGATCGTGGCGCTGCTGAGCTGCCCCAGACTGTATCCTTCCTGAAAGAGGGCCATATGACCGACTGCATCAGCAAGGCGGTAGAGCAGCCTGGTGCGGAAAAGACGATGAAGGCCGTGGCCCGAGAACCCTCTTCAGATCATTGGCAACATTGACACAAAGTTGCCGAACGCTCGCGTCCAAAGGCAGATCTCGCCTTTAAGTTACCATCCTCGCAGGAATCTGCGTCAGGAACGCTCGGGCAGGCGCCGAAGATTTCATGCACTGGTACCCGAAACGTCCTTCAAAGGACGCTGAGGCCTTTTATCACTTCTGGAGAAATTGGCACCGTAAGAGGAGCCGAACCAGCCGGCCCCATGAGGACTGACCTCCAACTGCCCCCCGTCCTTCCCCTTGCGCCCGCAGCGTTCCACGGCAATATCTCTCCTTGTAACGAGGGAAAGGTCTGCCATGTCACTGCCGATCCAGACACAGGCGAAATACTGGGCGATCGCGGGGCTGGTGCTGGTCGTCCTCCTCTGGCTGCTTGGTGATGTGCTTTTGCCCTTCGTCCTCGGGGCAGCGCTGGCCTATTTCCTCGACCCGGTCGCCGACCGGCTGGAGCGGCTGGGGCTGAGCCGCGTGGCGGCGACTTCGGTGATCGCGCTGATCGCTGTGCTGATCTTCGTGCTTCTCGTGCTGTCGATCATCCCGACCCTGATCCAGCAACTGATGGCGCTGATCGAATCCGCACCCGAGATGTCCAAAAAGCTGCAGGGCTTCCTTGTGGACCGTTTCCCCGAACTGGCCGACCGCACCTCGACCCTGCGCCAGACGCTTGCCGAACTGGGCGAGACGGTGAAGGCCCAGGGCGGCAAAGTCGTGGGGGGGCTGATCCAGACCGCATTCGGCGCGGTGTCGATCGTTCTTGTCCTGCTGGTGGCGCCGGTCGTGACCTTTTATCTGCTGCTGGACTGGGACCGGATGATTGCCCGCGCCGATGCGCTGTTGCCGCGCCAGCATATCGACAGCATTCGTCAGATCGCGTCCGAGATCGACATGACGCTGGCGGGGTTCCTGCGCGGACAGGTCATGGTCTGTCTGATCCTTGGCGCATTCTACGCCATCGCGTTGATGGCGGCGGGGCTGCAATATGGGCTGATCGTCGGTTCGCTCGCCGGGGCGATCACTTTCATCCCCTATATCGGCGCACTGTTTGGCGGCGTCCTCGCCATCGGCCTTGCGCTGTTCCAGTTCTGGGGCGATTGGTTTTCGATCGGCATCGTCGTGGCCATTTTCGCGGTGGGCCAGTTTGCCGAAGGCAATATCCTGTCGCCCAAACTGGTGGGGCAATCGGTCGGGCTGCACCCTGTCTGGCTTTTGCTGGCGCTTTCGGCCTTTGGCTCGCTCTTTGGCTTTGTGGGCATGCTGGTGGCCGTTCCGGTTGCAGCGGTGATCGGGGTGCTGGTGCGCTTTGGCGTCGCGCAGTACCAGAACAGCCCGCTTTTCATCGGGGAGCAGCCCGTAACACCCCCGCTGGCAAGACCAGCGCGCAGCCGCAGATCATCCCCTAAAACCATCGGGGACCGCGCGGAAAGCGGAGAAGAGGCGTGAGCAGACAACTCGCCTTTCACCTGCCGCCCCAGGAGAATCTCGGGCGCGAGGATTACATCGTCACCCCTGCGACCGCGCTGGCGCTTTGCGCGGTAGACCGCTGGCGCGACTGGCCGGGCGGCAAGATGCTGCTGATCGGGCCGGAGGGTTCGGGGAAGTCGCATCTCGCCGCGATCTGGGCCGGATCGACCGGCGCGCCGCGCATGGCCGCGCGTGATCTGGCGCAGCTGCAATCCGATCAGGATCTGCCAGAACTCGCCGCGTCAGGCGCGGTCGCCATCGAGGACGCGGACCAGATCGCCGGCGACCGCGCGGCCGAGACGGCGCTGTTCCACCTGCACAACCTGCTTTTGCCGGAAGGAAGGCTCCTTGTGACCGGCAAGACCCCGCCGCGCGACTGGGGCCTGACCTTGCCGGATCTGCTCTCGCGGCTCCAGGCCGCGGCGGTGACGCGGATTGAGGCACCTGATGATGCGCTTCTGAACGGGGTGCTGGTAAAGCTCTTTGCCGACCGGCAATTGCAGCCGCCGGCGAACCTGATCCCTTGGGCCATCGCGCGGATGCCGCGCTCGATCCGGGCGGCACGGGTGCTGGTCAGCCGGATGGACGAGCTGGCGCTGGAACGTGGCTGCGCCCCCGGCCTGCGGCTTGCGGCCGAGATCCTGGGCGAAACGCTGCCGGAATAATCCTCTGACCATATCCGGATGACATTATTCGGTTACATATAAGTTGCATAAATTTCACAACCCTTCCCGGAAGCGCCGACATATAAGCCGCGAAATGACACAGGCAGATTTTCTCAAAACGACCGCCCCCGCGATTGTCACCCTCCCGGATGACGAGATTCATGGGCCGAAACGCTTTTTCAACCGCGAGCTCAGCTGGCTCGCGTTCAACTGGCGCGTGCTGGAAGAGGCGGCGAACCCTGCCGTGCCGCTGCTGGAGCGGCTGCGGTTTCTGTCGATTTCCGCGACCAATCTTGATGAATTCTACACCGTCCGCGTGGCAGGGCTGCGCGCGCTGAAACGCACCGGCAATAACGTTTTTTCCGAAGACGGCCGCACCCCCGCCGAACAGCTGGAGCTGATCAGCGCCGATGCGCGGCGCCTGATGCAGGTGCAACAGACCACCTTCAAGAAACTGCGCGCCGAGATGGAAGAGGTCGGGATCATCCTGCTGACCCGGTCCAAGCTGAATGTGCGCGATCTGAAATTCCTTGAGGAATACTTCCTCTCGAATGTATTTCCGGTGCTGTCGCCTCTGGCCATCGACCCGGCGCACCCTTTCCCCTTCATCCCCAATACCGGCTTTTCGCTGGCGCTGGAGCTGGAACGGACCTCGGACCGGCGCCGGCTGAACGCGCTGCTTCCGATCCCGCAACAGGTCTCGCGCTTTGTCCAGCTGCCTGGAAATCCGGGCCAGGACCGGTTCCTGCCGCTGGAAGAGCTGCTGCTTTTGCATCTCGATATGCTGTTCCCCGGCTTCTCGGATCGTGGGCATTGCACCTTCCGCGTGCTCAGAGACAGCGATCTCGAGGTCGAGGAAGAGGCCGAAGACCTTGTCCGCGAATTCGAGACCGCGCTGAAACGCCGTCGCCGCGGCGAGGTGATCCGGCTGAAAATGTCGGCGGGCGCCCCCCCCGAACTGCGCCAGCTGATCATGCAGGAGATCGACGCCGACGAGGATGAGGTGATCGAAGTGCGCGGCATGATCGGTGTCGCCGATCTGAAAGCGCTGGTGCTGAATTCGCGCCCTGAACTTTTGTGGCCGCCCTTCACCCCCCGCGTGCCGGAACGGGTACGCGACCATGAGGGCAATATTTTCGCCGCGATCAAGCAAAAGGATATGCTGCTGCATCATCCTTACGAGACCTTTGACACGGTGATCCGCTTTCTGGAACAGGCGGCGCGCGACCCGAATGTGGTGGCGATCAAACAGACGCTGTATCGCACCTCCTGGGACAGCCCCATCGTCTCGGCTCTGTGCGAGGCGGCCGAGGCCGGCAAATCTGTCACCGCGCTGGTTGAGCTGAAAGCACGTTTTGACGAGGCCGCGAATATCCGCCAGTCGCGGCGGCTGGAACGGTCGGGCGCCCATGTGGTTTACGGGTTCATGAACCTGAAAACCCATGCAAAAATCTCGACCGTGGTGCGGCGCGAGGGCGACAGCCTGGTCACCTATACCCATTACGGCACCGGCAATTACCACCCGATCACCGCCAAGATCTATACCGACCTTTCGCTTTTCACCTGTGATGCGGCACTCGGGCGCGATGCGACCAAAGTGTTCAATTACCTCTCGGGCTATGTGCAGCCCCAGGGGCTGGAAAACCTCTCGATCTCGCCGATCTCGCTGAAACCCCGGTTGATCGAGTTGATTGCCGCCGAGGCCGAGCATGCCCGCGCGGGCCGCCCCGCCGGGATCTGGGCCAAGATGAATTCGGTGATCGATGCCGATGTGATCGACGCGCTTTATGCTGCCTCCCAGGCGGGCGTGAAGATCAGCCTCGTGATCCGCGGCATCTGCGGGCTCAGACCCGGCGTCAAAGGCCTGTCGGAAAACATCCGGGTGAAATCCATCGTCGGGCGTTTCCTTGAACACTCGCGCATCGTCTGTTTTGGCAATGGCTCTGGCCTGCCGTCGCAGAAGGCACGGGTCTTCATCTCTTCCGCCGACTGGATGGGCCGAAACCTCACCCGCCGCGTCGAAACCCTGGTCGAGGCGATCAACCCGACGGTCAAAAGCCAGATCCTGTCGCAGATCATGGCGGCAAACCTTGCGGATGAGGCGCAAAGCTGGGTGCTCTCCGCCGATGGCCGCTACCGTCGCGATCTGGGGGCGGCAGATGGATCCCTCTTCAACTGCCACCGCTTTTTCATGGAGAACCCGTCGCTTTCGGGCCGGGGCACCGCCGGGGCCAAGGATGCGCCCCGGATCCTGTGCGGACGCGACGACGAAACCGGGCCTGCCGCGAAAACCAGCACCGGCTGAGGCCTGATCCGGGGCCCGCGGCAGACTGATGGTTGACCTGGCCCCGCTAAGGCGCAAAACAGAAGACCTGATGATCCGTGAGATGCGATGAGCCCTGACAGCCAGACCCGCCCCGCCGCCGCACAGCATGAGGAAGAATGGGCCCCCTTTGGCCGCCCGCTCTTCCTGGACGATGGCGCGCGGGCGCTGTCCAGGGTTGGCGTGGTGGATGTGGGGTCGAACTCGGTCCGGATGGTGGTCTTTGATGGCGCAGCCCGCAGCCCGGCCTATTTCTACAATGAAAAAATCATGTGCGGGCTCGGCAAAGGTCTGGTGCAAACCGGCTATCTGAACCCCGAGGGCCGGGTCCGGGCATTGAAGGCGCTCAAACGCTTTGCGCTTCTGGCCAAAGGGATGGAGATCGGCCCCCTGACCGTGGTCGCCACCGCCGCCACCCGCGAGGCGAAAGACGGGCCCGAATTCCAGGCCGATGTGCTGCGCGAAACCGGACTGAAGCTGCATGTGGTCGATGGCCCCGAAGAGGCGCGGCTTTCGGCCCAGGGCGTGCTTTTGGGCTGGCCCGATGCCAAGGGGCTTGTCTGCGATATCGGCGGCAATTCGATGGAACTGGCGCGGATCGGCGATGGCAAGGTCGGCAAGCGCGTCTCGACCCAGCTTGGCCCGTTCCGGCTTTTGCAGGTGGAAGGGGCGGCGAAAAAGCGCGAGGCCCATATCGACCGCGTGCTGAAAGACGTGCAGGCGCAGCTGAAATCCGAGGGTGAGCGGATCTACCTTGTCGGGGGCTCCTGGCGGGTGATCGCGCGCCTCGATATGGAGCGGCGGAACTACCCGCTGCTCGTGCTGCATGAATACCGCATGACGCCGGAAAGCCTTCTGGACACGCTGGACTGGATCGCGGCTTCGGATCTGGCGGTGTTGCGCGCCCGCACCGGCACCTCGGTCGAACGGATGGAGCTGGTGCCGATCGCCTGCGAGGTGCTGCGCGAACTGATCAAGGTGCTGAAACCGCGCGAGATCGACATTTCCGCCTATGGCATCCGCGAGGGGCTTTTATATGAGCAGATGCCCGAACGCCTGCGCGAACGGGATCCGCTGATCGAGGCGGCGCGGCTGACCGAACGCAACCAGGCCCGCATTCCCGGTCTGGGCAAGAAACTTTACGAATTCCTGCTGCCGCTGTTCAAAAGCGAAAGCGCCGAGCGGATGCGGCTGATCAAGGCCGCTTGCCTCTTGCATGACACCACCTGGCGCGCGCATCCCGATTATCGCGCCGAGGCCTGTTTCGACAATGCGACCCGCGCCAATCTCGGCGGCCTCGACCATCCGGGCCGCGTTTTCCTCGGCCTGTCGCTCTTACATCGCTATAAAAACAGCCGCGCCGGCAACCGGATGGAGGCGTTGTTCCGGCTCCTGAATGACGAGGAACTGCGCCTCGCCGAGGTGCTGGGCAAGGCTCTGCGCTTTGGGGCGATGTTTGCGGCGGATGATCCGGCCCAGGCAGGGCGCCTGACCTGGTCGCCGAAAAAGCGGCTTCTTGGGCTCGAACTGACGCAGGACGGCGAGGATCTCTTTGGCGAAGTGGCCCAGGCCCGGTTTGCCTCACTGACCACGGCGCTGAAGGCAAAGTCAAAGATCACACCGGCCGTCAGGGACTGAGAGATGCCAGGACCTGCGCCGGATGCGGCCCCCGCAGATCTGCGCATTCTGGAGGCGGCGCCCGAAGACAGCGCCGACATCGCCGCGCTCTGGGCGCCCTGGATCTGCGATACCGCGATCACCTTTGCCCCTACCCCGCGCAGCGCCCCCGAGATCGCGACCCTGATCCGCGACCGCAGCGCTGCCGGATACGGCTTTTTTGTCGCCCGTGACAGCGGTGGCGATCTCATTGGCTTTGCAAGCTACAGCCAGTTTCGCGCCGGGGCCGGCTATGCCCGCAGCATGGAACACACGGTGATCCTCGCCCCCGAAGCCCGCGGGCGCGGGGCGGGCCGCGCCCTGATGGCGGCGGTGGAAACCCATGCGAAAGCGCGGGGCGCGCATCTGATGGTAGCGGCGGTCTCGGGAGAGAACCCCCAGGCGCGGCTATTCCACGAGGCGCTTGGCTACAGGCATTGCGGCACCATCCCCGGCGCAGGGTTCAAATTCGGCCGCTATCTCGACCTGATTCTGCTGGCAAAGGAATTGTAAACCTCTGGTCCATAAGCTTTGTCGGTCCACGATATGAGAATGTCGTGATGGCGCATTATTCTGACCGGACATTCTCTTTTCCCCGCGATATCGTGATTGCATGTCAATCTGGACCCGCATTGCCGAAGCCCTTGCCGCCCTTGTCCGGGGTGAGCCACTTTCCGTGGTCTTTGAACGCCTGCGCGGCGAAACCAGCCCCGAGAAATCCATCGGCTTCACCATCGCTGTGATCGCGCTTGGTGCCAAAATGGCCAAGGCGGATGGCGAGGTCTCACGCGAGGAGGTCACTGCCTTCCGCCGCATCTTCACGGTTCCCGATGGGGAAGAGGCTCATGCCGCCCGCGTCTTCAACCTCGCGCGTGAGGATATCGCGGGCTTTGACGCTTACGCCCGCAAAATCGCGCGCCTCTTCAACCCCGAAGAGCGCAGGCTTTGCGCCGATGACCACCATGTGCTGCTTGATGTGCTTGAGGCGCTGTTTCAGATCGCGCTGGCCGATGGCAATTACCATCCGGGCGAAGATGATTTCCTGCGCCATGTCGCGGGCATTTTCGGGCTGGATGACGGCTGTTTCAACGCGGTCCGCGCGCGTCTGGTCGAAGGCGCGCCGCGCGATCCGCATGATGTGCTGGGGATCCCGCATGGTGCCAGTATCGACATGGCCCGCAGCGCCTGGAAACGGCTGGTCCGCGACACCCATCCCGATGTGATGACCGCGCGCGGCGTGCCGCCCGAAGCGGTGCATCTGGCAGAACGCCGGCTTATCGCCATCAATGCCGCCTGGGAGGAACTTTCCGGGCGCGAAGCGGCCTGAGCGATGCCAGCCGCTGCCCCCCTTCCTGCCAGGCGTCCGGGACTGCGCATCGCCACCTGGAATGTCGAATGGTTCGACCGGCTCTTTGACGATACCGGGCGCGGCTATGAGGATCTTCAGCCCTCGGCCCGTTACGGCATCAGCCGCGGCGCGCAGCTGGGCGCGCTCGGGCTCGTGTTCACCGCGCTGGACGCCGACGGGATCATGATCATCGAGGGGCCGGACACCACGTCGAAACGGTCGACCCTGCGCGCGCTGGAATGGTTCGCGCAGAAATACGGGCTCCGGGCGCGCCGCGTGGTGCATGGGTTTTCATCGGAAACCGAACAGGAAATCGCCTTTCTCTACGACCCCGACCGCATGAAGGCGCATCATGACCCGATCGGCGAGCCGACCGGCAAGCGTGGCCCCATGGGCGAGACCACGGAAGCGCCGCGCTTTGACGGCACGTTCCGCTATGATCTCGACACCGATCATACGCCCGACACCATCCGGTTTGCCAAACCGCCTTTGGAACTGGTGCTGACCCTGCCCAACGGGCGAAGTCTGCGGCTGATCGGCGTCCATGCGAAATCGAAAAACCCGCATGGTGCGACGAACGAGGCCTCGCGCCTCCGCATCTCGATCGAGAACCGCCGCAAGCAACTGGCGCAATGTATCTGGATCCGCGAACGCGTCACCGAACATCTGACGCGGGGCGAGGACATCATCGTATTGGGCGATTTCAACGATGGCCCGGGGCTCGATGAATTCGAAAAGCTCTTTGGCCGCAGCGGGGTCGAGATCGTGCTGGGCCAGGACCGCGATCCTTCGCAGCGGCTCTTTGACCCCAATGCCGATATGGCGCTGTGTTCTCGCTTTGGCTTTTGCCCGACCACGGCGCGGTTTTACCTCGCGCCGCAAAAGCGCTGGTTCGAGGCGCTGCTGGATTTCGTCATGGTCTCACCGGGGCTGATGGTGCCGGAGCCGGAATGGCGGATCTGGCACCCGTTCCAGGATCCCCGCATCATGGCCCTCCCGGAGCTGCGCGAGGCGCTGCTTCAGGCCTCGGATCATTTTCCTGTCACCGTTGATCTGGCATTCTGAGCAGGCGGCAGCCCGCCGCCGCAGCGAGTTGTGAATTGCGCGACCGGCAAGCTGCGCGCGATACTCATCCTGTCCCTGTTCGCGCCTCTCAGGAAAGGACCCGCTATGGCCAGTATTTTCAGGCGCATCTTCGTCCGGCACGGGGCGCGCAGTATCGGGCTGAGAGCCGTCGGGCTGCGCAACACCGGTCTCGCGCTTTTGCTGCTGGCCGTGGCGCCACTGCCCTTGCCGCATCTGCGCCCGGCTCATGCCGAGGCAGAAACCGGGACCGGCCCGCGCGAGGCGGAAACCGAAAAGGGCTTTTCGCTGATCGAAGAGGGGGCGAAGCTCCTTTTGCGCGGGCTGATGAGCGAGATGGAGCCCTCCATCACCGAGCTTGAAGGCGCTGTCCGCGAGATCATGCCCGAGCTTGAGGCGCAAATCGGTGCGCTCGGCCCGCAGCTGCGCGAGCTGGCGCAGCTGATGAAGGACGTCAGGAATTACGAGATGCCGGTGATGCTCGACAACGGTGATATCCTGATCCGCCGCAAGGATCCTCTGCCCCCTGGCCAGCGCGACAGCACCCGCCCCGAAGCGACGTCGCCGGAGACACCTCAGGAGACGCCACGGCCTCGCACCTGGCCGCCATTGCCCGGCCCGAACGGCGAGACGGAGCTCTGAGCCAACAGCAGTCGGCGGCACTCGATCCGGTCAGAATTCTGCCGTTGATCGAATCACCGAAAAAATTAATCATCAAAAAATTAACTATGCCGGTGCTTCATTCCGATGCCGATGTTGAGCAAGGTGCCAAACGGATGCCTCCCGCCTGTTGCGTATCAAATCAAGCCCTGCACCCTCGTTCGTCAGCCCTGAATGGCGGCGCCAGGCTTGCCGTGATATTCGGAATATTCGGACTGGCAATCCCGCTTACGGTATTTTCTGGTGCCGCCCAGACTGCAGACATGGTCAAAGACAATATGGTGCACAAGGTGGCGGCGGATTCCATGACCACGACGACCCCGGTTTACTGCACCATCGCGGGGCGGACAGATGGAGATGCAGGCCGTATCGCCTGCACAGAGCTGCTGGCCCTGCTGCAGACGACGCATCCGCAATATGGCTTTACCCTTGCGGCCGGTGCCAGCCCGCCGCCAGCCCTCGAGATCCGGATCCTGCTTGCGACGGATAATAATCTCAGCCTGGTCCTCAGCCTGACCGGCGCGGATGGCACGAGACTGGAAACAGAAAATTTCGCCGTTTCCGCCATGGATCGCAAACTTACGCCACAATTGAGAAACAACGTCTACCGCCGTGCCATCGCAGATATTTTGCCGGCGGGTTGACGCAGTTCATTTTTTTCGGAGATGAGAATGTGCTTTTTGTGCTCAACCCAATCCGACACTCCGGCAGACCTGTTATCCATCTTTGACAGTCATACCGGCGGATCTGCCGGCGGCACTCTGCCGGCCTCCCCCGCCGGCAACAGCAGTTCGGCGCCATATACACTTGACCAGATCGCCGGCTATCTGACCGACGGATACTGGGGCTTTAACGGCGGGTCCTGGCGCGCCTTTGACATCGGCGCCTCGCGCACCATCACCTATAATACGTCAATGCTCTCGCCGCTGGCGGCGGCAATTGTCGAATATTCGCTGGATGTCTGGGCCGCGGCGACCGGCATCAGTTTCATTGATGTCGGCGTGGCGCCGTCGGCTTTCACCGAAACCAGCGACGTGGGCGGCAGCACGGGGACGGCCACCGCAGTCAGCACCAATACCATCATCCAGGGCACCATCGGATCAGTCGGCGATAACGATTATTATCGGGTTACGCTGGTCGCCGGCCAGACCTACATGATCTCTCTGTCGCGGTCAGGCGGGTCCACGCTTGATCCCTACCTGGAACTTCGCAACAGCACTGGCGCTCTGGTCAGCAGTTCCGACGATCCCTCTTCCGCCGCGGCAGGTGAGTATATCACTTTCACCGCGTCCACCACGGGCACCTATTATCTTGTGGCCCGGGATTACAGCACGCGCACGGGGTCTTATGAGCTGACGATTCAGGTGGCGGCCGACCTGACCTTTAACGATGCCGATGCCAGCGGGGCCTATGCCTGGTCCGATATGACGGGCAATACGATCATCAATTCCTTTATCAACGTCCATGACAGCTGGGATACGCTAAACCTCAACGGATATATGCTGCAGACCTATATCCACGAGATCGGCCATGCTCTCGGCCTCGGACATGCCGGGCCCTATAACGGGGACGCAACCTGGGGCACTCACAACCTTTACGACAATGACAGCTGGTCGGCCACGATCATGTCTTATTTCGATCAGGCGGATAACCCGAATGATCCGGCGGCTTACGCCTTTCTCGCGACGATCATGCCGGCCGATATCATCGCAATCCAGAACCTCTATGGCGCGGGATCTCTGGGCTATCAACCGGGCAACACGATCTGGGGGCCGGGCGGCAATGTCGGCGGTTACTTCCAGCAATTGCTGAACATGTGGGGCGGTCTGACAGCGGCAGACCCCCTGATCTATGCGGGCAACGACTTTGCCTTCACCGTTTATGACACTGGCGGAAATGACACGCTTAATTTCGCGGTGTTCGGCCAGAACCAGTTTATCTCTCTCGTCGAGCTGCAATATTCAAGTGTTGGCGGCGGCAGCGGCAATGTGGTGATCGCACGCGGCACTGTGATCGAAAACGCTGTTGGCGGCAGCGGAAATGATACCATCATCGGCAACGCAGCGGCCAACCGGCTTGACGGCGGATCGGGCAACGATCTCCTGAATGCGGGGGCCGGAAATGATACGGTCATCGGCGGCGCGGGCACCGATACAGCAGTGATGGGCGTGGCCTCGGGCTCGATCACGGTCACCGGTAACGCGTCCCAGGTGGTGATCACCTCCGCTATGGGGGTCGACACTTTTATCGGGGTCGAGAATTTTCAGTTCACGAACACAACGCTGACCCTGGCACAGGTTCTTGCGCTTATCGGAAGCGGCGGGCCCAACACGCCAACGCCGGGAAATGACACACTCACCGGCACAGCCGGCAATGATTCGATTGACGGGCTCGCCGGAAACGACTCGATCAGCGGACATGGTGGGCACGACACTCTGTGGGGCGGACTGGGTGACGATTCTCTTTATGGTGGTGCCGGGAATGACGTGCTCTTCGGTGGTGCTGGGGCAGATCTCCTCAACGGGGGCGACGGACGGGACCTCGCGCACTACTCCGATGCGCCAACAGCGGTTCGGGTAGACTTGCAGAATCCGGTTAACAGCACCGGAATCGCTGCGGGTGACACTTTCATTTCAGTCGAAGACCTGGCTGGGTCGAATTATGCGGACTCGCTGTTTGGCGATTCCGTCGGAAACGTCATCTGGGGCGAAAGTGGCAATGACGTAATCTACGGTCGGGGCGGCGACGACACGCTCTTTGGTGGCACGGGTAATGACTGGCTGATCGGCGGCGCTGGCGCCGATCAGATGAGTGGCGGCGATGGCAGAGACCGTGTCTTTTACAATGACGCAACGGTCGGCATTCGCGCCGATTTGCAGTCACCCGGGACTAATACCGGGATCGCTGCCGGTGACACTTACATCTCTGTTGAAGATCTGTCTGGTTCGGCCCTTGGCGACAGTCTGTTTGGCGATGCATCGGATAACGCCATCTGGGGCGAGGCCGGCAATGACGTCCTTTATGGCCGCGGTGACAATGACGCGCTTTACGGCGGCGACGGCGACGACTGGCTCATCGGGGGCAGCGGTGGGGATTATCTCGATGGTGGCGCAGGGCGAGACCGTGTGTATTATAATGACTCGGCAGTCGGTCTGCGCGTAGATCTCCAGGTGCGCACTACGAATACCGGCATCGCTGCGGGTGACACGTTTATTTCGATCGAAGACCTTTCTGGTTCATTCTTTGCAGATACCCTGCTTGGAGACGCCGCCGCGAATGCGATCTGGGGTGACGCTGGCAATGACGTTATTTACGGTCGGGCCGGAAATGACTCGCTATTCGGGGGCGCAGGTGACGATTGGCTGGTCGGTGGTGCGGGCGCTGACTACATAAATGGTGGCGATGGACGGGATCGGGTCTTTTACAATGATGCCACTGAATCGGTTCGCGCGGACATGTTGGTGCCGGCGTCGAATACCGGAATAGCCGCTGGCGACACCTATTTTTCCGTCGAAGACCTGTCTGGTTCGGCTTTTGCAGATACCCTTCTTGGCGACCAGATCAGCAATGCAATCTGGGGTGAGGCCGGGAATGACGTCATTTACGGCCGGGCCGGAAATGATGCCCTTTATGGCGGAGCCGGGAACGACTGGCTCGTCGGCGGCGCAGGATCTGATTTCCTGTTTGGTGGCGATGGCAGAGACCGCGCCTATTACAACGATTCGACCATTGGACTGAGGGTCGACCTGCAGGTTTCAACGACCAATACGGGCATTGCTGCGGGTGACACATTCTCGTCCGTCGAAGAGCTTTTCGGATCGTCCTACGGGGATTCCCTGCTTGGTGACAATGTCGCGAATACCATTTTTGGCGATGGAGGAAATGACGTCATTTACGGGCGTGCCGATAATGACACGCTTTATGGCGGGGCCGGAAATGACATAATCGTCGGCGGGGCAGGTGTTGATGTTCTGTATGGCGGCGCAGGCAATGACGTGTTCGTTTTCGACGTGGCCCTGAATACGGGCAATGCGGATATGATCGCAGATTTCAATGCCGTGACCGATACTATCTGGCTGGATGATGCCGTTTTCACAAGCTTGTCGCTCGGAAGCCTCGCAGCTGGTGCCTTCACCCTTGGTGCGGGCGCAACCAGCGCACAGCATCGCATCATCTACAACCAGACTACCGGCCAGCTTAGCTATGATGCGGATGGCAATGGTGCAGGAGCTGCGATCATCTTTGCGACTCTGGTGCCAGGGACCGCTATGACAAGTGCGGATTTTTTCATCATGTGACGCAAGGCATCGCGGAGAAATCCCGATGTAGTGTCCGGAAAGATGGCGGCCCGCGTGAAGCGGGCTGTTGCACGGAAAGCCCTGACCTGAAGCTTCGCCGCCTGATATCTATTGGCGCAGCATTGTCATTTTGGCCATGCTCGGCGAACATATGTCGCGGCGGGAACTGCGGGATGGAACATTGGGGCCTGCTGCACTAGCAAGAGTACTGATGGCAGCCACTCCGCTGCCTTATCGACAGGCGGAAGTGATATGGCGCGCCCCAGAATTCTGAAATCTGAAGCCGAAGTGAAGGCAGGCCCCGCCGCCTCATCCGGATCGACGAAATCGGCCTCGGCTGGTGATGCCAGGGCTGCAAAGAAAAAGCAGCGCGAGAGCGCGGCCTCTGTCTCCGCTGCCGAAGCCGCCGCTCCTCGCGGGGCCAAAGCGGGCCGTAAAGGCGCAGCCTCGGTCAGAAAAATATCCCTGCCGCAGCGCGAATGCCTGCTGGTGCTTGGCATGCACCGCTCTGGAACCAGTGCGATTACCCGCCTTCTGAGCCTTCTTGGCGCAACGCTGCCGCGGAACATCCTCGGGGCCGCGCCGGGTAATGCCATGGGCCATTGGGAGCCGGAGCGCCTGATCAGCTATCATGACATGATGCTTGCAGCGCTCGGCTCATCATGGGACGATTGGGGGCATCTCGACCTGAGCCGGCTTCCGGTCAGTCACCGCGCCCAGATCGGGGCAGACATCCGCACAATTCTCAGCGAGGAATACGGCAAAAGTCCGCTTTTTGTGGTGAAAGAGCCGAGGATCGCACGCTTCGCCGATTTCTTTATGTCAGCGATGGAGCCGCTTGGAATCCGCAGCCGGGTCATAGTGGCCTACCGCAATCCGCTGGATGTCATTGAATCGCTGACCAGGCGCAAGGAATGCTGGTCAGATGGGCATGACCGGACAGATGCGGCACTTCTCTGGCTCTCGCATATGCTGTCCTCTGAGAAAGCTGCGCGCGCCCTGCCGCATGCCGTCGTCTCTTTTGAGACCGTGATGTCTGATCCTGTTACGGCCATGAAGCGGCTTGCGGATCAGGCCGGAATAAGCTTCCCGCGCGATATCGAAGGCGCCGCGCAGGAAATGAAAGACTTTCTTGTTTCTGACGAAGTCCATCATTCCCACAAAGTCGAGGATGTCCTGCTTGATACTCGGGTCTCGACCTGGGTGGCCGAATGTTACATTGCGCTTCGCGACATAGAGGTGCAGCGAAATGTTGCAAGCGCGCGAGAGACGCTTGACCGGATCGCTGCGGAGTTCACTGGCGCCATGCCGATCCTCGGGGCCCTGACCCGCGCGAGGCGCGAGGCCCTGGAAGGCAAGGCCGTGATCGAGGGCGCCCTTTCCGAAACGGCGGGTCAATTGTCACAAACCCGCACAGAACTAGCCCAATTCACGGCGCAAAGCATGCAGGAACAGACGATCCTGCGGCTGCGGCTGGGTGAGGCTGATGCGCGCGCTCTGGCGACGGACCAGCGCTTCACCCAGGCCCAGGCAGAGCTGACTGATTTGCGCAGTGCCGTCGAATCCCGTGACAGACAAATCGCAGAAGCCACTGAACGCGCCGAGAAGCTGGCGGCTGCGGATCGGGCGAAAGCCGACGCCCTCGCCAAAGCCGAAGCCCATCTCCAGGAGATGGCCAATGTGCTTGCGGCGGCCAGGGCGCGTGAACAGGACGCCAGAAGCGAAATCGCAGCTTTGCTGAATTCGACCGCCACCGAGGAGGCCCGCCACCAAAGCGAGCAGCGTTCGGCCTTTGCCTCGCTTGAGGCAGCGCAACAACAGGTCGCCCAGTACAAGACCGAGCTGGATGCGGCCAGACTTCAGGACCAGGCCAATGCCGCCCAGCTGCGCTATCTGTCTGGCAGTGTCGGAGAGGCACAGAAGGATACCGAACGTGCCTGGCTCGCCTATCAGGATCTGCACAGGGTCTATCGGAGCTCGACCTCGTGGCGGATCAGCGCGCCGGTACGCCTGATTGGAAAAGCCGGCCGCGCCGTTATCGGCATGCCCTCTGCTGCCATATCCGTGATCCGTTTCAGCGGCGGGATCGGCCCGGCACTGAAGAAAGGCATCCGGGTCATGCGTCAGGAAGGGATGGCCGGCGTCAGGTTGCGGATGCGCATAGCGAGGCCCGGCTCGGGCGCCGCGCCCTATTCCCCCGCAGTTGCTGTGCAGCCCGCATCCCACCGGGGCGATGTGGCGGCGCAGTCACCGGGAGCGCCTGGATCAGATAGCAGCAGCAGTGCTATGCCTTCTCATCCCGCGCTGCCTGCCCTGACCGCTGGCAACGCCTATATCAATCAGATGCTTGCTCATGCCGCTCCGGTCGGGGCGGTCGAAAGCTATGTGGAAAAATCTGCGAAGCCGGCAGATTTTTCTGCTGCGGAGGTCCAGGCCATCGCCTTCTACCTGCCGCAGTTCCATCCGATCCCAGAGAATGACGCATGGTGGGGCAAGGGCTTTACGGAATGGACGAATGTCAGCAAGGCATCGCCGCAATTTATTGGGCATTATCAGCCGCATCTTCCGGGCGAACTGGGGTTCTATGATCTGCGCCTTGTCGATGTCCTGCGCGAACAGGCCACACTTGCCCGCCATTTCGGGATCCGTGGCTTCTGCTTCCATCATTACTGGTTCGGCGGCCAGCGCCTGCTGGAGCGCCCGTTCAACCAATTGCTGGCCAGCCCGGATATCGATATCTCATTCTGCCTGTCCTGGGCCAATGAGAACTGGACGCGTCGCTGGGACGGCAATGAACAGGATGTCTTGATCGGCCAGAACTATTCTCCGGAAGACGATATCGCGTTTATCAAGGATATCGCCCCTGCTTTGCGCGATCCGCGCTATATCCGTTTTCAGGGTAAGCCGCTTCTGATGGTTTATCGGGCGAGCCAGTTGCCTGATCCCAAGGGCACGGCGCAGCGCTGGCGCGACTGGTGCCGGCGCGAGGGGATCGGCGAGATCTATCTGATGGCCGGGCGCACCTTTGGCATTCGTGATCCCCGCCCTTACGGCTTTGACGCAGCGGTGGAATTCCCGCCGCATAATGGCGAGCGGGTCGAGATCACCAGCCATCTGCAGCTGGCAAATCCCGATTTTGAAGGCATCGTTTACGATTTCAACGCCTATGCCGAAGGCTATACTGACGAGAGCAAGGATTATCCGATCCTCAAGACCGTCTGCCCGGGCTGGGACAATGAGGCGCGCAAGCCTGGACGCGGCCATATCTTCCACGGCGCAAACCCGCAAAATTACGGCGCCTGGCTGGCCCGCGCCCGGGCTCAGACTCTCAGCGCGATGGCACGCCGCGACGACCAGCCCCCCTTCGTCTTCATCAATGCCTGGAACGAATGGGCAGAAGGCGCCCATCTCGAGCCGGATCGCCGCTTCGGCTATGGCTATCTCGACGCCACTGCGAAGGTGCTGGCAGGGGAAACCTTTACATCTGTGGCTCCAACAGGCGAGGTGCGGCCGGGAAAGGCGCAGCCGGGGGTGCTCCCCCCGGCTGATCCGACCCGCATCGTTGTCGTCAGCCACGATGCCAACCCACATGGCGCGCAGATGCTGGCCTGGAATATGTGCCGCGGGCTGTCTGACACATTCGGCCTCAAGGTTGATTGTGTTTTGCTGGGCGGGGGCCCGATGCACGCCCAGTTTGCCGAAGTGGCGCAGATGCATGACCTTAACGGTCAGGCGCAGGCCGGTCCCGAGGCCAGGGCGCTGGCCAGGGCGCTGCGTGACGGGGGCGTCGATGTGGCCATCGTCAATACCACCGTATCTGGCATCTTCGCCCGTACACTTGCCGAGGCCGGGATTCGCGTCATATCGCTTGTGCATGAACTGCCGAAGCTGATCCGGGATTATGCACTCGAACCTCATGTCGCCGCCCTGAGCGAAGCCAGCGAAAAAGTGGTTTTTGCGGCCGATCTTGTACGGGACAGTTTCCTGCAGCTCTCGGGCCTTGACCCGCAGAAAGCGCTGGTACGCCCGCAAGGGGCCTATAAGCGCAACAGATTGCGCAGCGATAGCGGGCCAGGCTCGGAAGCGGCCCGTGCACTGCGCGCTGAACTGAACCTTCAGACCGATGCGAAGATCCTGCTCGGGGTCGGCTATGCCGATGAGCGTAAGGGCTTTGACCTCTTCCTCGACGCGGCCGAACGGCTGGGCAATCGCGACAATCTGGTCTTTGTCTGGGTCGGCCATCACCACATTCCGCTGTTGGCGCGGCTCGGCCCCCAGATCGATCGCTTACAGGCCGCCGGAAAGCTGGTGCTGACCGGGCTGCAGACTGATACCGACCGCTTCTTTGCCGGGGCAGATCTTTTCATCCTCACCTCGCGCGAAGACCCCTATCCGACCACCGTTCTCGAGGCGTTGGATGTCGGCCTGCCCACCATCGGCTTTCGGGGGGCTACAGGAACCGGCGAACTGATCCTCGCCTCTGATGGCGATCTGGCAGAGGGTTTCAGCCCAGATGCGCTTTGCGGTCAGATTTCGCAGCGCCTGGCCGGCGAAACGGGCGAACGGCGCAGGGCGCGGGCACGCAAATTCTGGCAAAGACCGGACGTGCCCTTCGTCACCTATCTGCATGATCTGCTGGATCTTGTACAACGCGGCCCGAAGCGCGTGTCGGCGGTCGTGCCGAACTACAATTACGCGCGTTATCTGCCGGACCGGGTGAACACGATCCTGAACCAGACCTGGCCGATCTCTGAATTGATCATCCTCGACGATGCCTCGACCGATGACAGTGCGGCAGTGATTGACCGGATCATCGCCTCAACCGATATTCCAGTGCGCGCGATATTCAACGCGTCTAATTCGGGTTCGGTTTTCCGTCAGTGGCAGCGTGGAACCGAAGCGGCCGGTGGTGATTACCTTTGGATTGCCGAGGCCGACGATCTTGCGGAGCCCGGCTTCCTCGCCACGGTGATGCGCGGTTTTGACCGCCCCGATACCGTGCTGAGCTATTGTCAGTCTAAGCAGATGGCCCAGGACGGCAGTATCCTGTGCGATAACTATCTTGACTATGTGCGGGATATCTCGCCGGTCCAGTGGACCCGCGATTACAGGCGCGGCGGCCATGCCGAAATCTCCCAGGGGCTCAGCGTCAAGAATACCATCCCCAATGTCAGCGCTGTGGTCTTCCGCCGCGAGGCATTACTGGCTACGATGCAACGCCATATGGACGAGATCACCTCCTTCCGGGTTGCCGGGGACTGGTGCGCCTATGTTCGCATCCTGCAATCGGGCAGTTGCGCTTATTCGGCGGCCTCGCTGAACCGGCACCGCCGGCATGATGAAAGTGTGACGATCAGTCGCTTTGGTCAGGCGGAACTTGACGAGATTATCGCGATGCAGGCCCTGGTCGCGAGCCTCGTGGATGTCGGGGCCCTGCAACAGACCGCAGAGGCTTATGTCCGGGAATTGCAGCAGCGCTTCGGGCTGAAGTCTTTTTTTCTCGCCCAGGAATGACCCGTCGCTGATTGTTGGTTTTGTGTCATGCCGGGGCTGTCACGAATGCTCCCCTTCTTCGTCCTGGGCGTGGAGATGACCATAGCAGCAACGCGCGGAGATTAAATGCCTTGCGACTGCGTAGCCTTGAGGAGGGGAGGTCAAGCCGGGCTGATTTTCGGCGATGACCTTTCCCGCGTTGCCTGATCCAGTTTGAGGCAGTCTCTGACCCAGACGAAAGGACCAGATATGAAGTGCAGCAGGGTCACCGAAGATCAGTTCATCGGCATTCTGAGGGAGCACGAAGCCGTGGTTTCGGTTGAAGATCTATGCCGCAAGCCTGGCGAAAGCGATGCGATCTGACCTGCCCCCGGAATTTCCCTCAGTCTGATGCAGCGTCTACCCAACCCCAGGCCATCATGACCCTTGCGGAAGTCGACGGGCTTCGTCGCGACCATGATCCTCACCCGGTTGGACGGGAACATCGTGGGCTTACAGCCAAGGCGCGCACGACCGACGCGATCCGCTCCGCCGAGGCCCCGCTTACAGACGGATCGCCACCGCGCCCGCAACGATCTCGGGCCGGTCCACGGCGCCCAGGGTACAACGTGGTCCATCACCAGCCGGGCCAATCATCAACGCTGGAATGCCCCCACTGAGTGGTCCGGTTTGAATGTTAGTGCATTGTCGGCCTGTGGTCCATTTGCACGAAGGTCTCT